>NZ_JBSGUW010000007.1:0-255933 GCF_053608125.1 Isoptericola sp. NPDC055063 | reverse complement strand
CTACTGGGGCTGGGACCCCAAGGAGGTCTGGAGCTTCGTGATCTGGGTCGTGTACGCGGCCTACCTGCACGCCCGCCCACAACGTGTTCGACGAGGCGTCAGGGTGTGTCGCCGTTGCCGCCGGACTCGCGCTGGCGGCGGCGCTTCTCCTGCTCGAGGCGCCAGAGGAACTCGGGGTCGTCGTCGGGCGCCACGGGCCCGGACGGCCGACGCGGTCCGGAGGGGCCGCGGCCCGGCCGGGCGGAGCTCCCGCGGCCGCCGGACGCGCGCCGGCTCGCCTGCTTGACGACGATCCACGCGACGGCGCCGAACAGCGGCAGCAGCACGATGATCACCGCCCACAGCCACCGGGGGAGGCCGCCGCGCTCCTCCTCGTCGGAGCCGGCGAGGTCGAGCAGGGCGTAGAGGGCGAGCCCCACCACGAGGAGCGGCAGGATCACACGCGCGAACATGCCCCCAGCCTAGTTCGGCGCCGGGGTGCTCAGGGGCGGGGTGCTCAGGAATCGCGCCTACCCTGGAGGGGTGCCCCTCGTGATGTACACCGTCTGGCGGATCCTGCTGTTCGTCGCCGCGCTCGGCGCCGGCTACGTGCTCGGTCTGCGCAGCTGGCTCCTCGTCCTCGTCGCCGCCGTCGTGGCGTTCGCCGTGTCCTACCTCGCGCTCGCCAAGCCGCGGGAGGCCGCGGCCGTCTGGCTCGCGGAGAAGGAGCAGCGCCGCAAGGACGGCTCGGCCAAGCACGACGTGGACACGGACTTCGAGGACGCCGTCATGGACCGGGAGTCCGCGGTCGACGGCGACGCCGCAGACCCGACGGGCAGGACGGACGGCGCCGAGAACGGCGCGGGCGGCTCAGAGCGCGGCTCAGAGCGCCAGGCCTAGCCCCAGCAGCACGCCGTACGCCAGCTCGAACATGCCGGTGCCGGCGAGCACCTTCACCAGCAGCGGCCCGCGGGCCCCCGCGATGACGGGGACCACCAGCAGCACTGCCGGCAGCAGCAGCACGGTGACGAGCATCGCCCACGGCGACCACGCCGCGCACACCATGCCCAGCACCACGGGCAGCACGATGCAGGCGGCGTACCAGCGGCGCGCGCGGTGGTCGCCCAGCCGGACGGCGAGGGTGCGCTTGCCGGCGACGACGTCGGTCGGGATGTCGCGCACGTTGTTCACCATGAGCAGGCCGCAGGCGATCATCCCGACGCCGACGGCGCCGAGCACGGACGGCCAGGTGACGGTGTCGGCCTGCGTGTAGGTGGTGCCGAGCGTCGCGACGAGCCCGAAGAACACGAACACGCCGACCTCCCCGAGGCCCGCGTACCCGTAGGGGTGCTTGCCGCCGGTGTAGAACCAGGCCGCGAGCACGCACAGCACGCCGACGGCCAGCAGCCACCAGTGTCCGGTCACGGCGCACAGCGCGAGCCCCAGCACCCCGGCGACGCCGAACGACGCGAACGCCGCGCCCTTGACCCGCCCCGGCGCTGCGATGCCGGACGCCGTGAGCCGCAGCGGGCCGACGCGGTCGACGTCGGTGCCGCGCACGCCGTCGGAGTAGTCGTTGGCGTAGTTGACGCCCACCTGCAGGGCGAGCGCGACGCCCAGCGCGAGCACGGCGGGCAGCCAGGCGAAGGCGTCGACGTCGGCGGCGGCGCCGGAGCCGATCAGCACAGGGGCGGCGGCCGCCGGCAGGGTGCGGGGTCGTGCGCTGGCGATCCACTCGCTCGAGCTGGCCATGGTTCTCCGTCCGTCGGTGCGGCGCGGTGCGTCGCGGGTCGCGAGCAGGTCAGGCGCGCGCCTCGTGCTCGCGGACGAGGGCGACGACGCCGGCGCGGTCCACCTTGCCGGGGCCGCGCAGGGGGAGCGCGGCCGCCCGGTACACGCGGCGGGGCGCGGACGGCGCACCCAGCCTAGTCGCGACGGTGGCGCGCACCCGCGCCACGTCGTCGGGGGCGACGGGCGTGAGCGGCGACCCCACGCTCGTTGCGGACGGGAGCACGACGACGGCGACGAGCGCCTGCCCCCACTCGGGGTCCTGGACGCCGACGACGCACGTCTCGCCCGCGAGCAGCTCGCCGACCAGCGCCTCCACGGGCGCGGGGGCCACGTTCACGCCGCCGGTCACCACGACGTCGTCCGCGCGCCCGAGCACCTGCAGCGTGCCGTCGGGGGCGAGCCGGCCGAGGTCGGAGGTGCGGAACCAGCGCGACCCGTCGGCGTCGGTGTGGAACACGGCGGCCGTGGCGGCGTCGTCGCCCAGGTACCCCTCGGCGAGCGTGGGCCCGCCGAGCTCGACGACGCCCACCACCCCAGAGCTGTCAGGGCCAGGAGCATCAGAACCTGCGTGTGGCCCTGACAACTCGCAGGGCTGGGACCCTGACAACTCGGTGGCGCGCACGCGGACCCGGACGCCGCGCAGGGGCACGCCGTCGTACACGCAGCCGCCGGCGGTCTCGGACATGCCGTACGTCGTGACGACGCGCACGCCGGCGTCGGCGGCCTGCGCCAGCAGGGCGGGCGGGGACGCGGCGCCGCCGAGCAGCACCGCGCCGCAGCGGGCCAACGCCGCCAGACCTCGGGGGGCGCCGTCGCGGGCGGCGGCGAGCAGGCGGTGCACCTGCGTGGGCACCAGGGAGACGTACAGCGGCTCGTCCCCGGCGGCGAGCGCGGGCTCGAGCAGGTCGGCCAGGCCGTCGGGCGTGAACCGCGCGTCGGGGTCGGCGGCGGTCAGCGGCGTCCCGGCCAGGGCCGAGCGCACCAGCACCTGGAGGCCGGCCACGTGGGTGGGCGGCAGCGTCAGCACCCAGCGCCCAGGGCCGCCGAGCCGCTCGTGCGTCGCCGTCGCGGAGGCCCGCAGCGCGTCGGCGGTCAGCGCCACCTCGCGCGGCGTGCCGGTCGACCCCGAGGTTCGCACGACGAGAGCCGTCCCAGGGGGCGTCGCTCCCGTCGTCGTGCGGGGCAGGGGGACGACGGCGGGGCCGCCGTCGAGGGCGTCGCGCACGGCGTCGCGGAGCGCGCCGAGGGACGGGGGGAGCGAGGGACCGGGCACCGCACCAGGGTAGGTCCGCCCCGGCGGCGCCCTGCCGTAGGGTGGTCCGGTCCCGGCCCGGCCAGCCCGCGGCCGACGCCGGACGCACGTCGAGGAGGACGTCGAGGATGATGCACCGCACCCGGGCCCGCGGTGCCCGCCGCGCCCGGACCGGAGCCGCCGCCGCGCTCGTCGCGCTCGCGCTGGTGGCCACGGCCGCCTGCAGCGGGGGAGAGCCCGCCGCCCCGCCCACGGTGACGGCCTCGCCAGAGGTCGCGGTGCCGAAGGCGACCCCGCCGGCCCCCGTGAAGCCGAAGCCGAAGCCCAAGCCCGCGGTGTGGCCGCTGACCGGCAAGCGGACGGGGACCAAGACGGTCCCGGCCCGCCCCGCCGTCGCGGTGAAGGTCGAGAACTCCACCGCGGCGCGCCCGCAGCGGGGCCTGCAGGCGGCGGACGTCGTGTGGGAGCAGGTGGTCGAGGGCGGGATCAGCCGCTACGTGGCCGTCTACAACTCCTCGTGGCCCGGCGTGGTCGGCCCGGTGCGGTCCGTGCGTCCCATGGATCCGGCGATCGTGGCCCCGATGCACGGGATCCTCGCCTACTCGGGCGGGCAGCCGCCCTTCATCCGGGCCGTGGGGAAGGCGGGCGTGCAGTCCGTGACGATGGACAGCGGCGACCCCGGCTTCTGGCGCAGCGGCGACCGGTACGCGCCCCACAACGTCTACGGCTCCGTGAAGACGTTCGCCAAGCAGGCGAACAAGAGCCGCAGGAAGCCGCCGCCCCCGCAGTTCGCCCATGCCGCGAAGGTCGGGCAGGGCTCCGCCGCGACCAACGACCGCCGCGGGCACGTGGCCGACGTCCGGCTCTCCCCGGTGCAGCGCACGGTGTGGCGGTGGAAGGCGAAGACCAAGACGTACGCCCGGTACGACGGCTCGACGCCGTCGATCTCGTCGGGGAACCAGCTGCGGGCACGCAACGTGCTGATCCTGTCCGTCGCGATGAAGAACACGAAGTACCGCGACCCGAGCGGGGCGCCGGTGCCCGAGACGCAGATGGTCGGCAAGGGCAAGGGTGTGCTGCTCACCCGCGGCAAGGCGCTCAACGTGACGTGGAAGAAGAAGGGCACGCGGTCGCGGATCGCCCTCACGACGCCCGCCGGCAAGACGGCGAAGCTCGACCCCGGCAACCTGTGGATCGAGCTGGTGCCGCGCGGGAGCGGGTCCTGGCGGGTGAGTTGACGCCCGATCCGGGGGCCGGCGACTTACGGTGAGGTGACCTCGCGCCACAGCCCGACGCCCCGGAGGACGCATGACCGCCACCTACCGCCCGTCCCGCGCCCGCGCCGCGGCCGCCCTCGCGGTGGCCGCCGTCCTCGCGCTCGGGGCGTGCTCCTCCGGCGGCCCGTCGCCCACAGCCTCCCCGGACACGACGGCGGACAAGGGCGCGCCGCCCTCGCCGGAGATCCCGCCGGCGTGGCCGCTCACCGGCGTGCCGTCGGACGAGGTCGCCGCCCGCCCGGCGCTCGCCGTCAAGATCGAGAACGCACCGCAGGCCCGGCCGCAGACCGGGCTCGAGGACGCGGACATGGTGTGGGAGGAGGTCGTGGAGGGCGGCATCACCCGGTTCATCGCCGTCTACCACTCCCGGATCCCGGAGGTCGTGGAGCCCGTGCGCTCGGTGCGGCCGATGGACCCGGACGTCGTCGCGCCGCTCGGCGGCATCCTCGCGTACTCGGGCGGGCAGACGCCGTTCATCAAGGACGTCGAGGAGTCGGGCACGCAGTCGGTGATCATGGACCGCGGCGACGCCGGCTTCTCCCGCGACCCGAACCGCGCCGCCCCGCACAACGTCGTCGGCGACATGCAGGCCTTCCTCGACCAGGCCGACGACGACCGCACGTCGCCGCCGCCCGCCCAGCTCCGCTACGCCGACGCGGCGGGCGAGGGGACGGCGAGCGCCGACGGCGCGGCCGCCGCCACCGTCGACGTGAAGCTCAGCCCGGCGCAGCGCAGCGTGTGGGACTGGTCGGGCAAGCAGAAGCAGTGGCTGCGCAGCGAGGGCTCGCAGGAGGCCGTCTCGACGGCGGGGAAGCGGCTCGCGGCCACGAACGTGCTGCTGCTGTCCGTCGACGTGGTGGACACGAAGTACAAGGACCCGGCCGGCAACCCCGTCCCCAAGACGAAGCTGGTCGGGAAGGGCAAGGGCGTGCTCGCCACGGGCGGCAAGACCGTCCCGGTGCAGTGGTCGAAGAAGGACCAGGAGTCCCCCGTGGAGCTGACCCGCGACGGCGAGCCCGTCGAGCTGGACCCGGGCAGCACGTGGATCGAGCTCGTGCCGAAGGACGGCGGGAGCTGGGACCTCTCCTGAGCGCCCGCGTGACGCCCGACGTCAGCGGCCGAGGCCGTGGGCGGCGGCGTCCTCCGAGTCGAGGAGCACCGGGTGGCCGCCCGCGGCGGCGATGCGCTGCGGCGAGCCGTCGACCTCGCGCGTCCACGGGACCGTGCCGTCACGGAGGTCGACGGCGACCAGGCGGTTCGGCCCCTCCATGGGCATGGTGGCGAGCAGCACGCGGGTGCCGTCGGTGACCGCGCCGTACACGTACTCGCCGGGGCCGTCGGTGCCGCTCTTCAGCACGTCGTCCCGCCTCCACCGTTCGGCACCCGTGGCGGCGTCGAGCCCGACGACGCGGTCGTCGTCCACGAGGACCAGCGTCCCGTTCACCCGCGCGACGACCGAGGTCAGGGCGGTCACCGCGGACGACCAGACCACGTCGCCCTCGTCGGTCACCACGGTGAGACGCCCGTCGGCCTCCAGCCCTCTCCAGTCCACGCCGACCGCGACGAGCGGGCCGTCGGGCTGGTCGTCGACGAGGGGCGGCACCACGGCTCCGGGCACCGTCGCGACGAGCGCTCCCGACGGGTCGTAGACGCGGCTCTCCTCGCCGGCGACGGCGATCCGCCCGTCGGACAGCAGGGTCGGCCAGGACGCGGGACCCTCATCGATCCTGATCCCGGCGCCCTCGGAGGTGATCGCCACGGCGGTGTCGCAGAGCTGCGTCGTCGTCACCTCGCCGGTGAAGGTCCACGGGGTGAGCTCGAGGATCTCCTCGGAGCCCTCGTCCTCCTGGTAGGCGCAGCTCGAGAGGTTCACGTCGTCGAGGGCGATCGTCTCCGCCCCCCGCGGTTCCCCGGTGACGGCGTCCTCGAGGCTCAGGCGCACGTCTCGCCATCCGGCGTCGCGCACCGCCCGGAGCCGGTCGGCACGGCTCGACCCCGCCGGGACGGACACCGACGTGCCGGTGGGCGCGCTGACGACGGCGATCGTGCCATTGCCGGCGGGGATCACCTCTCCACCGCCGTCCACGGTGCGGGTGCCGAGCACCTCCCCGGACCGGTCCACGGTGGTGACGGTCCGGCCGTCCGGCGACCGGCCCACGCAGACGACCGACTCGTCCACCGTCCGTTCCCGTCCGAAGCCCAGGGTCTCGGGCGGGCCGCACTGCGCCGACGGGCCCACCGCGTGCCGCCACCGCTCGCGGCCCGTCGCCGGGTCGGAGCCGACGACGTCCTCGATGTCGGTGGTGACGACCGTCCCGTCCGCCAGGACGGTGGCCGTGCTGCCGCCGCGGCCGAGCTCCCACGACAGGTCGAGCGGCCGGGAGAGGTCGTCGACGGCGCCGGGCAGGCCGCGGACGGCGGCGGCGCGCTGGCGCTGGTCGTGGGCGTCGATCATCCCGGGGGCGACGGCGGCGGTGGCGGCCCCGAGGACGACGACGGCCGTGGACGCGGCGACAACGACTTGCGCGCGGCGCGACAGCCGGCGCCAGCGGTCGACGGCGCGGTCGCGCAGGGCCGCGAGTCGGCCGGGCCGGTCGTCGTCGGGGCCGTCGGGGGAGCCGGGCAGGTGGGCGTCCTCGCGCTCGTCGTCCGGCACGAGCTCGAACCTGGTCATCGGCTCGGGGCGACGGAACCTCGGCGGCATGGCCGGAGGTTACCGCCCCGCGGGCGGCGCGGGGTCAGAAGGCGTACGGGAACCGCGACCAGTCGGGGTCGCGCTTCTCAAGGAAGGCGTCGCGGCCCTCGACGGCCTCGTCCGTGAGGTAGGCGAGGCGGGTGGCCTCGCCGGCGAACACCTGCTGGCCCATGAGGCCGTCGTCGGCGAGGTTGAACGCGAACTTCAGCATCCGCACGGCCTGCGGGGACTTGCCCGCGATGGTCCGGGCGTACTCGATCGCGAGGTTCTCGAGGTCGTCGTGCTCGGCCACCTCGTTGACGCCGCCCCACCGCTCGGCGTCGTCCGCGGAGTACTCGCGGGCGAGGAAGAAGATCTCCCGCGCGCGCTTCTGGCCCACCTGCCGCGCCAGGTACGCCGAGCCGTAGCCGCCGTCGAACGAGCCGACGTCCGCGTCGGTCTGCTTGAACCGGCCGTGCTGGCGGCAGGCGATCGAGAGGTCCGCCACGACGTGCAGCGAGTGCCCGCCGCCCGCGGCCCAGCCGTCCACGACGGCGATGACGACCTTCGGCATCGTGCGGATGAGGCGCTGCACCTCCAGGATGTGCAGCCGACCCGCGCGGGCGGGGTCGACGGCGTCGGCGCCGTGCTGCTCGCCGCCGCCGTCCTCGGCGGTCGTGTACTGGTAGCCGGAGCGGCCGCGGATGCGCTGGTCGCCGCCGGAGCAGAACGCCCAGCCGCCATCCTTCGGCGACGGGCCGTTGCCCGTGAGCAGCACGGTCCCGACGTCGGACGTCATGCGGGCGTGGTCGAGCACGCGGTACAGCTCGTCCACGGTGTGCGGCCGGAAGGCGTTGCGAACCTCGGGGCGGTCGAAGGCGACGCGCACCACCGGCAGGTCGCGCACGACGGCGCCGTCGGCGTCGCGCTCCACGCCGCGGTGGTACGTCAGGTCGGTGAGGCCCTCGAACCCCGCGACCTCGCGCCAGCGGGCGGGGTCGAAGGTGTGGGACACGGGCCGGGGGAGTGGTGCGCTGCTCACGGCGCCACCCTAGTTCTGAAGCGGCCGGGCGGGCGCCGTCGCGGCACACCGTGCGTCCTCCCGGCGACGGTGGACGGACGGGCGCACCCTGAGGGCATGGGCACGGTGGAACCCGACGACGACGTGGTCGACCCGGAGGACGTGGCGCACGAGATCTTCGTGTACGACGCCGAGACGGTCCGTCGCGACGCGCAACGCATCGGTGGACGCCCCGCTCCCAGCCCGCTGTCGTTCGAGCCGGGGCTGACGGAGTTCACCGACTGATCCGGGGGCGGTCTCCGAGGGACGGGCCACCCGCCGCCCCTGCGCGCCCTGGCTCACCTCGGGACACCCCGGACCGCCGCGTAACCTGAACGCGTGCAGCTCCTCCGCGAACTGGTGTACCGCACCCCGCTGACCACCCGGTTCCGGGGCCTCGACGTCCGCGACGGCCTGCTGCTGCGGGGCGACGCCGGCTGGGGCGAGCTGTCCCCGTTCTGGGACTACGACGACGCGGAGTCCGCGACGTGGCTGCGCGCCGCGCGCGAGGCCGCCGACCTCGGCTTCCCCGCCCCGGTGCGCGACCGGGTGCCCGTCAACGTCACCGTGCCGGCCGTCGGCCCCGAGCGGGCGCGGGAGATCGTGCTCGCCTCCGGCGGCTGCCGCACGGCCAAGGTGAAGGTCGCGCAGCGGGGCCCGTCGCACGACGGGCGGCCAGGCGTGCTCGAGCCCCTCGCCGAGGAGGAGGCGCGCGTCGCCGCCGTCCGAGCGGCGCTCGACGAGCTCCACGGCCCCGGCGTCGGCGCGATCCGCGTGGACGCGAACGGCGGCTGGTCCACCGACGAGGCGCTGGCCCGCATCCCCGTGCTCGACGCCGCCGCCGGCGGACTGGAGTACGTGGAGCAGCCGTGCGCCACGGTCCCCGACCTGGCCGCCGTGCGCCGCGGGCTGCGCACGCCCGTGCCGGTCGCGGCCGACGAGTCGATCCGCCGCGCCGCCGACCCGCTGCGGGTGGTGCGCGAGGACGCTGCGGACGTCGTCGTGCTCAAGGTCCAGCCGCTCGGCGGCGTGCGCGCCTGCCTCGACCTGGCGGAGCAGGTGGGCCTGCCCGTCGTGGTGTCGTCCGCGCTCGAGTCGTCGGTCGGCCTCGCGGCGGGCGTGGCGCTCGCGGCCGCCCTGCCCGACCTGCCGTACGCGTGCGGCCTGGCGACCTCGCAGCTCCTGGCCCGCGACGTCGTGGCCGAGCCGTTGCTGCCCGTCGACGGCGCCCTGCCGGTCCGGCGGCCCGCGCCCGACGCCGACGCCTTCGCGGCCGCCGAGGCCGACCCCGCCACCCGTGACCGGTGGCTGGCCCGGTACGCCCGCCTGTCCGTCCTGCTCGAGGAGGCCGCATGACCGCGCCGCTCCCGCCGTCCGTCGTCGCCGCGCGCGCCGTCGTGACCGACCTGGCGCTGCAGGGTGTGCGGGACGTCGTGCTGGCGCCGGGCTCGCGCTCCGCGCCGCTCGCCTACGCGCTGGCCGAGGCGGCGGAGCGCGGGCTGCTCACCCTGCACGTGCGCGTCGACGAGCGGTCGGCCGGCTTCCTCGCGCTGGGGCTGTCCCGGGGCGCCGAGCCCGTGGTCCGCGGGACAGGCGAGGACGGGCAGGTCGAGCTCCCGCGGCCGGTGGCCGTCGTCACGACGTCCGGCACCGCCGTGGCGAACCTGCACCCTGCGGTCCTGGAGGCGCACCACACCGGCGTACCGCTCGTGGTGCTCGCCGCCGACCGCCCGCACGAGCTGCGCGGCACCGGGGCCTCCCAGACCACCGACCAGGTGGGCCTCTTCGGCACGGCCGTCCGGTACGCCGTCGACGTGCCCGCCCCCGACGGGCGCGACGGCGAGGTGCGCGACCTGCTGGGCACGCTCGGCCGGGCCCTCGCCGCGGCCCAGGGGCTGCGCGACGCCCACCCGGGCCCGGTCCACGTGAACCTCGCCTTCCGGGACCCGCTGCACCCGCCGGTCCCGCTGGCATCGCTGCCGACCGAGGAGACCTGGCCCGAGCGCCTCCGCCGCACCACGGTGGTCCCGCCGGCGCCCGCGCCCGGCGGCGACCCCGCGCTGTACGGGGACCCGGCGCGCACCCTCGTCGTCGCGGGGGACGGCGCCGGGGCGGTCGCGCGCGCGGTCGCCGAGGCGCAGGGCTGGCCCCTGCTGGCCGAGCCGTCGTCCGGCGCGTGCGGCGGGCCGAACGCGGTCGCGGCCTATCGCTCGGTGCTCGGCGTCGAGGAGCTGACCCATGACGTCGAGCACGTCGTCGTCTTCGGGCGCCCGACGCTGTCCCGCCCCGTGCAGCGGCTGCTGGCGCGGCCGGACGTCGTCGTCACCGTCGTCGCCCCCGGCGGCGGCCCGTGGCCGGACGCGGCGCGCAACGCCGAGCTCGTCGTGCCGGCCCTGGCCGAGCGCTGGTCGGCGCCGACGGCCCTCGCCGGCGCCCGGGACGCCGGCTCCGACGGCACGTTCCTGGCCCGCTGGCAGGCGGCGGGCCGGGCGGCGGCCGGCGTCGTCGAGGCGGCGACGTCGGACGACGCCGTCGCGGAGGGCCTGACCGGCGCGCCGCACGCCGCCCTCGCCGTCGCCCGCGCCGTTGCCTCCGTGCTGGGGCCGAACGACGTCCTCGTCGTCGGCTCCTCCAACCCGGTGCGCGACCTCGACCTCGTGCTCGGGCTCGACCACCCGCTGGCGGGCGACCTGCCCGACGTGCTCGCGAACCGCGGCCTGGCCGGCATCGACGGCACCGTCTCGACCGCGACCGGCGTCGCGCACGCCGCCGCCCGGCAGGGGCGCCGCACGCGGGCGCTGGTCGGCGACCTCACGTTCCTGCACGACGTCGGCGGGCTGCTGCGCGGCCCGCACGAGCCCTCGGTGAACCTCGAGATCGTGGTGGTCAACGACGACGGAGGGTCGATCTTCGCCACCCTCGAGCACGGGGAGCTGGCGGCGTCCGACGACGGCGCGGCCACGTTCGAGCGCGTCTTCGGCACGCCGCACGGGGCGAGCCTCGGGCCGCTGTGCGCGGCGTACGGCGTCGACCACCAGCTCGTGCTGGACGTGGGCTCGCTGCGGCACGCGCTGCGGGCGCCCAGTCGGGGGGTCCAGGTCATCGAGGTGCGGGTACCGCGCGCCGACCGCCTCGCCGAGTCCCGGGATCTGGCCGGGAGGATCGCCGCCGCCGTTCGCGCAACGCTCTGACCTGGGAGGACACAATTCGCAGGATCTTCTCAGGTTGAACCAAGCGCCGCACCAGGATGGGCTGGTGTCCTAGGGGCACACATCGAGGAGGGCATCATGAGCACCGACAACCCGGGCGCCCCGCAGCCGTCGGGCGCCGACGAGCCGAACCGCAGCGCGAACCAGCCCGCCGAGCACCCGGCCGAGCAGCCGGGCGCCGCGGAGCAGGCCGCCCCGCAGCCGGCGTCGCAGGACACCCAGCACCTCGCCGTGCAGCCGACCCAGCAGCTGCCGACGACCCCGGCCCAGCAGCCGACGCCGCCGCAGCCCACGTACCAGCAGTCACAGCAGCAGGCCGCGCCGCAGCAGTCCGCGGCGCAGCAGCCGCGCTACGGGCAGATGGCGCCCGGCTCGCCGTACTACGCGCAGCAGCAGCACCAGCAGCAGCCGTACGGGCAGCAGGGCCAGCCCGGCTACCAGGGCCAGCAGCCCGGTCAGCACCAGGGCCAGCCGTACGGCCGGCCGGGCGACCCGTACGCGACCTCGCAGCAGACCTCCCAGGGCGGCCCCGGGAGCGGCGCGACCACGCAGCGCCAGCGCCCGGTGTGGGTGCCGGTGACGGTCGCCGCCGTCGCCGCCGCCATCCTGGCGAGCCTCGGCACCGCGGCCGCGACCGGCGCGTTCGACGCGGGCAGCCCGTCGTCGCTCGCCAGCGTGGGCTCGTCGCCGAACCAGTCCACCGACGAGGCGCCGGTCAAGAACTCCACGTCGAGCAACCCGAACTGGGAGGCCGTCACGACGGCCGTCGCCCCGTCCGTCGTGGCGATCCAGGTGCAGAGCCAGTCCGGCGGCGCCGAGGGCTCGGGCGTGGTCTACGACGACAAGGGCCACATCCTCACGAACAACCACGTCGTCTCCGGCGCCCAGAACGACACCGTGCAGGTCACCCTGTCCGACGGGCGCCTGTACGAGGCGACGATCGTGGGCACCGACCCGACCACCGACCTGGCCGTCGTCAAGCTGAAGAACCCGCCGGAGGACCTGAAGCCCGCGTCGTTCGGGACGTCCGACGACGTCACGGTGGGCGACGCCGTGCTCGCCGTGGGCAACCCCCTCGGCCTGGCGAACACCGCCACCACCGGCATCGTGTCGGCGCTCGACCGGCCGGTGTCGGCGTCGGGCGAGGACGGCAGCACGCAGGTCGTCACCAACGCGATCCAGATCGACGCCGCGATCAACCCGGGCAACTCCGGCGGCCCGCTGTTCAACGCGCAGGGTCAGGTCATCGGCATCACGTCGTCGATCGCCACCCTGTCGAGCGGCATGGGCGGCGGCAGCCAGTCCGGCTCGATCGGCCTCGGGTTCGCCATCCCGGTGAACCTCGCGACCAACATCGCCGACCAGCTGATCAAGGACGGCACGGCGGAGCACGCCTTCCTGGGCGTGACGATGCGGGACGCGACGGCCACGGCCGACGGCGTCACGCGCCGCGGTGCCGAGGTGGTCGACGTGTCGTCCGGGTCGCCCGCGGCCGACGCCGGCCTCCAGCAGGGCGACATCATCGTCGCGATCGACGACGACGCCGTGAACGGCGCCGAGTCGCTGACCGCGTACGTCCGGGAGAAGTCGGCCGACCAGAAGGTCACGCTGACCTACGTCCGCGACGGCAAGACGCAGACCGTCGACGTCACGCTGGCGGTCAAGGACGAGTCGGCGAGCACCGGTCAGGGCAGCCAGGACCAGAACGGCCAGGACGGTCAGGACGGTCAGGGCGGCCAGGACCAGGGTCAGGGCGGTCAGGACCAGGGCGGCGGCTCCGACTCGACCGACCCGAACAACCTGCCGGGCTGGCTGCGCGACCTCCTCCAGGGCGGCAACGGCAGCTGACCGGACCACAGACAGCCCCGCGGGCCCGCGACCACCTCCCCCTCCCCGTCGCGGCCCGCGGGGCTTTGCCGTCCCCGGGCGCGGGGAGGGGGCGGCGGCCGGCCGCGCGGTCAGCCGGCGGTGGCGTGCGTCGGGCGCAGGGCGGCGAGGACGCCCAGGGCACTGCGCTCGAGGAAGTCGGCGAGGTCCGACGGCGGGATGCGGGGGTCGGTCGCGGCCTCCACGAGCGCCTGCTCGGCGAAGGAGATCCAGGCGTTGAGCGCCACGTCGAGCAGCGGGCTCGGCGAGACGCCGATCTCCTGGAAGGCGTCGCGCAGATGGCCGGCGAGCACGTCGCGGGCGTGCTGCACCGTGGTGCGCACCTCCTCGTCGCCGGACGCCGCGCCGCGCACCAGGGAGTAGAAGGTCGCGTCGTGGTCGTGCACGAACTCGACGAACCGGTCGAGGGTGTCGCGCAGGCGCTCGCGGGGCGGCAGCTCGGGGCGCGGCCGGGTCGCGTGCAGCATGGCGTCGCGCGCGGTGCGGACGATGGCGGAGTGCAGGCCCTGGCGGTTGCCGAAGTAGTAGTGCACGAGGCCCGGGGAGACGCCGGCCTGGGCCGCGAGGTCCTCGACGGTGACGGCCTCCAGCGGGCGGTCGGCGAGGGCCGCGACACCCAGGGCGACGAGCTGCTGCCGACGTTCGTCGGGGCTCATCCGGGTGCGTCGCGCGGCTGCCATGAGCAGAGCATATGACCGTTCCGCGAGGTCGTGGGCGTGCCGGGAGCCGAGCCCGGGGCCTCCCGCCGCGTTCTATTGACGGCGCCTCAGTAAGGGGCGTACCGTCGCCACTCGTCGGCGACACAGGGGTCGCCAATAGTCGTCTGTGGAGGGGAAATGAAGCTCAGCGCACTGACGCGCACGCGCCGAGGCCGTGCGATGCTCGCCGCGGTCCCGACGGTCGCGGTCATCGGTGTCCTCATGGGCGGCGTCGCCCAGGGGGCCGTGCCCGTGTCGATGGCCATCTCGGGCCAGCAGTTCAAGATCGCCGCGGACTCCCTCGAGGGCACCGGCTTCTCGCAGTACGCCGGCCAGGCCAAGGACGCCGACGGCAAGGCGCAGCCGGTCGCGATCGCGAACATCAAGGACGCGACGCTGCACAACCTCTGCCAGTCGGTGAAGGTCCCCGGCATGCCGCTCGGCCTGCTCATCTCGGCGGGCACCAACCCGAAGAACCCGGTGAAGGCCACGGACCTGCAGATCGGCATGAGCGACCTGCGCGGTACGGCGACGTTCAACCAGATCCGCATCGGCGTCGACGCCTCGACCGTCAACACCAAGGCGCACGGGAGCAAGGGCGACTTCGCCATGGACTCCGACGCGATCGACATCCAGAACCTCAAGCAGGTCTCGTCGAGCACGTCGGCCGCGGTCTTCAAGCTCACCGACCTGCACCTGAAGATCTCCGACGGCACCGAGTGCTTCTGAGCGGCCAGGGACTGAGGTAGGAGAGACGCGTGAGCGACGAGAACATCTCGGTCCCTGAGGCCACCCCGGACGGGCCGGCCGTCACCCGCCGCCAGCGGTTCGCCGCGTGGCGGGCCGGCCGGCCCTTCTGGGGCGCCACCCTGGCGATCCTGGCCGGTCTGGTGCTGTGGTTCTCCGGCCGGCTGCAGCTCGACAACTTCGAGATCCAGCTCGGCATCGAGGGCATGCAGACCACGCTGCTGCCGGTGGCGCTGGTGCTCCTCGGGGTGCTGGTGATGACGCAGCCGCAGTTCCGGGTGTTCTACGGCGTCATCACGCTGGCGATCTCGGTGTACTCCCTGCTGGCCGTCAACCTGGGCGGCTTCGGGATCGGCATGATCCTGGGCGTCGTCGGCGGCGTCCTCGAGGTGTCGTGGATGCCGCGCACCGGCGCCGGGTCCGAGGGAGCCGCCGCGTCCGACGACGCGGCGGTCGCGCCCTCCGCTGATCCCGCCCCCGAGGCGGGCGCCGAGCCCGCGGACCCGCGGGCCGAGGGCGAGGAGGTCACCCTCGCCGAGCTCCTGCCGTTCGAGGAGGAGCCGGCGCGGGGCGGGCGGCACGCCGCCGTCGCGGCCGCGGTCGTCGTGCTCGCCCTGGGCAGCACGGGCGCGACGGCGGTCCAGTCCGGCGCCGTCGTCCCGGCGCAGGTGCGCACCGCGTCGGACTGCTGGGACCCGCTCGGCTGGCTCGAGTGGGCCTGTGGCACCGCCGACGAGCCCGAGGCGACGCCCAGCCCGTCGCCGTCCGCCACGGACGACGGCGGATCAGGCGCGACGGACGACGGTACGGCGAGCGGCGACACCGCCACGGAGCCCGACGCCCCGACCGGGGGCGACGAGGCCGACCCGGCCGACGGTGGCTCGACCGGCGACGCGACGGACGACGCCGGCGGCGACAAGGCGGCCGGCAAGGACGACAAGGCCGACGCGAAGTCCGACGAGAAGTCCGACGAGAAGTCCGACGGCGGGCAGCCGACGGAGAAGGAGGCGAAGGCCTCCGTCCAGAAGGAGGCGCGGATCGAGCTCGGCCCGTGCGCACGGATCACGTTCGGGGGCGAGTACGACATCAACATCTCGCTCCCCGGCGACTGCGGGAAGCGCGAGGACGCGAACACCTTCTCGCTCGACGGCGACCTCGAGACGCGCGACCTGCAGCTCCCGCTCACGGGGATCAACGGGATCGACGTCGTCAACGTCCCGGTGACGAACGACGGCCCCCGGCGCGACGCGCTGCGGATCTCCGTCGACTCCGTGAAGGTGCCCGGGTTCTGGCTCAAGACCTACGCCGACAACAACGGCACGCTGGGCGGCACGGTCACGAACGCCGACTACGTGTCGATGCAGGGCAACGCGCAGATGTACATCTCGTCCATCCACGCGAACCTCCCCGACGGGGACGACTGGGCGGAGCTGGGGGACCAGCTCGCCGGCGGGGCGTCGCTCGTCGAGATGCTGCTGGCCCTCACGGACGCGCGGATCGGGCTCATGGGCGCCACCTCCGACGTCCAGGTCTGGTCCGACTTCCGCGAGCAGGTCTGGGAGGGCTAGCCGGCAGCTTCAGTCCGCGCCGAGCGCCCAGCGCATGGGCACCAGCTTGGCCTCGGACTCGGCGAGCTCGGCCTCCGGGTCGGAGGCGGCGACGATGCCGCAGCCGGCGAACAGGCGCACGTGCCGCGGGTCGGCGGGGGACAGCTCCGCGGAGCGCAGCGCGATGCCCCACTCGCCGTCGCCGTCGGAACCCACCCAGCCGACGGGCCCGGCGTAGCGGGACCGGTCCATGCCCTCGATCTCGCGGATGAGGTCGCGCGCGACGACGGTCGGCGTGCCGCACACGGCCGCCGACGGGTGCAGCGCGGCCGCCAGGGTGAGGGACGACGGCGGCCGCCCGCCCCCGTCCGGCGCCACGCGGTCGAGGACGCCCGTGACGTCGGACGCGAGGTGCATGACGTTCGGCAGGTGCAGCACGAACGGCGCGTCGGGGACGTTCATCGACGAGCAGAAGGGCTCCAGGGCGCGGGCGACGGAGGCGACGGCGTACTCGTGCTCCTCGAGGTCCTTGGAGGAGCGCGCGAGCTGGGCGGCGTGCAGCAGGGCGTCGTCGTCCGACATCCCGGCCTCGCGGCGGATCGTGCCGGCCAGCACGCGCGAGGTGACCAGCCCCTTCTCGCTGCGGACGAGGAGCTCCGGGGTGGCGCCGACCATGCCGGAGACGGAGAACGTCCAGCAGGCCTCGTAGCGGTCGGCGAGGCGACGCAGCAGCCACCGGGGGTCCAGCGGGTGCTCGGTGGTGGCGAGGACGTCGCGGGCCAGCACCACCTTCTCGAGCTCGCCGGCCTGGATGCGGGCCACGCCCTCGCGCACGACGGCGGGCCAGTCGTCCGCCGCGACGGCGCCGTCGGTGAACCGGACGCGGCCGGGCGCGGGGACCTCGGTGCGGGGCTCCCGGCGCAGCGCCTCGGTGCCGGGGGCGGTGTCGATGTTCGCGCCGGGGGTGATCGTCGTCATCCACGTCACGCCGCCGCGCCGTCCCACGACGACCCGCGGGACCACCAGGGAGCCGTCGGGCCGACCGTGGCCGACGTCGCCGTCCTGGTCGTCGAGCTGGCCGGCGTCGTCGAAGGCGAAGGTGCCGAAGGCGACGGGCCCCGTGCCGGGCAGGTGCACGTCGTCGCGCACGACGGCCCGCGCGAGGGTGGCCTGCCAGGCGGCCTCGGCGTCGGCGAACCGGCCGGGCCCGAAGGTGTCGAAGCGCAGCGCCTCGCCCCAGCCGACGATGCCGTCGCCGCGCCGCACCCAGCTGAGCGGCCGGGCGTCGGGCAGGAGGTCGACGAGGGCGGTGAGACCGCCGGGGAGGTCGTCGATCCGGGAGGTGCGGACCAGGAGCGCGAGGGGCTCGGTCGCGGGATCCGGGGTGGTGCCGGTGGTCGCGCCCGGGAGGGGTCGCGGAGCCGGCAGGGGCGTGGCGGACATCGGCTCCAGGGTACGCCCGGAGGCCCGCCACGCCCCGCTCACGGTGCGCTGCTCTCCGTGAGCGGGGCCGGTCGTGCGGGTCAGGAGGTGGCCGCGCCGTCCCGCCGCTGGTTCGAGCGGTTGAGGACGCCGTCGTCGGCGAGGTCGTCGAGCTGGTCGTCGTCGACGGCCTTGCTCGCCGTGCCCCTGACGAAGACCGACGGGTCCTTCGGCGTGCCCGCCTTGATGTGGTTGAACAGGATGTTCAGCAGGATCGCCATCAGGGCGGCCGAGCTGATCCCCGAGTGGAAGATGGTGCCGAACCACGTGGGGAACTGGTCGTAGAAGTCGGGCTTCGCGATCGGGATCATGCCGAACGAGATCGACGCCGCCACGATGATGAGGTTCATCGAGTTCTGGTAGTCGACCTTGGCGAGCGTGCGGATGCCCGACGCCGCCACGGAGCCGAACAGGACGACGCCGGCGCCGCCCAGCACGGGGGTCGGCACGGCGGCCACGACGCGGCCCAGGACGGGCAGCAGGCCCAGGACGACGAGGATCCCGCCGCCGGCAGTGACCACGAAGCGGGACTTCACCCCGGTGATCGCGACCAGGCCCACGTTCTGGGCGAACGCCGACTGCGTGAACGAGCCGAAGATCGGCGAGACGACGGACGACGCCATGTCGGCGCGCAGGCCGTTGGCGATGCGCTTGCGGTCCACCTTGGTGCCGACGATCTCGCCGACGGCGATGATGTCGGCCGTCGTCTCCGTGAGGGTCACGAGGATGACGATGAGCATCGAGACGATCGCGGCGACCTCGAACGTCGGGGCGCCGAAGCTGAACGGCATCGGGAACGCGACCACGGGGCCCTCGCCGACGCCGGAGAAGTCCGCCATGCCGAGCGCCAGGGCGATCAGCGTGCCGGCCACGATCGCGATGAGGATCGACAGCCGCGACACGACGCCCGAGCCCACCTTGGACAGCAGGACGACGATCGCGAACGTGAGGAACGCCAGTCCGATGTTGCTCGTGGAGCCGTAGTCGGGCGCCTCGGCGTTGCCGCCCATCGCCCAGTTCGCGGCCACGGGCATGAGGGTCAGGCCGATCGTCGTGATGACGACGCCGGTGACCACGGGCGGGAAGAAGCGGATGATCTGCGCGAAGAACGGCGTGATGAGGAAGCCGATGGCCGAGGCGACGAGCACCGCGCCGAGGACCGCGGGGATGCCGCCGCCGCCACCGACGATCGCGACCATGGTCGAGACGCCGGCGAACGACACGCCCTGCACCAGCGGCAGCTGCGAGCCGAAGAACTTGATCCCGACCGTCTGCAGGATGGTCGCGAGACCGCCCATGAACAGCGACGCGGCGATCAGGGTGCCGATCTCGGCCGAGGTGAGACCGGCGGCGCCACCCACGATGAGCGGCGGCGCGATGATCCCGCCGTACATCGTGAGGACGTGCTGGAAGCCGTACCCGATCGTGGCGCCGAGCGGCAGCCGCTCGTCCTCGGGGCGGGTCGGGCTGGTGGTAGGCCGGGTGGGTGTGGACCGTGACATAGCGGACCTCCTTGTTCGCTATCTGAGCCTGTTCATCTTCCGGCTAGTGGAAGAAGCCTTCCACTATTCGACCGGCAAAGCGTGATCTGTGTCAACCCCTTCCGGATCACGGATCGGAGTCCGGTCGGGGCTGGGGCGTGCGGGTGGGGATTCTTTGTCGCGAGGCGCACCATCCGCCGCTCGTGCCTCGC
Organism: Isoptericola sp. NPDC055063; assembly: GCF_053608125.1. Lineage (NCBI taxonomy): Bacteria > Bacillati > Actinomycetota > Actinomycetes > Micrococcales > Promicromonosporaceae > Isoptericola > Isoptericola sp. NPDC055063. The sequence goes on along the minus strand of NZ_JBSGUW010000007.1, from coordinate 236,637 downwards.
GGCTCCCGCCAGGCCCGACCAGCCTCGCGACAAAGAATCCCCTCCCGCACGCCGTGCCCGACAGTGCACGTGGGCGCCCGCGATCCGCGTACTCCGCCGAGCAGGCGGTTGCGCACGTTCTCAGCGGTGGGAACGTGCGCAACCGCCTGTTCGGCGCCCTGTGCGGGCGAGGGTCAGCCGGCGACGAGGCGGCGCGCGGCGTCGCGGTGCTCGGCGAGCAGGGCGGGCACGTCGAGGCCGACGACCGCGCCGTCGACGACCCGCCAGTCGCCGCCCACCATCACGCGGTCGGCGCGGTCGGCGCCGCACAGGAGGAGGGCGGCGACCGGGTCGTGCGAGCCGGAGAAGCGCGGCTCGTCCAGGCGCCACAGGGCGAGGTCGGCCTGCTTGCCGACGGCGAGGGTGCCGAGGTCGTCGCGGCCCAGCACGCGGGCCGAGCCGCGGGTCGCCCAGCCCAGGGCGCGCGCCACCGGCACGGACGCGCCGTACTTGAGGCGCTGCAGGTAGAGGGCCTGGCGGGCCTCCGGCATCATCGTGGAGGCGTCGTTCGACGCCGAGCCGTCGACCCCGAGCCCGACGGGCACGCCTGCGTCCTCGAGCTCCAGGACGCGCGCGATGCCGGACGCGAGCCGCATGTTCGACGTCGGGCAGTGTGCCACCCCCGTGCCCGCCGCGCCGAGGCGGGCGATCTCCTGGTCGTCGAAGTGGATGCCGTGGCCCAGCCAGGCGCGGTCGGTCAGCCAGCCCACCGACTCGAGGTAGTCGACCGTGCGCATGCCGAAGCGCTCGCGCAGGAAGTCCTCCTCGTCGATCGTCTCGGCGAGGTGGGTGTGCAGCCGCACGTCGTGCCGCGCGGCCAGTTCGGCCGTGTCCTGCATGTTCTGGGTCGTCACCGAGAACGGCGAGCACGGCGCCAGCGCGATCTGGATCCGCGCGCCGTCGCCCCGCTCGTGGTACGTCGAGATCAGGCGCTCGGAGTCCGCGAGGATCGTGTCGGCGTCCTGCACCACCGACTGCGGCGGCAGGCCGCCGTCGTCCGTGCCGAGCGTCATCGAGCCGCGCGTCAGCGTGGCGCGCATCCCGAGCTCGAGGACGGCCGCGACCTGGATGTCGATCGCGTCGTCCAGGCCAGCCGGGAAGACGTAGTGGTGGTCGGCCGCCGTGGTGCAGCCGGACAGCAGCAGCTCGGTCAGCGCGACCTTCGTCGCGAGCTCGTGGGCGCGCGGCGTGAGGCGCGCCCACACCGGGTACAGCGTGGTGAGCCAGGGGAACAGCTCGGCGTCCGCGACCGGCCCCCAGGCCCGCGTGAGGGTCTGGTAGAAGTGGTGGTGCGTGTTGATCAGGCCGGGCGTGACCACGTGCTCCGACGCGTCGAACGTCTCGTCGACGGGGGCGGCGGGGGTCGCGCCGGCGGCGACCAGCTCGGTGATCACGCCGTCGGTCACGACGACGCCGCCGCGCGCGTCGGGCGCCTCGGGGGAGTCGTCGGCGGTGAAGACGGCCAGCGGGTTCTTGATCCAGGTGCTCATCGGTGCCTCCTGACGGCGGCGCCCGGGAGACCGGCGCCGCGTCGCGCCGGCTCAGTGGGCCTGTCTGCCGATCCAGGGAGCCACGGCCGCACGCCGCCCTCGCCGGGGACGCTAGGCGAGCCGCGCGACGCCGTCAACGGGTCGCCGGTGGCGGGCAGGGGCGTGCGACCATGACGTCCATGTCGCGCGCCAGCCTGGAGAAGAAGCCCGCCGAGGTCGCGTCGATGTTCGACGGCATCGCGCGGCGCTACGACCTCGTCAACGACCTCGTCTCGCTCGGGCAGGACCGCCGCTGGCGCCGGGCCGTGGTCGAGGCCGTGGCTGCGGTCCCCGGCGAGAAGGTGCTCGACCTGGCGGCCGGCACCGGCACGTCGAGCGAGCCGTTCGCGGCCGACGGCGCGCTCGTCGTCCCGTCCGACTTCAGCCTCGGCATGCTCGCCGTGGGCAAGGCGCGCCGCCCCGACCTGTCGTTCGTCGCGGGTGACGCGACCCGGCTGCCGTTCGCCGACGGGGCGTTCGACGCCGCGACGATCAGCTTCGGCCTGCGCAACGTCGTGGACACGGACGCCGCGCTGCACGAGATGCTGCGGGTGGTGCGGCCGGGCGGTCGCGTCGTCATCTGCGAGTTCTCCACGCCCACCTGGGCGCCGTTCCGCGTGGTGTACCAGGAGTACCTGATGGGGGCGCTGCCCGTCGTGGCGGGAGCGGTGACCCGCGACCGGGGCTCGTACGACTACCTGGCGGAGTCGATCCGCGCCTGGCCCGACCAGGACGCGCTCGGCCGTCGGCTCCTCGCCGCCGGGTGGGAGCGGGTGTCGTACCGCAACCTCGCCGGCGGCATCGTCGCGCTGCACCGGGGCGTGCGGCCCGCCTGAGGCAGATCCGTTCGGCAAGGGGTGCGTCCGTTCGGCACCGTCCCGTGCCGAGCAGACGCACCCGCTGCCGAGCTGGTCGACGTCAGCCCTCGGTGGCCCGGTCCTTGGCGAGCGGCGAGTACTCCGCGACCTTGGCCTGCACGCGCGGGTCGTTCCAGGTCTCCGTCGCCCAGTCCTTGGCCTTGTCGAGCTGCTGCCGGCCCTTCTCGGTGCCGAGCAGGTAGCCGAGCGCTGCGCCGACGACGAATGCGGGTCCTGCCTTCATGGGTGGAGCCTCCTGGAGGTCTGGCTGCGGTGGATGGCGCGGGTTCGTCCGACGTCCCGCGTGCGCACGACCGTAGGCACGTCGGGGCGTGCACGCACCCCGCGACATGCCGACGCCCGTACCCTTCCGGACCTGCGGCGACGTGGCCCCGGGGGTGCGCCGGGGCGGTGTCGCGGCAAGGAAGGGTTACCTTCCTACACATCGCCCCGCGAACGTGACTAGAGTGCTCGACAAGAGTTGTGATGGGGTTCACAAATCGACTCCGGCACCGTCGCCGGGGCGCTCGAGGGAGCGAGGTGGGCACGTGCGGGCAGGTCGTTCAGACGACGCTGACGTGATCGTGGTGGGCGCCGGTCCGGCCGGGACGTCCACCGCTCACTGGTGCGCGTCGGCAGGCCTCGACGTCCTCGTGCTCGACAAGGCGTCCTTCCCCCGCGACAAGGTCTGCGGCGACGGCCTGACGCCCCGCGCGGTGGGGGAGCTCGCCCGCATGGGCCTCGGCACCCGCGCCGAGGACGGGTGGATCCGCAACGAGGGCCTGCGGGTGGTCGCGGGCGCGCGCTCGTGGGAGCTGCCCTGGCCCGACCTCGACTCCTACCCCGGCTACGGCATGGCCCGGTCCCGCATGTCGCTCGACCACCGCCTCGCCCAGCACGCGCAGGCCAGCGGCGCCAAGCTCCTCGAGCGCACCAAGGTGACCGGCCCGCTGGTCGACGACCGGGACGGCCGCGTGGTGGGCGTCCGCACGCAGCCGCTCGACGGGCGGGGACGCGCCGACGGCGCCGAGGCCGTCTACCGCGCGCCCGTCGTCGTCGCGGCCGACGGCGTCTCCTCCCGCTTCGCGACCGGGCTCGGCATCACGCGCCGCGACGACCGCCCGCTGGGCACGGCGGTGCGCACCTACTTACGCACGGAGGGCACGTCCCGCCACGAGGACGCGTGGATGGAGTCGCACCTCGAGCTGTGGGACGGCGCCCCCGGGGAGTCGAACCTGCTGCCCGGCTACGGCTGGATCTTCGCGCTCGGCGACGGCACCGCCAACGTGGGCCTCGGCTCCGTGAGCTCCACGCCCGCGCGGCAGTCCGCCACCGGCCACGACTACCGCGGCATGATGCAGGCCTGGATGCGCAACGCTCCCGCCGAGTGGGGCTTCACCCCCGAGAACCAGGTCGGGCCGATCCGCGGCGCGGCGCTGCCGATGGGCTTCAACCGCAGCCCCCTCTACCGCGACGGCGCGATGCTGGTGGGCGATGCGGCCGGCATGGTCAGCCCGTTCAACGGCGAGGGCATCGCGTACGCCCTCCAAGCGGGTCGGGTCGCGGCGGACGCGATCGCGCAGGCGCGCACCCGCACCACCGACGACGCGCGCGAGCGGACGCTCGCGTCCTACGCGGACCGGATGCGGGCCGACCTGGGCGGCTACTACACGTTGGGCCGCTGGTTCGTGCGGCTCATCGAGCACCCGCAGGTCATGCGGATCTGCGTGCGGTACGGGCTGCCGCGCCCGGTGGTCATGCGGTTCGTGCTCAAGCTGCTGTCCGACTGCTACGAGCCGCGCGGCGGTGACTGGGTGGACCGGGTCATCGCGGGGCTCACGAGGGTGGTGCCGGCGGCATGAGCGCGGCACGACGATCGGGCGGGGTCAGCAGAGCATGAGCGCACACGAGCACGAAGGAGTGGTCGAGATGCACGAAGTCGGGCGCGGCGGCGCGGCGGCGCGGACGGGAGCGGCACGATGACGAATCCGTACGTGCCGGTCCTCATGCTCATGGGCGTGGCCCTGGTGCTCGCCGTGGGCGGCGTGGCGGCGAGCGCCGTCATCGGCCCCAGGCGCTACAACCGCGCCAAGCTCGACGCGTACGAGTGCGGCATCGAGCCGACGCCGCACGCCGTCGGCGGCGGGCGGCTGCCCGTCAAGTACTACCTGGTCGCGATGACGTTCATCGTCTTCGACATCGAGGTGGTCTTCCTCTACCCGTGGGCGGTGGACTTCGCGGCGCTCGCCGGCTTCGGCCTGGTGGCGATGCTGTCGTTCCTCGCCCTCATCACCGTGCCCTTCGTCTACGAGTGGCGGCGCGGCGGCCTGAGCTGGGTCTGACCCGGCGCACGACCAGCACCAACAGCACGACCTGCACGACCTGCACGACCCAGAACGACACGGCACTACGGACGGCGACGATGCCGGCACGATCCGGCACCGATGCTCACGAAGGGGAGGGGTCATGGGCCTGGAAGAGGCTCCGTCGGGCTTCCTGCTGACGACGATCGAGGACCTGGCGGGCTACCTGCGCAAGGCGTCCGTGTGGCCGGTGACGTTCGGACTGGCGTGCTGCGCCATCGAGATGATGGCGGCCGGCGCGTCGCGGTTCGACCTGTCGCGGTTCGGCATGGAGGTCTTCCGGGCGTCGCCGCGGCAGGCGGACCTCATGATCGTCGCGGGCCGGGTGAGCCAGAAGATGGCCCCGGTGGTGCGGCAGGTCTACGACCAGATGAGCGAGCCCAAGTGGGTGCTGTCCATGGGCGTGTGCGCGTCCAGCGGCGGCATGTTCAACAACTACGCGATCGTGCAGGGCGTCGACCACATCGTGCCGGTCGACGTGTACCTGCCCGGCTGCCCGCCGCGCCCGGAGATGCTCATCAACGCGATCCTCGCGCTGCACCAGCACATCCAGGACTCCCCGCTGGGCGTGAACCGCCGCGAGGCGGCCGCGGCCGCGGAGGCGGCGGCCCTCGAGGCCACGCCCACGTTCGAGCTCAAGGGGCTGCTGCGATGACGGGGGAGGTCGTCGCCGGCGGCGAGCCGGCGCAGGACGGTCGGGGGCCCGAGGTCGTCGAGGTGCGCCAGGGCATGTTCGGGGTGCGCGGCTCGGGAGACACGTCGGGGTACGGCGGGCTGGTCCGGACCGTGGCGCTGTCGGGCCCGGCGACGCGCCCCTACGGCGGCTGGTTCGACGAGGCCGTCGACGTGCTCGCGGAGGTGCTCGGCGCGGCCGGGGTCGCGTTCGAGGACGCGGTGGAGCGGGTGTCGGTCGACCCGCAGACCGACCCGCCGAGCCCGCACGCCGAGCTGACGCTGCACGTGGCGCGCGAGCACCTCGTGGCCGTCTGCCGGGCGCTGCGCGACGACCAGGACCTGCGGTTCGAGCTCAGCCTCGGCGTCTCGGGCGTGCACTACCCGCAGGACGAGGGCCGCGAGCTGCACGCCGTCTACCACCTGACCTCCGTGACGCACGGGCGTCGCATCCGCCTCGAGGTGTCGGTGCCGGACGCCGACCCGCACATCCCCTCGACCACCGGGGTGTACCCCACCAACGACTGGCACGAGCGCGAGACCTGGGACTTCTTCGGCATCGTCTTCGACGGCCACCCGGGCCTGGCGCGCATCGAGATGCCGGACGACTGGCCCGGGCACCCGCAGCGCAAGGACTACCCGCTCGGCGGCATCCCCGTGGAGTACAAGGGCGCCACGGTGCCGCCGCCGGACACGAGGAGGCAGTACTCGTGACGTCTGGAACCTTCACCGCCACCAAGGCGCCGACCGACGAGTTCGACCCGGGCGTCCCCGGGTTCGAGGCGTCGGGCGGCGACTGGGACGAGATCGCCCGCGAGGCCGTGGGCGAGGAGCGCATCGTCGTCAACATGGGCCCGCAGCACCCGTCCACCCACGGCGTGCTGCGCCTCATGCTCGAGATCGACGGCGAGACGGTCACCGAGGCCCGCTGCGGCATCGGCTACCTGCACACCGGCATCGAGAAGAACATGGAGTTCCGCACCTGGACGCAGGGCACCACGTTCTGCACCCGGATGGACTACCTGGCGCCGCTCTTCCAGGAGTCGGCCTACTGCCTCGCCACGGAGAAGCTGCTGGGGATCACGGACGACGTGCCCGAGCGGGCGTCGATCATCCGCGTGCTGATGATGGAGCTCAACCGGGTGGCCTCCCACCTCGTGTGCCTCGGCACGGGCGGCAACGAGATGGGCGCGACCACGGTCATGACCATCGGGTTCACGGCCCGCGAGGAGATCCTGCGGCTGTTCGAGGCCGTCACGGGCCTGCGCATGAACCACGCCTACGTGCGGCCGGGCGGCGTCGCCCAGGACGTGCCCGAGGGGTTCGAGGACCAGGTGCGCGCCGCCCTGCCCAAGATCCGCATGTACCTCGGCCAGCTCGGTGACCTCATGCTCGCCAACCCGATCTTCAAGGCGCGGCTCACCGACGTGGGGGTGCTCAACCTCGCCGGGTGCATGGCCCTCGGCATCACCGGGCCGGTGCTGCGCTCCACGGGTCTGCCCTACGACGTGCGCAAGGCGTTCCCCTACTCGGGCTACGAGACGTACGACTTCGACGTGCCGACGTCGACCGACGCCGACTGCTACTCCCGCGTCGTGCTGCGGCTGGAGGAGTGCTACCAGTCGCTGCGGATCGTGGAGCAGTGCCTCACGCGGCTCGAGGACACCGCCGGCGCCCCCGTCATGGTGGCGGACAAGAAGATCGCGTGGCCGGCGCAGCTCGCGGTCGGCGCGGACGGCCAGGGCAACTCGCTCGACCACATCCGCCAGATCATGGGCACCTCGATGGAGGCGCTGATCCACCACTTCAAGCTCGTCACCGAGGGCTTCGGCGTCCCGGCCGGGCAGACGTGGCAGACCGTGGAGCACCCGCGCGGCGAGCTCGGCGTGCACGCCGTGTCCGACGGCGGCACCAAGCCGTACCGGGCGCACTTCCGCGACCCGTCGTTCAACAACCTCCAGGCCGTGTCGGTGATGTGCGAGGGCGGCCAGGTGGCCGACGTCGTCGTCGCCGTCGCGTCCCTGGACCCGGTGCTGGGAGGGGTCGACCGATGACGGCAGAACCCACGAGCGCGCGCTCGCAGGCCCGGTACGACGCCGACACGCTGGCGTCGCTCACCGCCGACGCCGCCGCGATCAAGGCGCGCTACCCGGACCCGCGCTCCGGCCTGCTGCCGATGCTGCACCTGGTGCAGTCGGTGGACGGGTACGTGAGCCGCGACGGGATCATGTTCTGCTCCGAGCAGCTGGAGCTGACGCCCGCGGAGGTGAGCGCCGTGGCCACCTTCTACACGCAGTACAAGCGGCACCCCAACGGCACCTACACCGTGGGCGTGTGCACCAACACGTTGTGCGCGGTCATGGGCGGGGACGCCATCTTCGACGAGCTGAGCGAGCACCTCGGCGTCGGGCACGACGAGACCACCGAGGACGGCGCGATCACGCTGGAGCGCGTCGAGTGCAACGCCGCCTGCGACTACGCGCCGGTCGTGATGGTCAACTGGGAGTTCTTCGACAACCAGACGCCGGAGTCGGCCACGGACCTCACGGACCGGTTGCGCGCCGGGCAGGAGGTCGCGCCGACGCGCGGCGCGTCGTCGGTGTGCGGCTTCAAGCAGATGAGCCGCGTGCTGGCGGGGTTCACCGACGGTCGCGCGGACGAGGGCGTCGGGGCGGGGGAGCCTTCGCTCGCCGGTCTGCGGCTGGCGCGCGCGGCGGCCGCCGTCGACGGTGCTGGGGCGGAGGGGGCGGGGGATTCCTCGTCGCCGGGCGCGCCATCCGCCTCGGTCGTTCCTCCCTCGGCTCCCGCCAGGCCCGACCAGCCCGGCGACGAGGATTCCCCCGCCCCCTCCTCGGACGGCTCGTCGGCCGGCAGGCCCGACCAGGCCGAAGTACCGCCGGAGACGGGCGGGGAGCAGTCGAGCGCGGAGCGCAAGCCGACGACCTCCGAGGACGTCGAGCCGAAGGAGGGCAGCGATGACTGAGCTCATGCCGGTGCTCACGGACACGTGGGACGCGGAGCGGTCGTGGAAGCTCGCCGCCTACGAGGCGGCCGGCGGGTACGCCGGGCTGCGCAAGGCGCTGACGATGGAGCCGGGCGACCTCGTGCAGACGGTCAAGGACTCGGGCCTGCGCGGCCGCGGCGGCGCCGGGTTCCCGACCGGGATGAAGTGGGGCTTCCTGCCCCCGCCGGACGGCGGCCCGCGCTACCTCGTGGTCAACGCGGACGAGTCCGAGCCGGGCACGTGCAAGGACATCCCGCTGATGCTCGCCAGCCCGCAGCACCTGGTGGAGGGCATCGCGATCACGAGCTACGCGATCGGCTGCCACCACGCGTTCGTCTACGTGCGCGGCGAGGTGCTGCACGTGTACCGGCGGCTGATGGCCGCGGTGCAGGAGGCGTACGACGCGGGGTTCCTCGGCAAGGACGTGCTCGGCTCCGGCTTCGACCTGGAGGTCACCGTGCACGCCGGGGCCGGCGCGTACATCTGCGGCGAGGAGACGGCGCTGCTCGACTCCCTCGAGGGCAAGCGCGGCCAGCCGCGCCTCAAGCCGCCGTTCCCCGCCGTCGCGGGCCTGTACGCGCGGCCCACGGTGGTGAACAACGTCGAGTCGATCGCGTCGGTGCCGGGCATCGTCGCCCGCGGCGCGGACTGGTTCGCCGGCATGGGCACCGAGCGGTCGCAGGGGCACGGGCTGTTCTCGCTGTCCGGGCACGTGACGCGGCCGGGCCAGTACGAGGCGCCGCTGGGCATCACGCTGCGGGAGCTGCTCGACCAGGCCGGCGGCATCCGCGCCGGGCACCAGCTGAAGTTCTGGACGCCCGGAGGCTCGTCGACGCCGCTGTTCACCGCCGACCACCTCGACACCCCGCTCGACTACGAGTCGGTGGGCGCGGCCGGGTCGATGCTCGGCACCCGCGCACTGCAGCTCTTCGACGAGACGACGTGCGTCGTGCGGGCGGTCAGCCGGTGGACGGACTTCTACGCGCACGAGTCGTGCGGCAAGTGCACCCCGTGCCGCGAGGGCACCTACTGGCTCAAGCAGGTGCTGCACCGCATCGAGGCGGGCCAGGGCGAGGAGCGCGACGTCGACCTGCTGCTCGACCTGTGCGACAACATCCTCGGGCGCGCGTTCTGCGCCCTCGGCGACGGCGCGACGTCCCCGGTGACGTCGAGCATCCAGCTGTTCCGCGACGAGTACCAGGCGCACATCGACGGCCACGGCTGCCCCTTCGACCCGAGCGCCAGCGCACTGTTCCCGTACACCCCCAAGCAGACGCCGGCGCTCGCCGGGGCGGGAGGTCACTGATGACGGCGACCGTCGACAACACCGGCAAGCCGGCCGCACCTCCGGTCGAGACGGTGACTCTCACCATCGACGAGGTCGAGGTCACCGTGCCGAAGGGCACGCTGATCATCCGCGCGGCCGAGCAGGTGGGCATCCAGATTCCCCGGTTCTGCGACCACCCCCTGCTGGAGCCGGCGGGCGCGTGCCGCCAGTGCCTGGTCGAGGTCGCGATGCCCGACCGTGAGGGCAACGTGCGACCCATGCCGAAGCCGCAGGCCTCCTGCACGATGACGGTGACGCCGGGCATGGTCGTCAAGACGCAGCGCACGTCCGCCGTCGCCGACAAGGCGCAGCACGGGGTCATGGAGCTGCTGCTCATGAACCACCCGCTGGACTGCCCGGTGTGCGACAAGGGCGGCGAGTGCCCGCTGCAGAACCAGGCGATGAGCAACGGCCGCGCCGAGTCCCGGTTCGAGGACGTCAAGCGCACGTTCCCCAAGCCGATCGCCGTCTCCACCGAGATCCTGCTCGACCGCGAGCGCTGCGTGCTGTGCCAGCGCTGCACCCGGTTCAGCGACGAGATCGCGGGCGACGCCTTCATCGCCCTGCAGGAGCGCGGCGCGCACCAGCAGATCGGCCGCTTCGACGAGACGGTGCTGGACTTCGCGCCGCCGCAGGGGGAGCCCGCCGAGGCCACGTTCGGCTCGGCGGCGGCCACGGCCGGCGGCCAGCCGTTCGCGTCGTACTTCTCCGGCAACACCGTGCAGATCTGCCCGGTGGGCGCGCTGACCGGCGCCGCCTACCGGTTCCGCTCCCGGCCGTTCGACCTCGTCTCGACGCCGGGGATCTCCGAGCACGACTCCTGCGGCGCCGCGATCCGCGTCGACCACCGGCGGGGCGTCGTGCTGCGCCGGCTGTCGGGGGAGGACCCGGCGGTCAACGAGGAGTGGATCACCGACAAGGACCGGTTCGCCTTCACCTGGCAGGCCGCGCCCGACCGCCTCACGGTCCCCCTGGTGCGGGACCGGGAGCTCGACGCCGACGGCGCGGTCGTCTCCCGCGGGGAGCTGCGGCCGGCGTCGTGGGTCGAGGCGTTCGAGCTGGCGGCCGAGGGCCTCGCCGCGGCGCGGGCCGCCGGCGGCGTGGGGGTGCTGCCGGGCGGCCGCCTCACCGTCGAGGACGCCTTCGCCTGGTCGCGCTACGCCCGCACGGTGCTCGGCACGGACGACGTCGACCAGCGCGCCCGTGTGGGCTCCGCGGAGGAGACGGCGTTCCTCGGGCACGCGGTGGCCGGCACCGGTCTGGGGGTGACCTTCGGCGACGTGGAGGCCGCCCCGGCGGTGCTGCTGGCGGGGCTCGAGGCCGAGGAGGAGGCCGGCATCACCTTCCTGCGGCTGCGCAAGGCCGTGCGCGCCCACGGGACCAAGGTCTGGTCCGTGGCGCCGTTCGCCAGCCGCGGGCTCGCCCGCCTGGACGGCACGCTGCTGCCCGCCGCCCCGGGCACCGAGGCGGAATGGCTCGGCATCCTCGCCACCCGCGCCGGCGGCGGACTCGTGCCCGCCGACTCCGACGCCGCGACGCTGGGCGCCGTCGCCGAGGGTCTCGCCGCCCCCGGCGCGCTGATCCTCGTCGGCGAGCGGCTCGCGTCGTCGCCCGGGGCGTACGGCGCGGCCCTGCGGCTCGCCGAGACCACCGGCGCACGGCTCGCCTGGATCCCTCGCCGCGCGGGGGAGCGCGGCGGTCTGGAGGCCGGGCTGCTGCCGGGGCTGCTGCCCGGCGGGCGCCCGGTCACCGACCCCGCGGCCCGCGCCGAGGTGGCCGCGGCCTGGGGCGTCGACGCCGATGCCCTGCCGGCCGCGCCCGGTCGCGACGTCTCGGAGATCCTCGACGCGCTGTCCGTCGGGCAGCTCGGCGGCGCGCTCGTCGGGGGCGTCGAGCTCGCCGACCTGCCCGACCCCGCGCACGCGCGGACCGCCCTCGGTTCCGCGGGCTTCGTGGTCTCGCTGGAGGTGCGGCGCTCGGAGGTGACCGAGCTCGCGGACGTCGTCCTCCCCGTCGCCCCACCGGCCGAGCGGGCCGGGTCGTACTGGAGCTGGGAGGGGCGCGTCCGCGCCTTCGGCCAGGCGCTGGAGTCCGCCGCGCTGCCCGACCACCGGGTGCTCGACGCGCTCGCCGCGCAGGCCGGGGTCGCGCTCGGCGCGGCGACGCCCTACGACGCCCACCGGGCGATCGCGGCGCTGCCCGCCTGGGGCGGCGCCCGGGTCCCGGCCCCCGCGCCGGAGCCCGTGGAGCCGCCCGAGGTCCCCGCCGGCGCCGCCGTCCTGGCGAGCTGGCACCTGCTGCTCGACGACGGCGCCCTGCAGGACGGGGAGCAGTTCCTCGCCGGCACGGCCAAGCGGCCCGTGGCGCGGATGTCCGCCGCCACCGCGGCCGCCGTCGACGTGTACGACGGCGACCGGGTGACCGTCGCGACCGACCGCGGCTCGCTCACGGTCCCCGTCGCGATCACCGAGATGGTCGACCACGTGGTCTGGCTGCCGCTCGCGTCGCGCGGCTGCCGCGTGCACGACACGCTCGGCGCGGCCCCCGGCGACCTCGTGCGCATCGGGCCGCCCGCCGAGCCGGTCGGCGCGGGCGCCCCGGCCGGCTCGACCGACGAACAGGGAGGGGCCGCATGATCCCCGGAGTCGCCGCCGACTTCAGCAACGACTGGCTGTGGGTCTCGCTCATCAAGGCCGTGCTCATCGTCGTCTTCCTGCTGACGAGCGTGCTCTTCGCGATCTGGTTCGAGCGGAAGGTCGTGGCGCGCATGCAGGTGCGCCCCGGACCCAACTGGCACGGCCCGTTCGGCCTGCTCCAGTCGCTCGCGGACGCGATGAAGCTGCTGCTCAAGGAGGACGTGAACGTCACCCGCGCCGACCGGGTCGTGTACCTGCTGGCGCCGATGATCTCCGTGTTCTGCGCGCTGCTGGTCTTCGCGGTCATCCCGTTCGGCCCCGAGGTGACGATCCCGTTCACCGACTACTCGACGCCCGCGCAGCTCACCGACTTCCCGGTCGCGATCCTCTACGTCCTGGCCTGCGCGTCGATGGGCGTCTACGGCATCGTGCTGGGCGGCTGGTCCTCCGGCTCCACGTACCCGCTGCTGGGCGCCGTGCGCTCCACCGCCCAGGTCATCTCCTACGAGCTGGCGATGGGGCTCTCCCTGGTCAGCGTGTTCATCATGGCCGGCTCGATGTCGACGTCGCAGATCGTCGCGTCGCAGGCGGGCGTCTGGTGGTTCCTGCCGCTGCTGCCCGCGTTCGTCGTCTACGTCATCTCGATGATCGGCGAGACCAACCGCCTCCCGTTCGACCTGCCCGAGGCCGAGGGGGAGCTCGTCTCCGGCTACATGACCGAGTACAGCTCGATGAAGTTCGCCTGGTTCTTCCTGGCGGAGTACATCAACATGCTCAACGTCTCCGCCGTCGCGACCACCCTGTTCCTCGGCGGGTGGCGCGCGCCGTGGCCGCTGTCGGCGATCAACGACGGGATGTTCAACACCGGCTGGTGGCCGGTGCTGTGGTTCCTGGTCAAGCTCTGGCTCGTCATGTTCGTGTTCGTGTGGGTCCGCGGCACCCTGCTGCGGCTGCGCTACGACCAGTTCATGTCGTTCGGCTGGAAGGTGCTCATCCCGGTCGCGCTGTGCTGGGTCGTGGTGCTCTCCGTCTTCCAGTACCTGGGTCTCGCTGGCATCACGCGCACGCAGCTCATCACCGGCGTGGCCGTCGCGGCCGTGGTCGTCGTCGGGCTGCTGTGGTTGTGGCCCGAGCGCAAGCCGTCCGGCGCCGCCGCTCCCGGCGGGCCACCGGGCGGCGCCCGCCGGCCCGCCGGGGAGTTCGACGCCTTCGCCGACGGCTTCCCCGTGCCGCCGATGCCGGGCCAGTCCCTGCCGCCGTCGCCCCGCGCCCGCCGGCACGTCCCGCAGGCCGCCGACGTCCCGGCCGCCGCCTCCGCCGTCGACCGATCCGAGGAGACGCGATGACCGACAAGCCGTACGAGCCGCTGCGCCCGAGCAAGGGGCCGCTGGGCGACCTGTTCGCCCCGGTGGCCGGGTTCGGCGTGACGTTCTCCTCCATGTTCCGGCCCACCGTGACGGAGCAGTACCCGCGCACGAAGACGCCGCCGCAGCGCCGCTACCACGGCCGCCACCAGCTCAACCGGTACGCCGACGGGCTGGAGAAGTGCATCGGCTGCGAGCTGTGCGCGTGGGCCTGCCCGGCGGACGCGATCTACGTGGAGGGCGCGGACAACGCCGACCTGCCCGACGGCGAGCACATGTCGCCCGGCGAGCGGTACGGCCGCGTCTACCAGATCAACTACCTGCGCTGCATCTTCTGCGGGCTGTGCATCGAGGCGTGCCCCACCCGGGCGCTGACGATGACCAACGACTACGAGCTGGCCGGGCCCGACCGCGCGGGGATGATCTACGAGAAGCAGGACCTCCTCGCCCCGCTCGCCGAGGGCATGCTCGCCGCACCGCACCCGATGGTCGAGGGCACCACGGACACGGAGTACTACCGGGGCGAGGTCACCGCGCCCACGGCCGAGCAGGTGGACTGGGTGCGCGAGCACCGGCCCGACGACCCGACCCTGGACGCCGCCGCGCGTGTCGTCCACGGCGACGCCCCGCCTCCGACGCCCCGCCGGCACCGGCTGCGCGGCAGCGCCACCAAGGCGGCCGTCGCGACCCGGCAGGCCGCGGAGGGCGGGCACGTCGCGACGCTGCCGACCTCCGACGCCGCCGAGGACCGCTCGTGACCGCGTCGGGCGCGGAGGCCGCGCTCTTCTGGGTGCTCGCGCCGCTCATGGTGCTCGCCGCGCTCGGGCTGCTCTTCGCCCGCAAGGCGGTGCACGCCGCGGTCTGCGTGATGTTCGTGATGGTCGGCCTGGCGATCCTCTACGTCGCGCAGGAGGCGCCGTTCCTCGGCGTCGTGCAGGTGGTCGTGTACACCGGCGCCGTCATGATGCTCTTCCTCTTCGTGCTGATGCTGGTGGGCGTCGACGCCGCCGACTCCCTGACCGAGACGATCAAGGGACAGCGGTGGGTCGGGGTGCTGTTCGGGCTCGGGCTCGCCGTGGTGCTCCTCGGCGTGATCGCGCAGGCGAGCTTCCCGCCCGCGGTCGGGCTGGCCGAGGCCAACGCGGTCACCAACCCCGTGGCGCTCGCCCGGGTGCTGCTCGGCGACTACGTGCTGGCCATGGAGGTGGTCGGCGTCCTGCTGGTCACCGCGGCCCTCGCGGGCCTGGTGCTCACGCACCGGCGCCGGCTCAGCGTGCGGCCCACCCAGCGGGTGCTCGCCGCGGCGCGGGTCGCCGGCATCGAGCAGGGGCGCACGCTCACGCCGCTCCCCGCGCCGGGCGTCTACGCGCAGAACAACGCGATGGACACGCCGGCCCTCGGGCCCGACGGCGCGCCGCTGCCGCACTCGGTGCCCCGGGTGCTGCGCATCCGCGGCCAGGAGCGGTCGGCGACGGCGGTGCTGTCCGAGGAGGACACGCTCGTGCCGCGCGACGACCTGCGCCTCATCGGCGTCGGGCCGGAGCCTGGCACCGCGGTCGAGCAGGCCGGTGACCCGGTCGCGACGGGCACGGCCGACCGGGACGGTTCGGCCGAGGCGGACGACGAGGACGGGGAGTTGCGCTGATGGAGATCACCAACTACCTGGGGCTGGCCGCGATCCTGTTCGCGATCGGCGCGACGACGGTGCTGCTGCGGCGCAACGCCATCGTGGTGTTCATGGGCGTGGAGCTGATGCTCAACGCCACCAACCTCGCGTTCGTGACGTTCGCGCGCATCCACGGCGACGTGACGGGCCAGGTGCTCGCCTTCTTCGTGATGGTGGTCGCCGCCGCCGAGGTCGTGGTGGGGCTCGCGATCATCATCACGATCTTCCGCTCCCGCCGGTCGGCCTCGGTCGACGACGTCAACCTGCTGCAGAGCTGAGAGGCCTCCGACGATGCAGACTCTCTCCCTCGCCCCCTGGCTGGTCGCGACCCCGATGGCCGGCGCCCTCGTGCTGCTGCTCGCCGGGCGCCGCAGCGACCGGTGGGGCCACTGGCTGGGCGTGCTCGCCAGCGCCGCGACGTTCGTCGTGGGGCTGGTGATGCTGCTCGACATGCTGGGCACGCCCGCCGACCAGCGCGTGGGCACCCACACCGTGGGCACCTGGATCGAGACCGGGCCGCTGCACGTGGACGTCGGGTTCCAGGTGGACCCGCTGTCGATGACGTTCGTGATGCTCGTGACGTTCGTCGGCACGCTCATCCACGTCTACTCGGTGGCCTACATGGACCACGACGTCGACCGGCGCCGCTTCTTCGGGTACCTCAACCTGTTCGTCGCGGCGATGCTGCTGCTCGTGCTCGCGGACTCCTACCTGCTGCTCTTCGTGGGCTGGGAGGGCGTGGGCCTGGCGTCGTTCCTGCTCATCGGTTTCTGGGACGGCAAGCGGGAGAACGCGGTCGCGGGGAAGAAGGCGTTCGTCATGAACCGCGTGGGCGACATGGGGCTCATCGTCGCGATGATGCTCATGCTCGCCACGTTCGGCGCCGTCGACTTCGCCACCGTGCTCCCCGCGGCCGGCGAGGGGGCGACGGCCGCCGGCCAGGGGATGATGACGGCCGTCGGTCTCATGCTCCTGCTGGCGGCGTGCGGCAAGTCCGCGCAGCTGCCGCTGCAGGCCTGGCTCGGGGACGCGATGGCCGGCCCGACGCCCGTGTCGGCGCTCATCCACGCGGCCACGATGGTGACCGCGGGCGTCTACCTGCTGGTGCGCTCCGGCCCGATCCTCGAGGTGGCGCCCGACGCGCAGCTCGTCATCGCCGTCGTCGGCGCCCTCACGCTGCTGTTCGGGGCGATCGTCGGCTGCGCGAAGGACGACATCAAGAAGGCCCTCGCGGCGTCGACGATGTCGCAGATCGGGTACATGATGCTCGCCGCGGGGCTGGGACCGGTGGGCTACGCGTTCGCGATCTTCCACCTGCTGACCCACGGCTTCTTCAAGGCCGGCCTGTTCCTCGGGGCCGGGTCCGTGATGCACGCGATGGACGACGACGTGAACATGCGTCGTTTCGGCGGGCTGGCCCGGCTGCTGCCGGTCACGGCGATCACGATGGGCCTGGGCTGGCTCGCCATCCTGGGCGTTCCGCCGTTCTCCGGCTTCTTCTCCAAGGACAAGATCATCGAGGCGGCGTTCGTCGGCGAGGGCTGGCGGCCGTGGGTCTTCGGGACCGCGGCGCTGCTCGGCGCGGGGATCACCGCGTACTACATGTCGCGACTGTTCTTCATGACGTTCCTGGGCCGTCGGCGCTGGAGCGACGGCGGGCCGGGCGACGACGGCGCCCCGGTGCGGCACCCGCACGAGTCCCCGCGGCTGATGACGTGGCCGATGATCGTGCTGGCCGTGGGGTCGGTGGCCCTCGGCGGCATCCTGGCGGCGGGCGACCGGTTCGTCACCTGGCTGGAGCCCGTCACCGGGGAGGCGGCGCACCACGAGCCGGTGCTCCCGGTATGGCTGCTCATGACGCTCACCCTGCTGCTGGTGGTAGTCGGCGCGCTGCTCGCCTTCCGGCAGTACGCGATGGCCGCGGTCCCGGTGGAGCCGCCGCCGGCGCCCGCGCTGGTGCGCGCCGCCCGGGTCGACCTGCACCAGGACGACGTCAACGAGTCGGTCGTCATGCGCCCGGGGCAGTACCTGACGCGCTCGCTCGTGTACCTGGACCGCGCGGCGGTGGACGGCGGCTGGCTGGGGCTGGCCGGCGGGATCGGGCGGTTCGGCGCACGGCTGCGCCGGCTGCAGAACGGCTACGTGCGCTCGTACGCGGCGACGATGCTCGGCGGCCTCGGGGTTGTGGGGATCGTCGTGTGGGCGCTGGCGAGCTGATCGGACGGTGAACGAAGGGATGACGATGTCCACAGGGTTCCCCTGGCTCACGGTCCTCATCGTGTGGCCCCTGGTCGCGGCGGCAGCCACGGCCCTCACCGGCGTGGGGCGCGGACGCCCGGCCGCGGGCGCGGTCACCGGGGCGGGGAGGTTCGGCGCGGGCACGGCGCGCACGGTCGCGCTGGTCGGCGCGCTCGTCGAGGTGGCGCTGCTGGTCGGGGCGTTCGCCGCCTTCGACACCGGCGACGCCGGCACCCACCAGCTCACCGAGACGCACTCCTGGATCCCGGCGCTCGGGGCCAGCTACGCGGTCGGGGTCGACGGCGTGGGCCTGCTGCTCGTGGCGCTGTCGGTGGGCCTCGTGCCGCTGGTGATCCTCGCCGCGTGGAAGGAGCAGGGCGGCGACCACGCGCGGCTGCGCCGCTACCTCGCCACCGTGCTGGTCCTCGAGGCGTTCATGGTGACGGTCTTCGCGGCGCGCGACGTGTTCCTCTTCTACGTGGTCTTCGAGGCCATGCTGATCCCGGCGTACTTCCTCATCGGCGGGTTCGGGCAGGGGCCGCAGCGCCGGTACGCCGCGGTGAAGTTCCTGCTGTTCTCCCTGGCGGGCGGCCTCGTCATGCTGGTGGGCGTCATCGCGCTCTACCTGCAGGTGCCCGCGGCCGACCGCGGCCCCGCGACCTTCCTCACCGACAACCTCACCGGACTGACGCTCGACCCGACGGCCGAGAAGCTGATGTTCTGCGCCTTCTTCCTCGCGTTCGCGATCAAGGCGCCCATGTTCCCGGTGCACTCGTGGCTGCCCGACGTCACCCAGAACGCCACGCCCGGCACGTCCACGCTGCTCATCTGCGTGCTCGACAAGGTGGGCACCTTCGGGATGCTGACCCTGTGCCTGCCGCTGTTCCCCGCGGCCAGCCGGTGGGCGGCGCCGTTCGTCGTCGTGCTCGCGGTGGTCTCGATCCTGTACGGCGCGATCCTCGCCATCGGGCAGAGCGACGTGCTGCGCCTCATCGGCTACACGTCGGTGTCCCACTTCGGCTTCATCATCCTGGGCATCTTCACGTTCACGTCGCTGGGCACCGCGGGCTCCGGCCTCATGATGCTCAACCACGGCATCTCCACCGGCGCGCTGTTCCTCATCGCCGGGTTCGCGATCGCCCGGCACCCGCGCCAGAGCCAGCTCATCGGCGACTACGGCGGCCTGCGCAAGGTGGCGCCGATCCTGGGCGGCACGTTCCTCGTGGCGGGCCTGTCCGCCGCGTCGCTGCCCGGCCTCGCGACCTTCGTCTCCGAGATCATGGTGTTCCTCGGGTCGTACTCGCGCTGGCCCGCCGCGGTGCTCGTGGCCGTGCCCGCCGTCGTCCTCGCCGCCGTGTACGTGCTGCTCACGTACCAGCGCATGTTCACCGGCGCGACGACGCCGGAGCTCCAGACCGCACGCGACCTCGACGGCCGGGAGAAGACGGTGGCCGGCGTGCTCGTCGGCGCGCTCCTGGTGCTCGGGCTCGTGCCCGGTCCGGTGCTCGACTACGTCCGCGCACCGGGCGGGGTCGCCGTCCAGCAGGTCGGGGAGACCGACCCGCCGCCCGTGGTCCAGTCGTCGGCCGAGGACGCCGCCGGCGCGTCGGCCGTCACCGAGGGGAGCCAGCTGTGAACGACTTCGTCGCACCGCCCATCGACTGGGCGGCCGTCTCCCCGGTGCTGATCGTGCTGGCGGCCGGCGTCCTCGGCGTCCTGCTGGAGGCGTTCGTGCCCGCCCGCGCGCGCCGGGCCACGCAGCTCACGCTGACCCTGCTGGCCCTGGTCGGGTCGCTGGTGGCGGTGGGCCTGCTGTGGGACCGGGTGCAGGACGGCGCGGTGTCGGTGGTCGGTGGGTCGTACCTGCTCACGCCGTTCGGCCTCGGCGTCCAGGCCGTCGTCGGGATCTGCGCCGTGCTGGGCGTGCTGGTCGTCGCGGAGCGCACCACCACCGGCCAGGACGCGTTCGCCCCGTCGGCCGCGGCCGTGCCCGGCACCGCGTACGAGGACGAGACCCGTCGGGCGGGCCTGCAGCAGACCGAGATCTTCCCGCTGATCCTCTTCGCGACGGGCGGCATGCTGCTGTTCCCCGCCACGGACGACCTCATCGTGATGTTCGTGGCGCTCGAGGTGCTCTCGCTGCCGCTGTACGTGCTGTGCGCGACGGCGCGGCGCCGTCGCCTGCTCAGCCAGGAGGCGGCGTTCAAGTACTTCGTGCTCGGCGCGTTCGCCTCCGCGCTGTTCATCTTCGGCGTGGCGCTCGTCTACGGCTTCGCCGGCACGGTGCGCCTGGAGGAGGTCGTGGCGGTGCTCGCCGACCCGGCGACGTCGCCGCTCGGCACGATGCCGGCGCTCGTGGTGGTGGGCCTGCTGCTGGTCCTCAGCGGCCTGCTCTTCAAGATCGGCGCGGCGCCTTTCCACGCGTGGACGCCCGACGTGTACCAGGGCGCCCCGACGCCCATCACCGGCTTCATGGCGGCGTGCACCAAGGCGGCGGCGATCGGCGCGCTCGTGCGGGTGCTGTTCACGGTCGCGAACGGCCTCACGCCCGAGTTCCGGCACGACCTCGACGTCGCCCTGTGGGCGGTCGCGATCCTCACGATGCTGGTCGGCACCGTCGCCGGAGCCGTGCAGACGGACGTCAAGCGGATGCTCGCGTACTCGTCGATCGCACACGCCGGGTTCCTCGTGGTCGGGCTGGTCGGGATGGACGAGGCCGGCTCCCGGGCCGTCCTGTTCTACCTGCTCGCGTACGGCCTGGCCACGATCGGCGCGTTCGCCGTCGTCACGCTGGTGCGCGAGCGGACGGTGACCGGCGACGAGACACCGGGCGACGGGCCCGTGCCGGACGACGGCGTCGTGCTCGGCGAGGCCACGCGGCTGGCGCAGTGGGCCGGGCTCGGCCACAAGGCGCCCTGGCTGACCGCGGCGTTCTCGCTGTTCCTGCTGTCGATGGCGGGGATCCCGCTCACCGCCGGGTTCGTGGCCAAGTTCGGCGTGTTCTCCGCCGCGGTGGAGGCGGGGGCCTGGCCGCTCGCGCTGCTCGGCGTCCTCGCCTCGGCGGTGGCCGTGTTCTTCTACGTGCGGGTCATCGTGCTCATGGTGCTGACCCCGGCGCCCGGGCGCGACGCCGACGTGGCGGCAGGGTCGACGGCAGGTTCGACCTCGGACGCCGAGGGCGGACCGGCGACCGGGACCACCGGCGGCGGGACGGCCACGCTCACCGGCGCGGCCACCCGGACGCTGGTCTCGCGCACGGTCGTGACGGTGGTCGGCTCGCGCGGGCCGGCGGCGTTCGCGATCGCGGTCTGCGCGGTCGGCGTGCTGCTGCTCGGCATCCTGCCGGCCGGGGCGCTGGACCTCGTCGGCCAGGCGGCCCAGTTCCGGCCGTGACGGGACGGGCCGGCGGAGCGAGGGGAGGACTTCCCTCGGCGCCGCCGCGCCCTGGCCCTATCGTTCCTCCGGGTGCCGGACACGGGGACGGCCGTGAACGAGGGGGATGGACATCGTCGTGCTCTCGCTGCACCCGGTGGTGCGCGGATGACGCCGCCGCTGGACGGCCCGGGCGCCTTCGCCACGATCACGGCGATCGTCCTGGTCGCCATCGCGCTCTTCTTCACGTTCTGGTCCCTGGGCGGGCGCCGGCTCTTCATCCCGGACGAGAAGATCCACCGGATGCGCGACCTGCTCGTACCGTCCCTCTGGATCGTGGCGGCGATGTTCGTCGCCGCCGGGCTGTTCTTCTTCGCGCTGTGGTTCGAGGGGCAGCAGCGCGAGGCCGCGTGGGAGCAGTACGACCAGTGGCTCCTGGAACAGCAGACCTCGGACCGACCCGCCGCCGGGAGGTGAGCGACGCGACGCGTCCGACGGGCGGTTTCGGTGCGGTGTTCCAGGCCGGGGACGGATAGGTTCGGACAGTGACTCGCGCACCTTCCGCACCGGCCTCCCGGCCGGGGCACACGCCGCCCTCGCCGCCGCCGGCGATCCCGCTGTCCGACCCCGCGCTCGCCGACCGGCTCGCCGCGCGGATGACGCTGGTCGACGCGGCGCTGGACGCGGCCGTGGCCTCGTCCGACGCCCTGGCCGACGACGCGTCCCGACACCTCGTCGCGGCGGGCGGCAAGAGGTTCCGCCCGCTGCTGACGCTGCTCACCGGCGAGCTGGGTGACGGCACGCGACCGGAGCTCGTGGACGCGGCCGTGGTCGTGGAGCTCACCCAGGTGGCGTCGCTGTACCACGACGACGTCATGGACTCCGCGCCCTTGCGCCGCGGGGCGCCCGCCGTGCACACGGTGTGGGGCAACTCGGTGGCGATCCTCGTGGGGGACCTGCTCTTCGCCCGGGCGTCGGCGCTCGTCGCCGGCCTGGGCCCCGAGGCCGTGCTGCTGCAGTCGGCGACGTTCGAGCGCATGTGCCTCGGCCAGCTCCACGAGACCATGGGCCCGCGCGACGGCGAGGACCCGGTCGAGCACTACCTGCAGGTGCTCAGCGACAAGACGGCCTCGCTGCTCGCGACGTCGGCCCGGCTGGGCGCCATGTTCGGCGGCTGCCCGCCCGAGGTGCTGGACGCCGTCGCGGCGTACGGGGAGAAGGTCGGCGTCGCGTTCCAGCTCGCCGACGACGTGCTCGACATCGCCTCCAGCGGCGACGAGTCCGGCAAGACGCCCGGCACCGACCTGCGCGAGCACGTGCCCACCATGCCGGTCCTGCTGCTGCGCCAGCGGGTCGCGGACGGCCGGGGCACCGAGGCTGACACCGCCCTTCTCGCGCGGCTGGACGGGGACCTGTCGGACGACGCGGCGCTGGCCGCCGTCGTCGCCGACCTGCGCGCCCACGACGTGCTCGCCGAGACCCGCGCCCTCGCCGTCCGCGGGGCGCACGACGCCGCGGCCGAGCTGGCTCCGCTGCCCGACGGGCCCGTCAAGCAGGCGCTCGCCGACTTCGCGGGGACCCTCGCAGACCGCGCCGCCTGACGGTCACGACGCCGCCGAGGCGCACCCTCGTCGCTTCGTCGTCGGCCTCGCCCGCTGCCCGGTCGGCCCGCCCGCCCCGGGCCGCGCTCAGGCGAGGCGCGCGGCCGTGAGCGCGATCGCCGCGCCGGCCAGCATGAAGGGGCCGAACGCGATCGGCGTCGTCCGCGACGCGCGGCGGGTGACGAGCAGCGCCAGCGCGGCGAGCCCGCCGAGCAGGAACGGGAGCAGGGCGGCTGCGGCCCAGGTGGACCAGCCGGCCCAGCCGGTCGCGACGCCGAGCAGCACGGCGAGCTTGACGTCCCCGAGCCCCATCCCGGCCCGGTGGACCAGGTGCAGCAGCAGGTACGCCGCGCCGAGCACGAGCCCGCCCGCGAGGGCACGGAACAGGGCCCGTCCGTCGCCGGTGGCGAGGGCGGCGACCCCGAGCAGCACCATGACGAGGGCGGTCGCGGGCAGGGTGAAGGCGTCGGGCAGCCGGTGGGTGCGCAGGTCGACCACCGCCAGGGCGACGCCGGCACAGGCCAGGACGAGGAACGCGGGCGTGGCCCAGCCCGGGCCGCTCGCCCACACGGCCCAGGCCACGGCCGGGACGGCGCCCACGCCGGCGGCGCGGCGGACCGGGGCGAGCTCGCGCCGGGCGCGGTCCAGGGTCGAGGGCATCGGAGCATGCTAGGGGCGGCGCCCCGGTCTCCGGGCGCTGCGTCCACAGGCCGTCGTCAGAGCGACACCGCGAGCACGAGCTGCCCCAGGCACACCACCGCGACGGCCATGCTCAGGAGGAACGGCGCCCGGCTGCGCGGTCGCACCACGCCGACCACGCCGGCCGCGACGGCGACGACCGCGGCCGCGCCGGTGAGGGCCACCGCCGTCGGGCCGGGCGCGCCGGGCCCGACGAGCGCGACGACGCTGCCCGCGGCGAGCGCCACCGGCGCCAGCACGCTGGAGGCGCGCCGGCCCAGGCGGTGGGGCAGCCCGCGGACACCGGTCGCGTGGTCGTCCTCCAGGTCGGGCAGCACGTTGGCCACGTGGGCGCCCACCCCGAGCAGGGCCCCCGCGCCGACCAGCCAGGCGGGGACGGCGGGCCGTCCGGCCGCGAGCACGACGAAGGCGGGCAGCAGGCCGAACGAGACCGCGTAGGGCAGCCACGACACCACGGTCGACTTGAGCCCGGCGTTGTACGCCCACGCGCTCGCGACGGCGGCCAGGTGCAGCAGCCCGGGCCGCAGCCCCGTCGCCAGGGAGAGCAGCGTGCACGCCGCCAGCGCGCCGACGGCCGCGGCACGCAGCGTCGCGGGGGAGACGGCGCCGGTCACCGTGGGCTTGTCGCGGCGCCCGACGCGGGCGTCCCGCGCGGCGTCCAGCCAGTCGTTGCTCCACCCGACGGAGAGCTGCCCCGCGGCGACCGCCGCGGTGACCAGCAGTGCGCGCGGCAGCGCAGCCCCGGCGCCGAGCGCCAGCCCGAGGCCGAGCAGCGTCACCACGGCCGCGGGGGGCGCGTGCGCGGCGACGACGAGCCCGCGCCACCGCGCCGCACCCCCGACCGTCATGTGCGGAACGTAGCGCGGCCCCGCCGTCCCGGCAGGTGGCGGGCACGCGCCCGAGCGGGCGAGGCCGGCCGGTGCCACGATGCCCCCATGTCGCGAGTCCTGGCCGTCGCACCCGTCCTGCCCGGCCCGGCGCACCCGCAGGAGCGGATCGACGACGTCGTGCTGCCCCTGCTCGCGGCGGACGAGACGCGCCGCGCCGTCGCGCGTCGGCTCCACGCGTCGTCGGGCGTGCGCACCCGGCACCTCGCGCTCCCGCTGCCCGCGTACGCCGGGCCGACGTCCTTCGCGCAGGCCAACGCGCACTTCGTGCGCGAGGGCACCGACCTGGCGGAGCGGGCCGCGCGCACGGCGCTCGCGGCCGCGCACGTCGACCCGCGGGACGTGGACCTCCTGTTCTTCACGTCGGTGACCGGGATCGGTGCGCCGTCGATCGACGCCTCCCTCGTGGGTCGGCTCGGGCTGCGGGCGGACGTGCGGCGGGTGCCGTCGTTCGGGCTGGGGTGCTCGGGCGGCGCGGCGGGCCTCGGCCTGCTGGACGAGTACCTGCGCGGGCGCCCGGAGGCCACGGCGCTGCTGGTCTCGGTGGAGCTGTGCTCGCTGACGTTCCAGCGGGACGACGCGTCGACCGCCAACCTCGTGTCCTCGGGCCTGTTCGGCGACGGCGCGAGCGCGGTGGTCGTCGGGGGCGAGGACGTCGCGGTCCCGGCCGGCCGGCCGGTGCCCGAGGTCGTGGCGACCCGCAGCCGGCTGTACGCCGGCACCGAGGACCAGCTCGGCTGGGACGTGCGGGACAGCGGCTTCGGCATCGTGCTGTCGGCGGAGCTGCCCCAGCTGTTGCGTGCGCACCTCGCCGGCGACGTCAAGGACCTCCTCGCCGCGCACGACCTGCAGGTGGCCGACGTCGGGACCTGGGTGGTGCACGCGGGCGGCCCCAAGATCGTCGACGCCGTCCGCGACGCGCTGGGGCTCGACGAGGCGGCGCTGGCCCGCACCCGCGCGACCCTCGCGGCGCAGGGCAACCTCTCGTCGTCGTCCGTGCTGCACGTGCTGGCCGGAACGCTCGACGACGGCGCGCCGCCGCCCGGGGGCTGGGCGGTGCTCATGGCGTTCGGCCCCGGGGTGTCCGCGGAGCTGGTCCTCCTGCGCGGGCGGGAGGTCGCGTGAGCGCGTCCGTGGCGCTGTACGTCGCGCTGGTCCTCGCGACGGGGGCCGAGCGGGTCGCCGAGCTCGTGGTCTCGGCCCGGCACGCCCGCTGGTCGTTCGCCCGCGGCGGGGTGGAGTCAGGGCGCGGCCACTTCCCGGCGATGGTCGCCCTGCACACCGGGCTGCTGCTCGCGTGCGTCGCCGAGGTGGTGCTGGCCGACCGGCCGTTCCTGCCGTGGCTGGGCTGGCCGATGCTGGCGCTCGTGCTCGCGAGCCAGGGGCTGCGCTGGTGGTGCATCGCAACGCTCGGGGAGCGCTGGAACACCCGCGTCATCGTGGTCCCGGGGCTGCCGCTGGTCACCGGCGGCCCGTACCGGTGGTTCCGGCACCCGAACTACGTGGCCGTGGTGGTCGAGGGGTTCGCCCTCCCGCTGGTGCACACGGCCTGGCTGACGGCCGTCGTCTTCTCCGTCCTGAACGCCTGGCTGCTGCTCGGGTTCCGCGTCCCCGCCGAGGAGCGCGCGTTGCGCCGGGCCGACGACGCGGTCGCCGGGCATGCCGGGTGATCCCGCCGTGACCCCGCTATGACCCCGGACGCCGACGTGGTGGTGGCAGGCGGTGGCCCGGTCGGGCTGGCGGCGGCCCTCGAGGCCCGCCGCACGGGGCTGGACGTCGTGGTCCTCGAGCCTCGTCCGGCCCCCGTCGACAAGGCGTGCGGCGAGGGGCTGATGCCGGGCACCCTCGCCGCGGTGCGCCGGCTCGGCGTCGACCCACCCGGTCACGACCTGGCCGGCATCTCCTACCGGCAGGGCGGCGTGGTCGCCGACCACCGGTTCGCGGCCGGGCCGGGGCGCGGGGTGCGCCGGACGGCGCTGCACGCGGCGCTGCACGAGGCCGCCCTCGACGCGGGGGCGGTGGTGCTGGCGCGCCGCGTCACGACCGTCGAGCAGTCCGGGGGGCTGGTCGCCGCGGGCGGCGTGCGGGCGCGGTGGCTGTTCGCCTGCGACGGGCTGCACTCCCGCGTCCGGCGGGAATCGGGCCTGGACGTCGCCGCGTCGCGCGGCGTTCCGGCCCGGGGGCGGGGCAGGCCGCCGGCGGACCGGCGGCGCTTCGGGCTGCGGCGGCACTTCCGGGTGGCGCCGTGGTCCGACCTGGTCGAGGTGCACTGGGGGCCGCGCGTCGAGGCGTACGTGACGCCCGTGGCCCCGGACCTCGTCGGGGTCGCGCTGCTGGGCCCGGCGGGCGTCGACTTCGACGCCGAGCTCGCGACGCTGCCGAGGCTCGCCGCCCGGCTCGAGGGCGCGGACGCCGGGCCGGTGCGCGGGGCCGGACCGCTGCGCGTGCGGTCCGCCGCCCGCACCTCCGGCCGGGTCCGCCTGGTGGGCGACGCCTCGGGGTACGTCGACGCGCTCACGGGGGAGGGGCTGCGGGTGGGGCTGGCGCAGGCGCGCGCGGCGGTCGAGCACCTGGACGACCCGGCGGCGTACGAGCGCCGCTGGGCGCGCGTCACCCGCGACTACCGCCTGCTGACCGCGGGACTCGTCGCCGCCGCGGGCTCACCGCTGCGGGGCTCCGTCGTGCCCGCCGCGTCCCGCCTGCCATGGCTCTACGGCGTGGTCGTGGAGCGGCTCGCGCGCTGAGCGGTCGCTCGGGGAGGGCGGCGTCGCCCTTTCCGTGGACACCGGGTCACGCGCAACGAGTCACCGTCCTGTGCCGACGCGCTCGAACCTCGCCTCGTAGGTGCCGCCCACCGACCGCTGCACATGTGTCGCGCCGTCGCACTCGTACGCCACGTCCGAGGCGGCGACCGACGGCGGCGTGTACGACTCCGTCATGCCCGCGAGCTCCCGGTCGACGGACACGCCCGAGTTGTCGACGTCCTCGAACCGGAGGGTGCCGCCGTCCGTGGAGACGCGGTAGTGCGCCGTCCCGTGGTACGTGTCGACGAGGGTGCCGGCGGCGGTGGTGCCCGTGACGGGGTCGGCGTCGTCGTACTCGACCGTCTCGCGGCCCGACGCGTCGAAGACGACGACCCGGCCGTCCCAGCCGGACACGTCGACCCGCTGGCCGAGCAGGTTCCACGCGTCCGTCATGGACGTCTGCTCCCACCGGCCCACGAGGCACTCGTCGATCGGCCCGCCGGACGGCTGCGCGGTGTCGCCGCCGACGTCCACGGAGCTGTCACCCTCGGAGGCGTCGTCCCCGGAGCTCTCGGTCGGGGTGTCGGCGGGCGTGTCGCCACCGGGCGTCGCGGGGGCCTGCGTCCCCGCCGCGCCGCGGGAAGGGCCGGGATCGCCGTCGGGCCATGCGAGCGCGACGGCGGCGCCCGCCCCGGCGGCGAGCACGGCGCCCGCTGCAACCAGGGCGAGCGTGCGCGACGGGCGGCGCGGCCGGGGCGGCGCCGCGGCAGCCTCCGCGGCCGCGGGCGCCCGCAGCTCCGTGTCCGGGAGCGCGGGCGCGTCGTCGGACGTCGACGCGTCGGGCGCGCCGGTCCGGGCCGCGCGCGTGCTGCCCGTGCTGCCCGCCGGGTCGGCCGTGCCGGGGGAGCCGGACATCCTGGTGGCGTCGGGGTCGGCGGTCGCGCCCGGATCGGCGGTGGCGCCGTCGGCGAAGGCGGCGAGGCCGTCCGCGGCGGGTTCGACGGCCGGTTCGATCGCGGCGCGGGGCAGGTCCGGCTGGGTGTCGAGGACGGCGCGCAGGCTGGGGCGCGCGGCGGGATCCTTGGCGAGGCAGGCCTCGACGAACGGCCGCAGCCAGTCGGGGCAGCCGTCGAGCCGCGGCTCCTCGTGCACCACGCGGTAGTACATGACGTGGGGCCGCCCGACGCCGAACGCCGCCGCCCCGGTCGCGGCGAAGTGGGCGACGGCGCCGAGCGCCCACACGTCGGTCGCGGGGGAGACGGCGTCGCCGCGCGCCTGCTCGGGCGCCATGAACTGGGGGGTGCCGAGCTGCGCGCCCGTCTCGGTGAGCGACGTCGCGTCGGCGGCCTGCGCGATGCCGAGGTCGATGAGGCAGGGGCCGTCGTCGCCGAGGATGACGTTGGCGGGCTTGACGTCCCGGTGGACCAGCCCGGCCCGGTGCACGGCGTCGAGCGCCTCGGCGAGGTGCCCGACCAGGGCGCGCACGTCCGCCTCGGGCAGCGGGCCCCCGCGGCTCACCGCCAGCGCCAGCGTGGGGCCGGGCACGTACTCGGTGGCGATCCAGGGGGCGGGCGCGTCGAGGTCCGCGTCGATGAGGGTGGCGAGGAACCGCCCGCGCACCTTGAGGGCCGCCGACATCTCCCGGCGGAACCGCGCGCGGAACTCGCTGTCGTGCGCGTACTCCGAGCGGATCATCTTGATCGCCAGCCGGCGGCCGCTGCGCATCTCGGCGAGGAACACGGCACCCATGCCGCCCTGGCCGATCCGGCCCAGCAGGCGGTGCCCGCCCAGCTCCGCGGGGTCGGACGGGGCCAGGGGCGTCACGCCCGCGGGCACCGCGCCGTCGTCCGGGGAGGGGAAGGTCAAGGCACGGCTCCTGGTCGGCGGTCGCGTGGTCGGTCGCGGGAGCGCCGATCGTACGACGGGGGTCCGACGCGACGCCGCGGGCGTCCGGGCCCGAGGCCGGCGAGCACGGGCTCCGGCGCAACGGTGATATCCATGGCGGGTGAAGTCCGCCGCAGACGCCCACGACCTGCCCTTCGACGCCGTCCTGTGCGACATCGACGGGGTGATCCGTTTCTACGACACCGACGCGGTGACACGGCTGGAGGAGCGGGCCGGTCTGCCGGCGGGCACCACGGCGGCCATCGGGTTCGCGCCGGAGAACGACCTGCACCTGTTGCTGGGGGCGGATCACCAGGCAGCAGTGGGCCGACTCGATCGTCCGGGGCCTCGTGCCCGACGTTCCGCGAGCCGAGGCGCAGATGCTGGCCGAGGCGTTCACCGAGGCCGAGTCCTGGGCGGACGGCGCCGTCGTGGGCCTGCTTCGCCGGGTCCGGTCCCGCATCCCTCTGGTGCTCGTGAGCAATGCGACGACATGGCTCGACGACGACCTGGAGCTTCTCGGGCTGGCCGACCTCGCGGACGACGTCGTCAACAGCTCGCTCGTCGGCGTCGCCGAGCCGGACCGTCGCATCTACGAGATCGCCGCCGCACGGGCCGGTGTCCCCACCGACCGTTGCCCCTTCGTGGACGACCGCGAGGAGAACACCGCAGCAGCAGCCGAGCTCGGCATGACGACGGTGCTGTACCGCTCCGCCGCCGCGTTGGAGGAGGCGCTCGCCCCCGTCCTCACGCCGTCGCTCCTGACGTGAGGCGGGTCCTGGCGGCAGGGGGCGCGCCGGGTGGACACGCAGGTGGACACGCAGGGCGCACGTCACCGCCCCGATGGCACGATGACGCCGATGAGGCTTCGGGGCAGGGGCCGCGTGCCGGCACGGACGGGCGCCGGTATGCGCACCGACCTCACCCGCGGATCCGCCACCCGGCGCAGGGACGACGGAGGGGAACGATGGCAGTCGTGACGAGGAGGGCCTCGACGGTCCTCGTGCCCGCGTCCCCGGCCCGGCGGCTCGGGGCCGCGGGCGTGGGTCTGCTCGTGGTGGCGACGGCCCTGACCGGCTGCACGACGGACCCGGACGCGGGCCCGGTGCCCTGCGGCGACGGGGCGGGGAGGCCGCCGGCGGCCGCGGCGTCGTCGGACGTCGAGCAGGAGGGCGTCACCCGGGAGGTGCCGTTCGGCGGCTCGTCGGTCCGGCTCACCGTCGACCCGGTCGAGGTGCGGGACGGCCTGGCGACGCTCACGGTCGGCTACGAGCCCCTGGAGGGCGAGCTGCCCCCGCTCGGCGACGTCCTCGCGGGCGCGGAGCCGGACGGTGCGACGGGGGCGGCGGGCCTGCGCCTGGTGGACCTCGACGCGCTGGAGGTGCTCCCCGTCCTCGTCGGGCCGGACGGCACGCGGCGCGCGAGCGGGCTGGAGGACCTCGGCCTCGGGAGCGAGCAGCACAGGACGACGTCGGTGCACGCCGCCCCGCAGGGGGAGACGGTCGACGTCCTGGTGCCGCTGCTGGGGTACGTCCCCGACGTCCCCGTGGTCCGGACGAGCGACGGGTGCGGCAACCCGCCGGCGTCGCCCGGCGAGGCGGCCGGGGCGTCCCGGTATCCGCTCCAGGCGTACCGGCAGCCCCTCGACGGCGCGGCAGGGGACGGCGGCGCGCTCCCGAAGCCGACGGGCGCGGTCGTCGCCGCCGGGGAGACGCCGGCGGTCCGGACCCCGGGCGAGGACGGCGCCACGGACCGCCTGGCGGTGCGCTCGGTCGAGCGGCGGGGCGGCGCGCTCCTCGGCACCTTCGAGCTGGGCCTGGTGTCCGGCGACGGCGGCACCGCCGGTGCGTTCGGCACGCCCGACGCGCGCGGCGCGCGGGAGCGCGGCTTCGACGCGGCCGCGGCGTCCGAGGCCCCGCTCCGGGCCGCCCTGCTCGACGGGTCCGGCTCCACCTACCCGTTCGAGTACGAGGTCCCTGCGGACGCCGGGGACACCGCGGACGCCGGGGACACCGCGGACGCGCAGGAGACCCCACGACGGCTGCTGGCCGACGAGCGGGTCGGCCGGGCGGGGTCCGCGCCCGGCGAGACGGCGCTGGTCGTGGTGGTCTGGCCCGACACCGGGGCCGACCGGGTCACCGTCGACCTCCCCGGCGTCGCGCGGTTCGTCGACGTCCCGGTGACGGACGCGGGCTGACGCGCCGGGCGGGTATCAGGTGCGGGGCGCGACGCTCCCTGTGGACAGACGGGACAAACCCCTGTCGCCCGTGGGTGGGCCCTGCCTATCCTGAGCCGGCGATCGCACGGGGGCGTCTCCGCCTCGTGTCGGGTATCTGCCCAGGTCATCGTCATCCGGGGGAATCTTGAGCTTGCTGACGCGGCTGCGCGCCGACCGTCGTGCGTCCATCTCCACCGCTGTCGTCGTCGCCGTCGCGGGCGGCGTCGTGACGGCCGCCGTGCTGTACGACGGCCAGGCGACGGCGGACGTCGACCTCGACGACGCGGGCGTCTGGGTGACCAACCAGGCCTCGGGTCTGGTGGGCCGGTTCAACACCGAGGCCAAGTCGCTGGACGGCACGATGCTGGCGGGCAGCTCGGCGTTCGACGTGGACCAGCAGGCGGGCCAGGTGCTCGTCGCGGACGACGGCAGCAGCGCCGCGAACGTCGTCGACGTCGCGCGGCTGAAGTTCCACGCGACGGCGCAGCTGCCGCCGGGCGCGGAGGTCTCCCTCGGCGGCGGCCGGGTGTCCGTGGTGGACGACGAGTCGGGCTCCCTGTGGGTGACGTCGCTCGAGGGCCTGGCCGCCCTGGACACCGAGGAGGCGGACCCGACGGCGGAGCTCGACGGCGCGGCGACGTCCGTGGTCTCGGAGTCGGGCGTCACGTACGCCGTGGTGCCGGGTCGCGACGTGCTGTGGACGGTGGCGCCGGGCGAGGAGCCGACGACCACAGAGCTCGGGATGCTGTCCGAGGGCGACGACGTCCTGCTCACCACGGTCGGCGACGACCTGGTGCTCCTCGACCGGACCTCGGGTGAGCTGCGCCTGCCCGGCGGTGCCGTGGTGGACGTGGCCGACGCGCAGGGCGCGCGGCTGCAGCTGCCGGGCCCGCCGTCGTCCGCCGTCGCGTACGCGACCTCCGCGGAGCTGGCGCTGCAGCCGCTGGGCGGCGGCGCGGCCACGTCCCGCAAGGCGTCGGGCACGCCGGCGTCGCCGGTGCAGCTCGGCGGCTGCCTGTACGGCGCCTGGTCGGGCTCCGGTCAGATCGTGCGCGACTGCGCGGGCACGGACCGCGATGTCGACCGGGTGCTCGAGGGCATCGACCGGACCACGGAGCTCGAGTACCGGGTGAACCGGAACAACGTGGTGCTCAACGACCTCACGGCGGGCACGCTGTGGATGGCGCTCGAGGACTACCGGAAGGTGGACGACTGGGACGTCAAGCTGCCCGAGCAGGCGGAGGGCTCCGACGAGGACGCGGAGGACGCGAAGCCGGAGCTGGTCGACAACACGGTGGTGGACCGGGAGAAGGAGGACCCGCCGGTCGCGAAGGACGACGACTTCGGGCTCCGGCCGGGGCGCACCACCGTGCTCGACGTCCTGTCGAACGACCTCGACCCGGACGGCGACGTCATCACCGCGTCGCTCGTGGGCGACCAGCCGGGCGGGCTGCGCGTGGAGCGGGTCATGGGCGGCCAGGCGCTGCAGGCGGTGGTGCCGGCCGAGGTCTCGGGCTCGGTGACGTTCACCTACGAGGCCGACGACGGCCGCGGCGGCACCGACCAGGCCACGGTGCGCCTGCGGGTGGTGCCCGACGACGAGAACGCGGCGCCCGAGCAGGAGGGCAGCCCGGTGCTGCGGGTGCAGCAGGGCAGGACGGCGACCATCAAGGTGCTGCCGTACTTCCGCGACCCGGACGGCGACGACGTGTACCTCGCCACCGCCCACTCGACCGTCCAGGGCGACGAGGTGCGCGCCTACCCCGACGGCACGGTGGAGTTCCGCGACGGCGGCACGTCCACGGGGCGCAAGAAGGTGAAGCTCACGGTCGGCGACGGCCGCGGCGAGGTCGTCGAGGGCACGCTGGACGTCGACGTGCTCGGCGAGGGCAACGAGCCCCCCGTGGCCGTGGGCGACCACGTTGTCGCGACCGCCGGCCAGCCGGTGACGATCGAGCCGCTGAAGAACGACACGGACCCGAACGGCGACGAGCTGACCCTGTCGCGCGTCAGCCCGGCCGCGCCGGCGGAGATCACCCCCAACCACGACGCCGGCACCTTCACGTTCCTCGCTCAGGAGCCGAAGTCCTACGACGTGCTCTATCAGGCGAGCGACGGCCCGTCGTCGACCACCGGGGTGGTGCGCGTGGACGTGCAGGACCCCAAGGAGGCGAGCGGCGCCCCGATCGTCGTGAGCGACGCGGCGATGCTGCCGGCGGGCGGGTCCGCCCTCGTGGACGTCCTGGCGAACGACACCGATCCGACGGGCGGCGTCCTGGTGGTGCAGTCGGTGCGGGTGCCGGACGACGCCGGCGTGAGCGTCGCGGTCCTGTCCCACCAGATGCTGCGGATCACCGAGACGCGGCGCATCTCCGAGCCGGTCGTCCTGGAGTACACGGCGTCGAACGGCAACGACACCTCGACCGGGCAGGTGCGGGTGCTGCCCGTGCCGCCGCCGGACCGGCTCCAGCCGCCGAACGCGGCGCCCGACGAGGTCACCGTGCGCGTGGGCGACTACGTGAACATCGACGTGCTGGACAACGACTCGCACCCCGACGGCCTGGAGCTGACGCTCGGCGAGGAGCTGGAGCAGTCGGTGGACCATGAGCAGGGCGACCTGTTCGTGTCCGAGGACCGGCTGCGGTTCCGCGCCGGGCCGGAGGCGGGCACCGCCTACGCCATCTACACGGTCCGGGACCCGAACGGGCAGGAGGACTCCGCCCAGGTCACCATCCACATCCGCGGGGGCAAGGACAACGCCGCGCCCGTGCCGCACGACGTCGACGCCCGCACGCTCGCGGGCGGGACGGTGCGGATCCCCGTCCCGCTGGACGGCATCGATCCTGACGGCGACTCGGTGCAGCTCACGGGCCTGGCGACCGGGCCCGCGCAGGGCCGCGCCGAGGTGGTCGACGGCTACGTCGACTACGAGGCGAGCGAGGACGCCCGCGGCCTGGACTCCTTCCGCTACACCGTCCAGGACGCGCGCGGCGAGGTGGCGACGGGCGTGATCCGGGTCGGCGTCGCGCAGCCGCCCGCGACGAACCAGCCGCCCGTCGCCGAGGACGACGAGATCACCGTGCGCCCGGACCGGCGCGTGGCGATCCCGGCGCTGGAGAACGACTCCGACCCCGACGGCGACCAGGTGGGCCTGGTCCCCGGCTCGCTCGAGGGCGGCGACGACGTCCGGGCCGAGGTGTCCGAGGACCGGATCGTCGTGCAGACGCCGGGCGAGGAGGGCACCACCACGTTCTTCTACGCGATCGAGGACACCTACGCCGCGCGCGGCTCCGCCGCGGTGAGCGTGACCGTCGCGAAGGACGCGCCGCTGCAGCGCCCGGTCGCGCGCGACGACTCCGTGCCGGTGGCGGACCTGCTCGGCAAGACGACGGTGACCGTCCCGGTGCTGGACAACGACGAGGACCCGGACGGCTCCACGGACGACCTCGAGCTCGAGACCGACTCGCCCACCGCCCAGGTGACTCCCGACGGCGAGGTGCAGGTGGAGCTCGCCGAGCAGCGCCAGGTGATCACCTACTCCGTCACGGACGTGGACGGGCAGAGCGCCAAGGCGTTCGTCGTCGTCCCGGGCCTCACGTCGGTGCAGCCCATCCTCAAGCCGGGTCAGGCGCCGCTCGAGGTGCTCGCGGGCGAGTCGCTGGACGTCGACGTCGCGGACCACGTGCTCGTGGTCGAGGGCCGCAGCCCGCGCCTGACGACCGCCGACGAGGTGACCGGCCTCGAGGGCGAGGCCGAGGTGACCGGCACGACCACGCTGACGTACACGCCGCGCGACGACTTCACCGGGCCGGCCGGCGTGACCTTCGAGGTGACGGACGGCGACGGCCCCGACGACCCGGAGGGGCACACGGCGGTGCTGACGCTGCCGATCACCGTGCTGCCGCCGGACAACCTGCCGCCCGAGCCGGGCTCACCGACCGGCCAGGTCGCGGCCGGGGAGGAGAACGCGGTCGACCTCGGCCGGTTCGCCAAGGACCCGGACGGCGACGACCTGCGGTTCGAGCTCGGCACGCTGCCGCAGGGGCTGCGGGCGACGACGTCGGGGTCGCGGGTCACGCTCGAGGCGTCGCCCGAGACGCCGAAGGGCACCACGCTCACCGTGCCGTTCACGGTGACCGACGACGAGCACCCGCCGGTGGACGGCGAGCTCACCGTCGAGGTGGTCGCCTCCACCCGCCCGCTGGCGCGCGCCGTGGACGACACGGTCGACGACGCCCACCAGGGCCAGGCGGTCTCCGTCCCGGTGCTGGCCAACGACTCCAACCCGTTCGCCGACCGTGGGCCGCTCGAGCTCGTCGGCGACGCCGTCCTCGAGACCGGGCAGGGCGGCACGACCGTGGACGGCGACCGGGTGGTCGTCACCCCGCAGGCCGACTTCGTGGGCACGATGGTGGTGCGCTACACGGTGCAGGACGCGACGAAGGACCCCGACCGGCAGGTCGAGGGTCGCATCACGGTGAACGTCGTCGGCGCGCCCGACGCCCCCGCGACCCCGGTCGTGGAGGAGGTGCGCTCGGAGACGGTCGTGCTGTCGTGGACCCCGCCGGGCAACAACGGCTCCGAGATCACCGGCTACACCGTGACCTCCAGCCGTGGCGACACGTTCGACTGCGCCACGACCACGTGCACGCTGGGCGGCCTGACCAACGACGTCACCTACACCTTCACGGTGGTCGCGACGAACGACGTCGGCCCGTCGAAGAAGTCGCCGCCGTCCGCGGAGGCGCGCCCGGACGAGAAGCCGGACCCGCCGGCCGCGCCGCAGCTCGACTTCGGGGACGGCTCGCTGACGGTCGCGTGGGACAACGCCACGTACACCGACAGGTCGCCGATCTCGTCGGTGACCCTGGAGATCTCCCCGGCGCCCGCGAACGGCCAGGCGCAGAAGGTGGGCGTCACGGGCGAGCGCATCGTGTGGGACCACCTGACCAACGGCACGGCGTACAAGGTGCGGATCCAGGCCGTGAACTCCGCGCCCGACCCGTCGGACTGGGGCGCGTGGTCGGCCACGATGGTCCCGGCGGGCCCGCCGGACGCCCCCGCCGCGCCGTCGGCCTCGCGCGTGGACGACGCGCTCGGCGGCCAGGTGAAGGTCACCTGGGGCGCGCCGGCCGACAACGGCGACGCGGTCAAGAAGTACTACCTCGACGTCTTCAAGAACGGCTCGAAGGTGGAGACGCGCACCGTCTCCGGCACGTCGCAGAGCCTCGAGGGGCTCGACAAGAAGGCGAGCTACACCTTCGCGGTGACGGCCGAGAACAAGGCGGGCAAGGGCGGCACGAGCAAGCCGTCGAACGCCGTGACGCCGTACGGCAGGCCCGGGGTGCCGGGCGCGGCGAGCGCGAAGGTCGGCACGGGGATGAGCGGCCAGGCCGACGTCTCGTGGGGCGCCGCGAACGACAACGGCAACGCGGTCACGTACACGGTCGAGACGAACAAGGGCGGCAGCCGGACGACCACCGGAACGTCGCTGCGGTACTCCGGGCTGTCGAACGGCACCTCTTACGCGTTCCACGTGAAGGCGTGCAACGCCGCGGGCTGCTCGGCCTGGACGGCGTGGTCGAACGCCGTCACGCCGTTCGGCCCCGTGCCCGCGCCGACCGTGACCGCCACGGGCCAGAGCAACGCCGTGAAATTCGCCTGGGGCACGACCACGAACGGGCGGCCCATCACCGTGAGCGTCACGGGGGCGTTCACCTCCTCGGCCGCGTCCGGCACGAAGACGGTCACGGCGGACCCGGGCCAGAACAAGCGGATCTGCGTCACGGCCAAGGACTCGGCGGGACAGTCGAACCAGACCTGCAAGGACGCCTCCGCCCTCCAGGCCGACGCCTGGGTGACCCGTGGGCCGAGCGCGAAGGGACAGCCTGGCTGCGACGACGCGTCGTGCGCGTACTTCGTGGTGAACACGAAGAACTTCAAGCCCGGCAGCCACCACGTGAACTGCTACGGCGACGACCGGGACGGCTGGAGCGACATCACCACCTCCGGCGCGGGCTACGACGTGACCCTGCCGGAGTCGGGGACCAAGCAGCTCCTGTGCTACTTCGGCTACCCCGGCAAGCAGGTCGCGGTGAAGATCGACGGCAAGGAGTACCGACGCACCACCTGGTGACGGGCCCGCCGGGCGTCCGCGCCCCCGGGCATGGGGACCTCTCCCCATGTCCGGGGGCCGGAATCCTTGCCTCGGGCGGGTGAAATTTCGCTATCCTGTCGGCGCGATCACACCGGGCCGGCGTCGGCCCGTGCGGGGGAAGCGGCCCGCGTCGTCGTCCAACCAGGGGAGTCTCCAGCGTGTTCACGCGTCTGCGCACCAACCGTCGCGCGTCCGTCTCGACGGCGGTGGTGCTGGCGGTGTCCGCGGGCATGCTGACCGCAGCGGTCCTCTACGAGGGGCAGGCGACGGCGGACGTCGACCTGGACGACTCCGGGGTCTGGGTGACCAACCAGGCGTCGGGCCTGGTGGGCCGGTTCAACACCGAGGCGAAGGCGCTGGACGGCACGATGCTGGCGGGCAGCTCGGCGTTCGACGTGGACCAGCAGGCCGGCCAGGTGCTCGTCGGCGACCAGGGCACCCACGCGGGGAGCGTCGTGGACGTCGCTCGTCTGAAGTTCAGCTCGACCACGAAGCTGCCGGGTGCCGCGCAGACCTCCATGGGCGGCGGCCGGGTCGCCGTCGTCGACGGCGAGTCGGGATCCCTGTGGGTCACGTCGGTGGAGCGGTTCGCCGGTCTCGACACGCAGAAGGCGACCCCGACGGCGAAGCTCGACGGCTCGGCGACCGTCGTGGTGTCCGAGGGCGGGACCACGTACGCCGCCGTGCCGGCGCGGGACGTGCTGTGGACGGTGGCGCCGGGCGAGGACCCGAAGACCACCGAGCTCGGGATGCTGTCGGAGGGCGACGACGTCCAGCTGACCACGGTCGGCGACGACCTCGTGCTGCTCGACCGGACCACCGGGGAGCTGCGGCTCCCGGGAGGCGACGTCGTCGACGTCGCGGGCGCCCAGGACGCCCGGCTGCAGCAGCCCGGGCAGTCCACGGACTCGGTGGCGTACGCGACCGCGGACGCGCTGGTGCTGCAGCCGCTCGGGGGCGGCGCGGCCACGTCGCGGCAGGCGTCGGGCACCCCCGCCGCGCCCGTGCAGCTGGGTGGTTGCCTCTACGGGGCCTGGTCGGGCTCGGGCCAGATCGTGCGTGACTGCGAGGGCACGGACCGGGACCTCGACCAGGTGCTCGAGGGTATCGACCAGTCCACCGAGCTCGAGTACCGCGTGAACCGCGGCAACGTGGTGCTCAACGACCTCACGGCGGGCACGCTGTGGATGGCGCTCGACGAGTACGAGAAGGTCGACGACTGGGACATCAAGCTTCCCGAGCAGGCGGAGGGGTCCGACGAGGACGCCGAGGACGCCAAGCCCGAGCTGGTCGACACCACCGTCCTGGACCGCAAGAAGGAGGACCCGCCGGTCGCGAAGGACGACGACTTCGGCGTCCGCCCGGGCCGCGCGACGGTGCTGGACGTGCTGTCCAACGACCTCGACCCGGACGGCGACGTGATGACCGCCTCGCTCGTCGGCGACCAGCCCGACGGCGTGCGCATCGAGCGTGTGATGGGCGGCCAGGCGCTGCAGGCGGTGGTGCCCGAGGACGCGTCCGGCACCACGACGTTCACCTACGAGGTCGCGGACGGCCGCGGCGGCACGGACCAGGCGTCGGTGAAGCTGCGGGTCGTTCCCGACGACGAGAACTCCGCGCCCGAGCAGACCGGGCCGCCGGTGCTGCGGGTGCAGCAGAGCAAGTCGGCGTCGATCAAGGTGCTGCCCTACTTCCGCGACCCGGACGGGGACGACGTCATCCTGCTCACCGCGGCCTCGACGGTGCAGGGCGACGAGGTGCGCGCCTACCCGGACGGCACGGTGGAGTTCCGTGACGGCGGCACGTCGACCGGGCGAAAGAAGGTCAAGCTGACCGTCGGTGACGGCCGCGGCGAGGTCGTCGAGGGCGAGCTCAACGTCGACGTCCTCGGCGACGGCAACCAGCCGCCGGTCGCGGTCGGGGACCACGTGGTGGTCACGGCCGGGCAGCCGGTGACGGTGGAGCCGCTGAAGAACGACACGGACCCGAACGGCGACGAGCTGCGGTTGGCGCGGGTGGCCGACGCCGCGCCGGCCGAGATCACGCCGAACTACGACGCGGGCACGTTCACCTTCCTGGCGCAGGAGCCGAAGTCGTACGACGTGCTCTACCAGGTCAGCGACGGCCCCGAGGCCACGACGGGGGTCGTGCGCGTCGACGTGCGGGACCCGGACGCGGCGCAGGGGGCGCCGGTGGTGGTCGCGGACACCGCGCTGCTGCCGTCGGGCGGCTCGACCCTCGTGGACGCGCTCGCCAACGACACCGACCCGGCGGGCGGGGTGCTCGTGGTGCAGTCGGTGGACGTGCCGGACGACGCGGGGGTGAGTGTCGCGGTGCTGGGGCACCAGATGCTGCGGATCACGGAGACCCGACGCATCTCCGAGGCGGTCACGCTCCGGTACACCGTGTCGAACGGCACCGAGACCTCGACGGGGCAGGTGCGCGTGCTGCCGGTGCCGCCGCCGGACCGGCTGCAGCCGCCGAACGCCGCGCCCGACGAGGTCACGGTCCGGGCCGGCGACTACGTGAACATCGACGTGCTGGCCAACGACTCGCACCCCGACGGCCTGGAGCTGACGCTGGCCGACGAGCTGGAGCAGTCGGTGGACCCGGCGCAGGGCGAGCTGTTCGTCTCCGAGGACCGGCTGCGCTTCCGCGCGGCGTCGAAGCCCGGCACGGCCTACGCCATCTACAAGGTGCGCGACCCGAACGGGCAGGAGGACTCTGCCCAGGTCACGATCCACATCCGCGGCGGCAAGGACAACGCCGCACCGCTGCCCCGCGACGTGGACGCGCGGGCGCTCTCCGGGGGGAAGGTCCGCATCCCGGTGCCGCTGGACGGCATCGATCCGGACGGTGACTCCGTGCAGCTCACGGGCCTCGCGACGGGGCCCGCGCAGGGCCGCGCCGAGGTGGTCGACGGGTACATCGACTACGCGGCGAGCGAGGATGCCCGCGGCCTGGACACGTTCCGCTACACGGTCCAGGACGCGCGGGGCGAGGTCGCCACCGGCGTCATCCGCGTCGGCATCGCCGAGCCGCCGGCCACGAACCAGCCGCCCGTGGCCCAGGACGACGAGGTCACCGTGCGCCCGGACCGGCGCGTGGCGATCCCGGCGCTGGAGAACGACTCCGACCCCGACGGCGACCAGATCGGCCTCGTGCCGGGCGCGCTGGAGGGCGGCAAGGACCTCGAGGCCAAGGTGTCCGAGGACCGGATCGTCGTGCAGACGCCGAGCGCGGACGGCACCACCACGTTCTTCTACGCGATCGAGGACACGTACGCGGCACGGGCCTCCGCGTCGGTCAGCGTGCAGGTCGCGAAGGACGCGCCCCTCCTCGCCCCGATCGCGCGGGACGACTCGGTGCCCGTGGCCGACATCCTCGGCCGGACCTCGGTGACGGTGCCGGTGCTCGACAACGACGAGGACCCGGACGGCGCGGCCGACGACCTCGAGGTCACGACGGACGCCGCGGGGGTGACCGTGACGCCCGAGGGAGAGCTGGACGTCACCCTCACCGAGCAGCGCCAGGTGATCACGTACACCGTCACCGACATGGACGGGCTCACGTCGAAGGCCTTCGCCGTCGTGCCGGGGCTCGCCGCGGCCGAGCCGATCCTCAAGCCGGGCCAGGCCCCGCTGGAGGTGCTCGCGGGCGAGTCGCTGAAGATCGACATCGCCGACCACGTCCTCGTGGTCGAGGGGCGCAAGCCCCGCCTGACGACGGAGGACGAAGTCACCGCGCTGGAGGGCGGCGTCGAGGTGACCGGCAAGACCACCATGACCTACACCCCCCGGGACGACTACACGGGCCCGGCCGGCGTGACCTTCGAGGTCACCGACGGCGACGGCCCGGACGACCCCGACGGCCACTCGGCCGTGCTGACCCTCCCGATCACGGTGCTGCCCCCCGAGAACCTGCCGCCGGAGCCGGGCTCGCCGTCCGGCCAGGTCGCGGCGGGGGAGGAGAGCGTGGTCGACCTCGGCCGGTTCGCGAAGGACCCGGACGGTGACGACCTGCGCTTCCAGCTCGGCGCGCTGCCCGGCGGCCTCGGCGCCACCCTCAAGGGCGGTCGCGTGACGCTCGAGGCAGAGCCCGAGACCCCGAAGGGCACCACGCTCACCGTGCCGTTCACGGTGACCGACGACGAGCACCCGCCCGTGGACGGCACGCTGACGGTCGAGGTCGTGGCCTCCACGCGCCCGCTGGCGCGGGCGGTCGACGACGTCGTCCAGGACGCGCACCAGGGCAAGCCGGTCTCGGTGCCCGTGCTGGCCAACGACTCGAACCCGTTCGCGGAGCGCGGGCCGCTGGAGCTCGTCGGGCAGCCGGTCGTCGAGACCGGCCGCGGCGACGCGACGTCCGACGGCGGCAAGGTCGTCGTCACGCCGAAGGCCGACTTCGTCGGGACCCTCGTGGTGCGGTACACGGTGCAGGACGCCACCCAGGACCCGGACCGCCAGGTCGAGGGCCGAGTGACGGTGAACGTCATCGGCGTGCCCGAGGCGCCGTCGAAGCCGGTGGTCGAGGAGGTGCGCTCCGAGACGGTCGTGCTGTCGTGGACCCCGCCGACGAACAACGGCTCCGAGATCTCGGGGTACACGGTGACCTCGAGCCAGGGCGACACGTTCGACTGCGCCACGACGACCTGCACCCTGACGCCGCTGACCAACAACGTCACGTACACGTTCACGGTGGTCGCGAACAACGAGGTCGGGGCGTCGGAGGCCTCCCCGGCGTCCGAGGACGCCCGCCCGGACCAGAAGCCGGACCCGCCCGCCGCGCCCCAGCTGGAGTTCGGCGACGGTTCGCTCACCGTGACGTGGGAGAACGCCTCGTACACCGACCGGTCGCCGATCACGTCGGTGAACCTGGAGATCTCGCCGGCCCCGGCGAACGGCGAGACGCAGAAGGTGGGCGTCACCGGCCAGCGCATCGTGTGGGAGGGCCTGACGAACGGCACCGCCTACAAGGTGCGGATCCAGGCCGTGAACGACGCGCCGGACCCGTCCGACTGGGGCTCCTGGTCGGCGTCCGAGATCCCGGCGGGCAAGCCCGACGCGCCCGCGGCGCCCACGGCCTCGCGGGTCAGCTCGGACATCGCCCCGGACGGCGGGCAGGTGGACGTGTCCTGGACCGCGCCGAACGACAACGGCGACGCCGTCAAGAGCTACACCGTGGACGTGCTGAAGGGCGGCTCGAAGGTCGACACCCGCACGGTCACCGGCGCCACGTCGACGACGTTCGAGGGCCTCGACACCAAGGGCTCGTACACGTTCACCGTCACGGCCGAGAACAAGGCGGGCGTCGGCGCGACGAGCGCCGCGTCGAACGCCGTCACGCCCTTCGGCAAGCCGAAGGCGCCGGGTACCCCCAAGGCGAGCGTGAGCACGGGCATGAGCGGCAAGGCGAAGGTGTCGTGGGGCGCCGCCGACGACAACGGCGCGGCGGTCACGTACACCGTCGCGACGGACCAGGGGGGCAGCGCCAAGACCACGGGGACGTCGCTGACGTACTCCGGGCTGAAGAACGGCACCGACTACCGGTTCCGCGTGCAGGCCTGCAACGCGGGAGGGTGCTCCGCGTGGACGGCGTACTCGAACACCGTGACGCCCTTCGGGCCCGTCCCGACGCCGTCGGTGTCCGCGTCCGGCGGCAAGCAGAAGGTGTCGTTCAACTGGTCGACCAGCACGAACGGCCGGTCCATCTCGGTGAAGGTCAGCGGCGCCTTCTCGAGCACGGCGAAGAGCGGGAGCAAGACCGTGACCGTCGGGGACTCCGTGACCAAGCAGATCTGCGTGGTCGCGACCGACACGGAGGGGCAGTCCGCCAAGGAGTGTGCGTCCGCCACGTCGGACGCGGCGCCGAAGCCCACGCTGACCCTGCAGCGCGGCTCCAGCGCCGACGGCGAGCGGGAGTACGGGTCGTGCGACGGTTCGGCCTGCGCCTACCTGCGGATCACGATCAAGAACGCCAAGCCGAACACGCAGTTCACCTACGGGTGCATCGCCGACGGGCGGCAGTTCAACACGGCTGGGACGAACTGGAAGAAGGCGCCCACCGAGCCGACGCGCACCGACGGCAACGGCAACGCCGGGCCCCGTGACCTCTGGTGCTACTACGGGGGCGGCGGCGACAGCGTGAAGGTCACGACCAGCCTCGGGCTGACCAGCAACACCGTCATCTGGTGATGCGCGGCCGGTGACCGCATCGTGCGGTATGCCCCGAACGCCTCGGGCATGGGCACCTCTCCCCATGCCCGAGGGCCGGGACGGGTGCTTCGGGCGGGTGATTTCTCGCTATCCTGTGCGGGCGCTGGGTGTGTCCGACGGTGGTCGTCGGACGGCCGGCGCCCACACCTCCCGGGGGATCTGTGAGCCTGCTCTCGCGCCTGCGCGCCGACCGTCGTGCGTCGATCTCGACCACGGTGGTCCTCGCGCTGACCGGCGGCGTCGTCGCCGCCGCCGTGCTGTACCAGGGCGAGGCCACGGCCGACGTGGACCTGGACGACTCCGGGGTGTGGGTCACCAACGAGTCCTCCGGCCTGGTGGGCCGCTTCAACACCGAGGCCCGCTCGCTGGACGGCACGATGCTCGCCGGCAGTTCGTCGTTCGACGTGGACCAGCAGGCGAGCCAGGTGCTGGTGAGCGACGGCGGCTCGAGCACGGGCAACGTCGTGGACCCCGCCCGGCTGAAGTTCGCCTCCAGCACCGGCGTCCCGGCGGGTGCCCGGACCGCGATGGGCGGCGGCCGCGTCGCCGTCGTCGACGACGAGTCCGGATCCCTGTGGGTCACCAGCGTCGAGAAGTTCGGCGCCCTCGACACCACCAAGGCGAAGCCGACCGCGGACCTCGACGGCGCCGCGCGTGCCGTGGTGTCCGAGACGGGCATCGTCTACGCGGTGGTGCCCGCCCGCGACGTCCTGTGGACGCTGGAGCCGGGCAAGGACCCGCGCACCACGAAGCTGGACGGCCTGACCTCCGAGGGCG
Organism: Isoptericola sp. NPDC055063; assembly: GCF_053608125.1. Taxonomy (NCBI): domain Bacteria; kingdom Bacillati; phylum Actinomycetota; class Actinomycetes; order Micrococcales; family Promicromonosporaceae; genus Isoptericola; species Isoptericola sp. NPDC055063. The sequence continues at coordinate 192,388 of NZ_JBSGUW010000007.1, read as the reverse complement.
ACGACGTCGTCCTCACGACCGTGGGCGACGACCTGGTCGTGCTGGACCGCACCCGCGAGAAGCTCCGTCTGCCCGGCGGCGACCTCGTGGACGTCCCCGACGCGCAGGGCGCGCAGCTCCAGCTGCCGGGGGTGCCGTCCGCCTCCGTCGCCTACGCCACCACCGACGCCCTGGTGCTGCAGCCGCTGGGCGGCGGCGCGGCCACCCAGCGCAAGGCGTCGGGCACGCCGGCCCAGCCCGTGCAGCTCGGCGGCTGCCTCTACGGCGCCTGGTCCGGCACAGGGCAGATCGCCCGGGACTGCGAGGGCACGGACCGCGACGTCGACCAGGTGCTCGAGGGCATCGACCAGGACACCCGCCTGGCCTACCGGGTGAACCGGAACAACGTCGTCCTCAACGACCTCAGCGCCGGCACGCTGTGGATGGCGATGGACGAGTACGAGAAGGTCGACGACTGGGACGTCCAGCTCCCCGAGGAGGGCGACGGCGACGACCCGAACGCCGACGACGACACCCCGGAGATGGTCGACCAGAGCATCGTCGACCGGGAGAAGCAGGACCCGCCGATCGCGAAGGACGACAAGTTCGGCGTCCGTCCCGGCCGGGCCACCGTGCTCGACGTCCTGAACAACGACCTCGACCCCGACGGCGACGTCATCACCGCGAGCCTCGCGGGCGACCAGCCCGAGGGGATGACGGTGCAGGAGGTGCTCGGTGGCGCGGCGCTGCAGGCGGTCGTCCCCGAGGGTGCCACCGGCACGGTGCACTTCCCGTACGTGGTGACGGACGGCCGCGGCGGGCACGCCGAGGCGGACGTCAGCCTGCGCGTGGTGCCGTGGAGCGAGAACGAGGCGCCGGAGCAGAGGGGCGAGCCCGTGCTCACCGTGCCGCAGGGCGGCAAGGGCGAGATCCGGGTGCTGTCGTACTTCCGCGACCCGGACGGCGACGACCTGCTGCTCGGCACCGCGTCGTCCGCGGTGAAGGGCGACGAGGTGCGCACCTCCCCGGACGGCACCGTCGAGTTCCGTGACGACGGCAAGACGACGGGCCGCAAGAAGGTCGCGCTGACCGTCAACGACGGCCAGGGCAAGAGCGCCGAGGGCACCCTGTGGGTCGACGTCGTCGGCGCGACGCAGAAGCCGCCCGTCGCGGTGGGCGACCACGTCGTCGTCACCGCGGGCCAGCCGGTCACGGTGGAGCCGCTGAAGAACGACTCCGACCCGAACGGGGACGACCTGCGGCTGTCCAACGTCAGCGAGGCCGCCCCGGCCAAGATCACCCCGAACTACGAGGCCGGCACCTTCACGTTCCTGGCGCAGGACCCGAAGTCGTACGACGTGCTCTACCAGGTCACCGACGGCAGCGGCCAGGCGCCGACCACGGGCGTGGTGCGCGTCGACGTGGTGGACCCGCAGGACGCGACGGGCGACCCGGTGGTCGTGGCGGACACCGCCCTGCTCCCGGCGGGCGGGTCCACGCTGGTGGACGTGCTGGCGAACGACAGCGACCCGGCGGGCGGCGTGCTCGTCGTGCAGTCGGTGGACGTGCCGGAGGACGCGGGCGTCGCCGTGGCGGTGCTGGGGCACCAGATGCTCCGCGTCACGGAGAGCCGCCGCATCGCGGAGCCGATCACCCTGACCTACACGGTGTCCAACGGGACGGGCACCGCGGAGGGCCAGGTCCGGGTGCTGCCGGTCCCGGCCCCCGCGCGCCTGCAGCCCCCGAGCGCCACGGCCGACGAGGTCACGGTGCACGTGAACGACTACGCGAACGTCGACGTGCTCGACAACGACACGCACCCCGACGGCCTCGAGCTCACCCTCGACGACGAGCTGGTGCAGACCGTGAAGCCCGAGCAGGGCGAGGCGTTCGTCTCCGAGGGCGTGCTGCGCTTCCGCGCCGGCACGAAGGCCACCACGGCGTACGTCATCTACACCGTGACGGACGAGAACGGGCAGGAGGACTCCGCCCAGGTCACGATCCACGTGCGCGACGGCAAGGAGAACCGCCCGCCGGTCCCGCCGGACGCCCAGGCGCGCGTCGTGTCCGGGGGCACCGTGCGCGTGCAGGTGCCGCTCGACGGCATCGACCCGGACGGCGACTCCGTCCAGCTCGTCAACCTCGTGCAGCCGCCGGTCAAGGGCATCGCCGAGGTCGTCGACGGGCGGTACATCGACTTCAAGGCCACCCGCGGCGTCACCGGCCAGGACGCGCTGACGTACGCCGTGGTGGACGCGCGGGGCGAGAAGGCCGAGGGCACCGTCCGCATCGGCATCGCGCCGCCGCCCACCACGAACCACCCGCCGCTCGCGGAGGACGACGTCGTCACCGCGCGGCCGGGCCGCAACGTCGTCGTGCCCGCGCTGCGCAACGACTCCGACCCCGACGGGGACCAGTTCGGCCTCGTGCCGGGGGCGCTGGAGGCCAAGGAGCCGCTCGCGCCGAAGGTCGAGGGCGACCGCGTCCTCGTGCGGACCCCGGACGACGAGGGCTCCTACGGCTTCTACTACGCGATCGAGGACACCTGGGGCGCCCGGGCGATGGGCGCGGTGACGCTCGAGGTCTCCGAGGACGCCCCGCTGCTCGCGCCGATCGCGCGCGACGACATCGTGATGCCGGGCGACGTCAAGCCCGACCAGTCGTCGGTCACCGTCAAGGTGCTCGACAACGACGAGGACCCGGACGGCGCGGCGAGCGAGCTGAAGGTCGAGGTCGGCGGTGACACCGCGACCGTCGGTGCCGACGGCGACGTCGCCGTGCGGCTCCTGCCCCAGCCCCAGATCCTCACCTACACGGTGACGGACCAGGACGGCCTCCAGGGCAAGGCGTTCATCCAGGTCCCGGCGTCGAAGAAGCCGAGCGCGGACGACCAGGACGAGCCCGAGGGCCCCGCGCCCATGCTCAAGCCGAACTTCTCGCCCCTCAAGGTGAAGTCGGGCGAGCCGCTCACGGTGAACCTCGGGGACGCCGTCGTCGTCGCCGAGGGCGGCAAGGTCGCGATCGCCGACTCCGGCAGCGCGAGCGCGGTGGCCGGCTCCGTCGTGGTCAAGGACAAGCAGCGGCTCGTCTACACCTCCGACGAGGACTACGTCGGCCCCGCCGCCGTGGGCGTGCTGGTCACCGACGGGCTGGGCGACGGCCCCGAGGACGACGCGCACACCGCGATGGTCCAGGTGCCGATCACGGTGCTCCCGCCGGAGAACCTGCCGCCCGAGCCGGGCTCCCCGACCGGTCAGGTCGCGGCCGGTGAGGAGAGCACGGTCGACCTCGCGCGCTTCGCCACCGACCCGGACCAGGACGAGCTGAGCTTCTCCCTCGGTGGCGCGCCCGCTGGCGTCTCTGCCTCGCTCACGGGATCCGTGGTGACGCTGCAGGCGGACGCGGACGTCGCCAAGGGCACCAGCCTGACGATCCCGTTCACCGTGAACGACGGCGAGAACGCGGCCGTCGAGGGCACGCTCACCGCCACGGTGGTCGCGTCCACGCGCCCGCTCCCGAAGGCGACCCCCGACACGGTCGAGGGCGCCCACCAGGGCAAGGCCGTCGCGGTCCCCGTGCTGGCCAACGACATCGACCCGTTCGACCCGAAGGGCCTGGAGGTCATCGGGAGCGGCGTGCAGACGGGTGCGGGCGAGGCCGTGGTGGACGGCGACCAGGTCGTCGTGACGCCGGACGGCGACTTCGTCGGCACGCTCGTCGCGACCTACCGCATCCAGGACGCGACGAAGGACGCCGACCGCATCGTCGAGGGCCGCATCACCGTCACCGTGCTGGGCGTGCCCGAGGCACCGGCGACGCCGGTCGTCGAGGAGGTGCGCTCGGAGACGGTCGTGCTGTCGTGGACGCCGCCCCTCAACAACGGCGCGGACATCACCGGGTACACGGTGACGTCGAACCACGGCGACACGTTCGACTGCGCCACGACCACCTGCACGTTGGAGGGGCTGACCAACAACGTGAAGTACACCTTCACGGTGGTGGCCACCAACGAGGTGGGCGACTCCCCGGCGTCCCCGGCCTCCGCCGAGGCCCGCCCGGACGAGAAGCCGGACCCGCCGGCGGCGCCGACCCTGGCGTTCGGCGACAAGAAGATCGACGTGACGTGGGTCAACGCGACCTACACCGACCGTTCGCCCATCAAGTGCGTCAACCTGCGGATCTCGCCCGCGCCCGCGAGCGGCATCGCGGACGTCGCCTGCGTGACGGGGCAGAGCTACACGTGGGAGGGGCTGACCAACGGCAACGCCTACACGGTCACGGTCCAGGCCGTGAACGAGGCACCCGACCCGTCCGACTGGGGCGCGCCCTCGGCGGAGGAGATCCCCGCCGGCGTGCCGCTGGACCAGACGGCGCCGTCCGCCAGGCGTGTCGACGACGTCCTCGGGGGCCGGATCGACGTGTCGTGGAGCGCCCCGAACGCCAACGGCGACGCCGCGATCACCTACCACGTGACGACCCTCAAGAACGGGTCGGCCGTGAAGACCGAGACCACCACCTCGACCAGCTACCCGGCGACGGGCCTCGACAACGAGTCGAAGTACACGTTCACGGTGGTGCCGGAGAACAAGGCCGGGAAGGGCGCGTCCAGCCCGGCGTCGAACGCCGTCGTGCCGTACGGCCGGCCGGAGGCCCCGACCGGGGTCAAGGTCGTGGACAACAACGGCGTGCCGGTCGTGAGCTGGAACGCGGCCGACGCGAACGGCTCGCCGGTGACCAGCTACACGGTGTACGCGAACGGGGCCCGCGCGACCTCGGTGTCGGGCACGAGCACGTCGGTCACCGGCCTGACCGAGGGGCAGACCTACTCCTTCCAGGTCACGGCGACCAACGCGGGCGGCACGTCCGGCCTCAGCGCGAAGAGCGGCTCGGTCAAGGTGTATGCCAAGCCGTCGGTGCCGACCGTGACGTGGACCCAGTCGGGGGCGACGGACGGGTACTTCACGGTCTCCGGCCCCAGCTCGTGGCACGGCGACACCGGCACGCTCAAGTGGACCCTCACCGGGTCCGACGGCACGAAGACGGGCACATCGACGGGCCGGATCGACGTGAGCGGCTCGCCGAGCTACACGTCGGGGAACAAGTCGTACGGCGTGACGGTCACGGCGACGAACGGCGCAGGCTCGACCTCCGCCTCTGCCAGCGGGAGCACGACCGCGCCGCCGCCGCCCAACCCGCAGATCTCTGTCAGCGCGGGCCCCGCCTACAGCACGCCGGGCTGCACCAACACGTCCGTGTGCCACCGGTTCCACGTCAACACCAACGGGGACTTCCCGGCGGGCACGTACAACCTGCAGTGCTGGTCCACCTACGACGGGCTCGTCTCGGACCGGACCTACACGGTGACCCTGGGCCCGAACGGTGGCGCCGACCTGTGGTGCACGCTCGGCCGCTCGTTCAACGCGCAGGTGTGGGTCACCGTGAACGGCAACACCAACTGGTCGGTCCGCACGAACTGGCCCTGGTGACCTCCTTCCCTACCGAGCACTGTTCCGACATCCGACGCACGACCCAGACGGACGACCAGGAGAGATGAACCGATGAGCACGATGACCCCCGAGCAGGCGACGTGGTTCGCGCAGACGTTCGACCGCATCGTCGGGAACGTCGCGCAGGCGGTGCTGGGCAAGGAGGACCAGATCCGGCTGGCGCTGACGTGCATGCTGGCCGAGGGCCACCTGCTGCTGGAGGACGCGCCGGGCACGGGCAAGACGATGCTCGCCCGCGCGATGGCGGCGAGCGTCCAGGGCACGAACCACCGCATCCAGTTCACGCCGGACCTGCTGCCGTCGGACGTCACGGGCGTGACGATCTACGACCAGAAGACGGGCACGTTCGAGTTCCACAAGGGCCCGATCTTCGCGAACATCGTCCTCGCGGACGAGATCAACCGTGCCTCGCCGAAGACGCAGTCGGCGCTGCTGGAGGTCATGGAGGAGGGGCAGGTCACCGTCGACGGCGTCACGCACGCCGCGGGCAGCCCGTTCATGGTGGTCGCGACGCAGAACCCCATCGAGCAGGCCGGGACCTACCGCCTGCCGGAGGCCCAGCTGGACCGCTTCCTCATGAAGACGTCGATCGGCTACCCGGACCTCACCTCCACGGTGGAGATCCTCGCCGGCTCGGCGGTGCGCGACCGCAGCGCGGGCCTGCAGCCCGTCATCACCGGCCAGGCCGTGGTGGAGATGGCGAACCTCGCCGCGGCCACGCACGTCGACCCGGCCGTGCTCGAGTACGTCTCGCGCCTGGCGGAGGAGTCGCGCGCGGCGGCCGACGTGCACGTCGGCGTGTCCGTGCGAGGCGCCCTCGCGCTGGTGCGCTGCATGAAGGTGTGGGCGGCGGCGCACGGGCGCAACTACGTGCTGCCCGACGACGTGAAGGACCTGCTGCAGCCCGTGTGGGCGCACCGCCTGGTCCTCGACTCCGAGGCGGAGTTCGGCGGCGCCACGGCGGCCGGCACGATCGACCGCCTGCTCAGCGACGTGCCCGCCCCGCAGGAGCGCCGCTCGGCCTGACGGCAGGCCTCGGCCTGACCGCCCGCCCGGTCCGACAGTGAGGAACCAGGGGAGAACCCCATGACGACGACCACCGAACGGGAGACGGACGCGCCTGCCGCGCAGGACGCCCTCTCGACCCCGGAGCAGGACGCCCCGGCCGCGCCGAAGGAGCGCCGCCGCGCCTCGCGCCGCGTCGCCGCGTCGGTGCGCGCCGCGAGCGCGACCGCCGCCGCAGGGATCCGCTCCGTCGCGGCCCGCGCCTGGGCGCGCACGACCCCCGTCCTGGGCGTCGTCTCGCCCTTCGGGTGGGCCGTCCTCGTGCTCACCGCGGCGGCGTGGTGGGCCGGCGTCGTGCTGAGCTGGGAGGAGTGGGCCGTCGTCGCGGTGACCGTGACGGTGGCGCTGATCGGCGCGGTCGTGTTCGTCCTCGGGCGCCTGCGCTACGACGTGACGCTCGACGTCGCGTCGCGCCGCGTGGTCGTGGGGGACCGGGCCGTCGGCCGCCTGCTGGTGCGCAACGGCTCGTCGCGCACCATGCTGCCGGCGGTCATGGAGCTGCAGGTGGGGCAGGGCATCGCCACGTTCCCGGTGCCGCGCCTGCGCGCGGACGCCGAGCACGAGGAGATCTTCGCCGTCCCGACGCACCGCCGCGCGGTGATCCCCCTGGGCCCGGTGCGCTCCGTGCGCGCCGACCCGCTCGGGCTGCTGCGCCGCGAGCTGACGTGGACGGAGCCCGAGGAGCTGTTCGTGCACCCGCGCACGCTGCCGCTGTCGGGCTCGTCGACGGGCCTGCTGCACGACCTGGAGGGCCGGATCACCCCCGACATCTCCGACTCGGACGTGTCGTTCCACGCGCTGCGGGACTACGTGCCGGGTGACGACCGCCGGCACATCCACTGGAAGTCCACGGCCCGCACGGGCCAGCTCATGGTGCGGCAGTTCGAGGAGACCCGTCGCTCGCGCCTCGCCGTCATCCTCTCCACGCGGGAGGAGGACTACGCCGACCCGGAGGAGTTCGAGCTCGCGGTGTCGGTGTGCGGGTCCCTGGGCCTGCAGGCCATCCGCGAGGACGGCGGCCTGACCGTGCTGGTCCAGCGGGGCCGGGTGCGGGGCGACCACCGCACGCGCCTGCTGGACGACCTGACCCGCCTCGAGCTCCAGCCCGCCCGCACCAGCCTCGCGGAGGTGGCGCGCGTCGCGTCCGCGACGGTGACCGACGCGTCGGTCGTCGCGGTGGTCGTGGGCAGCAAGGTGACCCCGACCGACCTGCGTGCCGCCGCCGTGCGCCTTCCCGTCGACGCCCGCCTCGTGGCGATGCAGTGCGTCCCGGGGGCCAAGGTGAGCCGGGGCCGGGTGGCCGACATGCAGGTGCTCACGCTCGGCGAGCTGTCCGACCTGCCGAACGCGCTGCGGAGGATGAATGACTGAGGGTTACGCCCCCGCCGAGGATCCGGACGACCGGACCTCGCACGCCGGTCCCACGGGGCACACGGGCACCACGGGGCACACGGGCGGCACGTCGCGCACCGGGGGCACCTCGCGCACGTCGGTGCGCGCCGGGACCACCCGCAACGCGGCCGGCCGGGACGACCGCCGGCGGGCCGTGACGGCCGCCGGCGCGGTGGACGGCGTCGTGCTGCTCGCGCTGCTCGGCGTGGTCGCGGTCGGCTTCGCCCCCGCCTGGGGCACCACCGGGTACCTGGTGCCGGCGGTGGGCGGGGCCGTGCTCGGCCTGCTCGTCGCGTGGCTCGGCGCGTGGCTGCGCTGGTCGGTGCTGCTCACGAGCGGCGCGACCGTGCTCGCGTACTTCCTGTTCGGCGGCGTGCTCGCGCTGCCCGGCACGGCGATCGCGGGCGTCGTGCCGTCGCTGGCGACGCTGCAGGAGCTCGCGGTCGGCGCGGTGCACGGCTGGAAGGCGTTCGTCACGACGGTGCCGCCGATCGCGTCGTTCCCCGACCTCGCGGTGGTGCCGTACCTGCTGCTGTACCTCGCCGCGGTGCTGGCGGGCACGATCGCGTGGCGCTCCCGCCGCGCGGCCTGGGCGCTGCTGCCCGTCGTGGTCGCCCTGGCCGGGGTCGGCCTGCTGGGCACGATCCTGCCGGCCTACCCGCTGGCGCAGGGCCTCGTGGTCGCCGTGATCGGTCTGCTGTGGGCGTCGTGGCGCGCGGCGGAGACCCGCATGGGCGCCAACCGCCTCCTGTCCGACGCGAGCCGCTCCGCCACCCGCCGCCTGCGCGGGCAGCGGGTGCGCGGCGGCGCGGTGCTGCTCGCGCTCGGCGGCGTGGCCGCCGTGGTCGTGGCGCCGCAGGTGGCCCAGGGCGAGCGCGTGGCGCTGCGCGAGATGATCACGCCGCCGCTCGACCTGCACCAGTACACGAGCCCGCTGGTCGGCTTCCGGCACTACACGAAGGACCTGGCGGACACCGAGCTGTTCAGCGTCACCGGCATGCCCGAGGGCGGCCGCGTGCGGCTCGCGACCCTCGACACCTACGCCGGCACGGTCTACGACGCGTCCAGCGGCCGCACCACCGGCGTGTTCAACCGTGCGGGCGAGGTCGTGGACACGGTCGCGGCGGGCACGCGCACGCCGGTCGACGTCTCCGTGCTCGGCTACACGGGCGTGTGGGTGCCCGACGTCGGCCAGCTCGGCGGCATCCGGTTCACGGGCGACCGCGCTGCCGAGCTCGCGGCCGGCACCTACTACAACGCGACGTCGGGCACGGCGCTGACCACCGCGGGCCTGCGCCCCGGCGACGGCTACGAGATCGACGCCGTCGTGGCGGCGCCGCCGGACGAGAAGACGCTCGCGTCCACCCCGATCGAGCAGGTCGCGCTCCCCAAGCCGCAGGACGTCGCGGACGCGGTCCCGGCGAAGTCGGCGCAGTTCGCGGCCGACGCGACGGACCCGTTCGAGCGGCTCACCAACATCCGCGACACCCTCAAGGCCACCGGCGTGTACTCGAGCGGTCTGGAGAACCAGCCGGCGTCGCGCCCGGGCCACTCGGCCGCGCGCATCGACGCGCTGCTCGCGCAGGACGAGATGGTGGGCGACGACGAGCAGTTCGCCGTCGCGTTCGCCCTGATGGCGCAGCAGGCCGGCGTGCCGGCCCGCGTCGTCATGGGCTTCTACCCGGAGAAGGACACCTTCAAGGCGGGCGAGCCGTACGTCGTCACGGGCGAGGACGTGCACGCCTGGGTCGAGGTGCCGTTCGAGGGGTACGGCTGGGTGCCGTTCGACGTCATCCCCGACGAGGACAACAAGGTCGAGCCGCTGCCGCGCTCCAAGCAGGTGCCGAAGCCGCCGGTCCTCGAGACCCCCGAGTCGCCGGAGGAGCCGCCGCAGGCCGAGGCCGGCGACGTCGAGGAGGACGACAAGGACGACGACCAGTCCGCGATCGACTGGCGCCAGGTCATGATGATCGCGGTCACGGTGGCCGTCCCGCTCGCGATCGTCGCGCTGCCGCTGCTGCTGATCCTCGGCTTCAAGCGCCGCCGGCGCCGGGGCCGCCGCACGGCCCCCGTGGTCGCGGACCGGGTCAGCGGCGGCTGGCGCGAGGTGGTCGACGTCGCGACCGACCTCGGCGCCGGCGTGCCCCGCGCGGCCACGCGCCGCGAGGGCGCGCGCCTGCTGGCGGAGAAGCTGCCGGAGTCGACGTCGGGCACGACGCTGCTCGCGCACCGCGCGGACGCCTCGGTCTTCGGGGCGGGCACGCCCACCGACGAGGAGGTGGCGCAGTACTGGGCCGACGTCGACCGGGCGGTCGACGAGATGCGGGCCGGGGTGCCGTGGGGCCGCCGCGTCGCGGCGCGGCTGTCGCTGCGCTCGGTGCGCGGCGCCGACGCGCCGCCGCTGTCCGCGGTGCTGCGCGGCTGGGTCGCCGCGGTGCCGAGGGCGTTCGCCCGGGCCGGGCGGGCCGTCGTCCGCCCCGTGCATGACAGGATGGCGCGCGCGCGTCGCCGCAAGGAGCGCGCCCGGCGGCAGGAGGATCGATGACGACGACGTGCACCGCGTGCGGTGCCAGCGAGCAGAGGGGTGCGTTCTGCTCCGTGTGCGGGACGCCCACGGTGGCGACCGCGTACCGCACCCCGGCGGCGTCGGGGCCCCCGACGGGCAGCCTGGAGGTCACGACGGAGCCCGAGCTGCGTGAGCGCACGCGCCGGGCGCCCGCGGGGATGGTGGCGGCCGCCGCCAGTGCGCCCGCGGCCGCCTCGGGCGGGCCCGCGGAGCCGCCCCTGGCGGGCGTGGGCCGTCGGGCCGCTGCGTACGTGCTCGACCTGCTGGCGCTGTCCGTGCTGTCGGGCGTCGTCGCGGCGGGGGTCGCGATCGCGGTCCGGCTGCCCGCGCGTTTTGCGGACGCTGCCGCGGCGACCACCTCGATGGGCCAGAAGGCCGCCGCGCAGGAGGTCCTGAGCGCGGCCATCGTCGTGTACGCCGTCGTCGGCGTCGTGAGCCTCCTCGGCTGGGTCGGCCTGGCCCTGTGGGACGGCCTCGCCGGCCGCACGGTCGGCAACAGCCTGCTCGGGATCCGCACGGTCTCCGCCGACCACGGCGGCCCGATCGGCGCGGGGCGCGGGCTGCTGCGCTGGCTCGTCCTGGCGCTGTGCGGCGTCCTGCCGCTGGTCGGCACGGTCCTGGTCCTCGTCTCGCCCACGTTCGACGCGTCGGGCCGGCGCCAGGGCTGGCAGGACAAGGCCGCCCGCAGCCTGGTCCGCGACGTGCGCAACGCGCCGCCGCGCAGCTTCGCTCCGGCCTCGCCCTCGAACCCGGGGAGCGCGGCGCCGGCCGGCGCGCCCGCTCCCGACCCGTGGGCCTTCCCCGCGGGCGAGGGGCGCGAGCAGGGTCCCGCCGGCGGCGTGATCACCGGCGTGCCGGGGTCGGGCTCCGCGCCGGCGGGCACGGCCGGCGCCGGCCTGTCCGGCATCGAGGCGCACACGGTGCACCGCTCCGCGGCGGGCACGCCCGCGACGCCGGCCACCGCCCAGACACCCGAGCCGGCACCCGCGCCGGCCGCCCCGGTCGCGCCCACGGCGGCGACGCCCGTCCCGGCGGCGCAGCCGGTCCAGCAGCCGGCCGCCCAGCCCGTCCAGCAGCAGCCCGCCGCCCAGCCCGACCTGGCGGCGGACGACCTCGAGGACCTCGAGGCGACGCGGTTCAGCGTGTCGTCGCGGCGCAGCGCGGGCGACGGCAGCGCCCCGCCGCGGATCGTCGTCGAGGTGGACCCGGACCGTCGCGTGCACGTCGCGACCCGCACGCTCCTGGGCCGCGCGCCGCAGCAGGACGGCGGCGGCCCAGCGACGCTGCTGCGCGTCGACGACCCGACGCGCTCGGTCTCCAAGACGCACCTCGAGCTCGTGCCGTCCGCCCAGGGGCTGCAGGTCACGGACCTCGGCAGCACCAACGGCAGCGCGGTGATCGACCCGTCCGGCGTGGTGCAGGAGCTCGCCGCCGGCCGTCCGGTCACGGTGGGCGCGGGCTGGGTCGTGCAGGCGGGCGCGCGGCGCCTGATCGTCGTCGGGCAGGACGCCGGCGCATGACCGTTCCCGTCAGCCTCGGGCTGCTCTGGGGCGCGGCGACGCACCAGGGTGCCCGCCGCAAGCTCAACGAGGACTCGTACCTCGCCGGCGGTTCGGTGTTCTTCGTCGCCGACGGCATGGGCGGCCACGACGCCGGGGAGGTGGCGAGCGCCGCGGCCGTCGAGGCGCTCACGCCGCTCGGGGACGCGGACGTCGTCGGGGTGGACGCCGTGCGGGGCCGCGTGCGCGCCGCGCACGACGCCGTCCGGGCGATCGAGACCGCGCCCGGCCGCGGCGCCGGCACGACGCTCGCCGGGGTGGTGCTCACCGAGCAGGGCGGCGAGCCGTACTGGCTGGTGGTCAACATGGGCGACTCCCGCACCTACCGCAGCGCGAACGGCGTGCTGGAGCAGGTGAGCGTGGACCACTCGGAGGTCCAGGAGCTCGTCGACGCCGGCCGGCTCACGCCGGAGCAGGCGCTGACGTACCCGCGCCGGCACGTCGTGACGCGGGCGCTCGGCGCGCCCGACGACCCCGAGCCGGACTTCTGGTTCCTGCCCGTGCACCCGGGGGACCGGATGCTCGTGTGCTCCGACGGGCTGACCGCGGAGCTGACCGACCGGCGGGTGGCCGAGGTGCTGCTCGTCGAGGCCGACCCGCAGGTCGCCGCCGAGCGGCTGGTCCGCGAGGCGCTCGTCGCGGGCGGCCGGGATAACATCACCGTCATCGTGGTGGACGCCACAGGGCTGACGGAGGCCCTGGAGAGCACGGCGCCGAGGGACGGGCGCGCCGGCCACGATGACGACGAGGACACGGTGCCCCGGCGGTCGCCGTGGAAGGGGGCCATGACGTGACCGTGCGCTACGTGATCGGCCCGGCGTACGCCGTGGTCCGAGGTGGTGCCGTGGTGGTGCTGCCGGAGAAGGTGACGCCGGAGCTGGTCGACGAGCTGTGGACCGCGCTCGCCGACGGCGGTGGGGTCGTCCCGGTGCTGGAGGTGCTCACCGGGTCGTTCGGCGCGAGCCTCGCGTCGCTGCCGCCGTTCGCGATCGCGGTCGTCGACGGGCGGCGGGTGCAGGTCGCCAGCCGCGGCGCGACGTCCGTGACGATCGACCGCGAGGGCGGGCGCGAGCACGTGTCCGGTGACGGGGTGACCACCTGGGCCGAGCGCACGTTCGACGACGTGGTGGACCTGTCCGTGCAGGTGGGCGTGGCCGAGCCGTCGCACCTGGTGGACGCCCGCGCCCTCCCGCTCGACGCGGGCGTCACCCTGGTGACGTCGGTCGGCGCGCGGCTGACGGGCGACGCCCTGCCGACGGCCCCGGTGCGGCACCCGGAGCGCGTGCGCGAGCCCTGGGAGGACGACGGGCCGAGCGAGGACGCGCCCGCCGACGCCGCGCCTGCCGACCGCGCCACGCCGTCGCCCCTCGTGCACGGCTCGGCGGTGCCGTCGCCGGCCGCCGCCCCGGTGCCGCCCCGGCCCGCCGCGTCGCCGGCCCCCGTCGCGCAGGACGCGGTGCCGGTCGCCGTGCCGGTCGCCGAGGCGACCATCGCGCCGGAGGCCACGATGGTGCCCAGCCTGACGGTCGTCCCGGACGCCGCGGACGACGCGGACGCCGACGGCGCGTCCCCCGACGACCGACCCACCGACGACGGACGCTCCGACGGCGCGACTTCGGACGACGCCGCGCCGGGGGCGGACGACACCCCCGGCGCCGCGGCCGACGACGGGCCGCCGCTGGAGGAGACCACCGGCTACGGGCACCTGTGGGGCTCGACGGTGCACTCGTCCGTCGAGGCCGCCGCTGTCCGCCCCCCGGGGGAGGACGAGGAGGAGGGGGAGCCCGACGCCGCGTCGGCGTCCGAGACGCCGTCCGCGATCGTCTCCGGCGTCCCCGTCTCCGCCGTCCCCGCGGCTCCGGCGCCCGAGGCGGCACCCGCCCCGGCGCCCGGCCCGTCGGGGCCCGTCCCCGCCGCGCCCGTGCCGGCGGCCCCGGTGCCCAGCTCGCCCGTGCCCAGCTCGCCCGTGCCCAGCGCGCCGGCGGTGCCGGCGGCCGACGACGGTCCCGGCTCCGGTGCCGACGAGATCGACGGCAGCACGGTGCTGTCCTCCGCCATCGCGGACCTGCGGGCCGCGGCGCCGGCGCCGGAGGCGCCGAGCACTCCCGAGGCACCCGTGGCCGGCGGGCCGGTGCCCCCGGGGCCGTCGTTCGCGGCCGCGCCGGTGCCGGGGCGCCCCACGATCCTGGCGCGGGCCTGCACGGCCGGGCACCCGAACCCGCCGCAGCGCGACGACTGCGCCACGTGCGGGCAGTCGCTCGTGGGGGAGGCCCGACAGGTGCCGCGGCCTCCGCTCGGCACGATGGGCGTGTCCGGCGGGCCGCGGGTCACGCTCGACCGACCGGTCGTCGTCGGGCGCAAGCCGCGCTCGCCGCGGTCCTCCGGGGACGACCTGCCGCGCCTGGTCACCGTCCCGAGCCCGCAGCAGGACATCTCCCGCTCCCACGTCGAGGTGCGCCTCGAGGGCTGGCACGTGCTGGTCAGCGACATGAGCACGACGAACGGCACCACGCTGCTGCGCTCCGGGCAGCCGCCGCTGCGGCTGCACCCGGGCGAGCCGGTCATGGTCGTCTCGCGCGACGTCGTCGACCTGGGTGACGGCGTGACGTTGACCTTCGAAGGGATCCTCTGAGTGAGCCGCAAGCGTCCACCGTCACCGCCGCCGGAGATCGAGGGGTTCGAGTACGTCTCCCTCATCGGGTCGGGCGGGTTCTCGGACGTCTTCCTCTACCAGCAGCGCCGACCGCGGCGCCGGGTGGCCGTGAAGGTCCTGCTGCACGAGTGGACCAACGAGGGGCAGCGTGAGGCCTTCGAGGCCGAGGCCGACCTGATGGCCACGCTGTCCACGCACCCGTCGATCGTCACGATGTACGAGGCCGACGTGGCCTCCGACGGGCGCCCGTTCCTCGCGATGGAGTTCTGCTCGCGGCCCAACCTGGGCGCGCGCTACCGCAGCGAGCGGCTCAGCGTGCCCGACGTGCTGCGCATCGCCGTGCAGGTCGCGGGTGCCGTGGAGACGTCGCACCGCGCCGGCATCCTGCACCGCGACATCAAGCCGGCGAACATCCTCGTCACCGAGTACGGGCACCCCGCGCTGACCGACTTCGGCATCTCGTCCACGCTGGACGACGCCGGCCGCGCGGAGGGCATGTCGATCCCGTGGTCGCCGCCGGAGTCGTTCGCGGAGCCGCCGCGCACGGGCGTGGGCACGGACGTGTGGGGCCTCGCCGCGACCACCTACTCGCTGCTGGCCTCGCGCACGCCGTTCGAGGTGCCGGGCGGGTCGAACTCCAGCGCGGACCTCGTGGCGCGCATCGAGTCGGCGCCGCTGCAGCCCACCGGCCGCAACGACGTGCCCCCGTCGCTCGAGCGCGTGCTGAGCACGGCGATGGCGAAGAACCCCGAGGCGCGGTACCCGACCGCCCTCGCGTTCGCCCGCGCCCTGCAGGCCGTGCAGACCGAGCTGTCCTTCGCCGTCACGCCGATCGACCTCCTGGACGACCGGGGCCAGGTCCGCGACGACGACGGCGGCGGTGACGCCCCGGCCGACGAGGACGAGGTCGGCACGCGGCTGCGCGAGGTCGTGTCGGTCGACCCGCGCGGCCCGGCCGCGGCGGCCGCCGCGCTCGCGACGACGGGCACCTCCGCCCCGCCGCGCCCCGCCTGGGCCGCCTCGGTCCCGGCCCCGACCTCGTCGACGGTCACCGGCACGGCGCCCACGCTGGCCGACGACCTCGGCGACACGGTGCACCGTTCGATGGCGCCCGCGGCGCCCGCGACCGTCGACGCGCCGGGCACCCCCGCCGAGGCGCCCGCCCCCCGCCGGAGCGGCGTCGTCGTCGGTCTGGTGGTGGGGCTGGCCGTCCTGGTGACCGCGCTGGTCGTGACGCTCGCCGTCGTGCTGTGGCCGGACGCCACGACCCCCGACGACGACGCCACGCCCGTCGTCACGGGGCAGGGTGACGACGTGGGCCCGCCCGACGACAACCTGGGCGGCCTGGTGCCGTCGGTCACCGACCTGAAGGGGAAGGTGAAGGGCGACAAGGTCGTCTTCACCTGGACCAACCCGGACCCGAAGGACGGCGACGCCTACGGGTGGCGCGAGGCCAAGGCCCTGGGCGAGGCTCACTACCAGGAGGTGACGGAGCCGACCGTCACCGTGCCGAAGGCGAAGTCCGGCGAGACCTGCGTCGAGGTCATCATCGTGCGCAACGGCGCGTTCTCGGTCCAGCCGCAGGGGGTGTGCGTGGGATGAGCGACCTGGCGGTGGAGTTCGCGGGGGAGTGGTTCCGGCCCGACCCGGAGGCGGTGTTCGAGATCGGCCGGGAGGGCGACCTCGAGCTGGACGACAACCCGTACCTGCACCGGCGGTTCCTGCAGCTCACCCACGCCTCGGGGTTGTGGTGGCTGGGCAACGTCGGCAACCGGCTGTCGGCCACCGTGAGCGACGCGGCGGGCGGCGTGCAGTCCTGGCTCTCGCCGGGCACGTCGCTGCCGATCGTCTTCCCGAACACGTCGATCGTCTTCACCGCCGGGCCCACCACCTACGAGCTGCTCGCGGCCCTCAACCCCGCGCCGTACGCGGAGATCCGCTCCGAGGAGCCCGAGGGCGGGGCGACGACGATCGGGATGATCCCGTTCACGGTCAGCCAGCGCCAGCTCGTGGTCTCCCTGTGCGAGCCGATGCTCAAGCGCGACGGCACCGGCCTGTCGGAGATCCCGTCGTCCGCGGAGGCCGCCGCGCGCCTCGGGTGGACCACGACGCGGTTCAACCGCAAGCTCGACAACGTGTGCGAGAAGCTCGACCGGGTGGGCGTGAAGGGACTGCGCGGCGGCTCGGGCGGGCTCGCGACCAACCGGCGCGCGCGCCTCGTCGAGTACGCGGTGGCGTCCCGGCTGGTGACGGCGGACGACCTGCCGCTGCTGGACCTGCCGGACGACGCCGATCCCCGCGACCCCGACCTGAAGGACCCCGCCCCCAAGCACACCGCCCCCAAGGACCCCGCCCCCAAGGAGACCGCGTGACCGGCGGCAAGCGGCCCGAGCCGTGGCAGATGGTCGTCGTGACGGCGATCGGGGGCGCTGCCATCGTGTTCGTCGTCGTGGTGGCCGTGGGCGTGCTGCGCGACGGCGTGGGCACCGGCGTGCCGCTCGACTTCTACCGGGCGCTGGGCCGCGAGGTCACCGACCCGGCCACCTGGCGCGCCGTCCTGTTCGGGGCGGCCGCCGGTGCGGTGGTCGCGGCGCTCGTCTACGCGGTCGCACGCCGTGGCCGGGGCGGCTGACCCCCGACCTGCCCGCCGGCCCCTCCGGCAGAACCTGACCGAACGAACCGAGGAGAGCGATGCGCGTCAAGGTGACGCTCCGGCGCCCCGACACCACGCACGACGACGTCGTCGTCACCGCGGACGCGGGCGCGACGATCGGGGAGGTCGCCTCGACGATCGCCCGCGTCGACCCGTCCGGCACGGGGGAGGTGGACCACCGGCGGCGCACGCTGGAGGCCCGCCTGCCCGGGCAGGACCGGCCCGTGCGGCTGCCGGCCGACGCCGCGCTCGGCGAGGCGTGGATCGGCTCGGGCGCGGAGGTCGCGATCGTCGACCTCGACCGCCCGGGCTTCGACTACCAGACCTCCCGCGACGTGCGCGCCACCCTGCGGTTCGCGGACGGCAGCGCGATCGACCTGCCCGAGGGCAGCTGGGTGCTGGGCCGTGCGCCGGGGTGCGACGTCGTCCTGAGCGACGCGCTCGTGTCGAAGCAGCACCTGCGCCTCGACGTCTCGGACGTCGTCGACGTCGTCGACCTGGGCTCGGCGAACGGGCTCCTGGTGGACGGCGCCCACGTGCAGCGCCTGCGCGTCGAGGGCAGCCAGCGCGTCACGGTGGGCGACACAGTGATGACGATCGAGCGGCGCAAGCCGCAGACGCTCCAGGGGGTCGCGCCGAAGGCCGGCCCCGTCCCGTTCACCCGCTCGCCGCGCGTCGAGGCGCGCTACCGGGGCTCGGAGTTCGACGCCCCGGACGTGCCGACCGAGACCGAGGAGCAGCCGTTCCCGCTGCTCGCGATGCTCGCCCCGCTGCTCATGGGCGGGTTCATGCTCGCCATGGGGCGCGGGCTGACGTCGCTGGTGTTCATCGCGCTGTCGCCGATCATGCTGGCCGGCAACTACTTCACGCGGAACAAGCGCGACAAGAAGCGCAAGGAGAAGGACGTCGCGCGCTTCGAGGAGCGGCTCGACACCCTGCGCGACGCGCTCGCGGGCGAGGAGGAGAAGGAGCGGTCGGTGCGCCTGCGGGAGGCGCCCGCCACCCAGCACGTCTTCGCGGAGTCGATGCGGCACGGGCCGATGCTGTGGACCCGCCGTCCGGAGCACTGGAGCTTCCTCAACGTGCGGTTCGGCATCGGCACGATGCCGTCGCGCAACTCCGTCAAGGAGGTGTCGCGCGGCGCGCTGATCAAGGAGTACCAGGACCGCCTGGACGCCGTCGTCGAGCGGCACGAGGACATCGCCGGCGTGCCCGTCGTGGAGAACCTGTACGACGCCGGCGCGCTCGGCTTCGCCGGCCCTCCCGCGTCCGTGGCCGGCAGCCTCAACGCGGTGCTGCTCCAGCTCACCGGCCTGCACTCGCCGGCGGAGCTGGTCGTGACCGGCATGGTCACCCCCGTGTGGACCAAGCACCTGCAGTGGCTCACGTGGATCCCGCACACGTCGTCGCCGCAGAGCCCGATCGAGGGCCACCACCTCGCCGACTCCGCGAGCGGCGCGGCGCGCCTGGTGGCCGAGCTCGAGGAGCTCGTCACCACGCGGCTGCGCGCCCAGCGCGGCGGCGCCCAGCGACGCGGTGCGATCGACGACGACGACGCCGCCCTGGAGCGCGGCGCCGAGGTCGGCGGCAGCAAGGCCGACACCGGCACGCGATCGGCGGTCCCGGCCGTGGTCGTCGTCATCTCCGACGACATCGACGTGGACCGCGCGCGCCTGGTGCAGCTCGCGGAGCAGGGCCCGGACGCGGGCGTCTACCCGCTGTGGATCTCCGCGGACACAGCCTTCCTCCCCGCGGCCTGCCGCACGTTCGTGGACCTGGGGGAGCACGGCCCGCGCGTCGGCATGGTGCGCCTCGGCCGCTGGGTGGACGACGTCGAGCTCGAGGAGATCGACGCGTCGACGGCGCTCGACTACGGCCGCCGGCTCGCGCCCGTGTTCGACGCCGGCGCGATCGTCGCCGACTCGTCCGACCTGCCCCGCTCGGTGACGATGCCGGCGCTGCTGGGGCACGACCTGTTCGAGGACCCGAACGCCGTGCTGGAGCGCTGGCGGCAGAACCTGTCGGTCTACGACCGCACGCAGGCGGTGCCGCGCAAGCGGGCCGGCTCGCTGCGCGCCATCGTCGGCTCGGCCGGCCTGGACGCCCAGCACCTCGACCTGCGCTCCCAGGGCCCGCACGCCCTGGTGGGCGGCACGACGGGTGCCGGCAAGTCGGAGTTCCTGCAGGCGTGGGTGCTCGCGATGGCGGCGGAGTACAGCCCCGACCGCGTCACGTTCCTGTTCGTGGACTACAAGGGCGGGTCGGCGTTCGCGGACTGCGTCCAGCTGCCGCACTGCGTCGGCCTCGTGACGGACCTCAGCCAGCACCTGGTGCTGCGGGCGCTCACGTCCCTGCGCGCGGAGCTGCACCACCGCGAGCACCTCTTCAACCGCAAGAAGGTCAAGGACCTCCTCGAGCTGGAGAAGCGGGGCGACCCGGAGACGCCGCCGGCGCTCGTCATCGTCATCGACGAGTTCGCGGCCCTGGTGGGCGACGTGCCGGAGTTCGTCGACGGGGTCGTCGACGTCGCCCAGCGCGGCCGCTCGCTCGGCATCCACCTGATCATGGCCACGCAGCGCCCGGCGGGCGTCATCAAGGACAACCTGCGCGCCAACACGAACCTGCGGGTCGCGCTGCGCATGGCGGACGAGTCCGACTCCAGCGACGTCGTCGACATCAAGGACGCCGCGCACATCGACCCGGCCATCCCCGGCCGAGGCGTGGTGAAGACCGGCCCCGGCCGCCTGCAGGCCTTCCAGTCCGGGTACGCGGGCGCGTGGAGCAGCCGGGCCCCGGAGCGGGCGGCGATCGAGGTCGCCGGCCTGCACTTCGGCCGCGAGGAGCGGTGGGAGGAGCCCGTCGACCCGTCGGCCGTCGGCGACGAGGACATGGACCTCGGCCCCAACGACCAGCAGCGCCTGGTCGCGCGGGTCGGCGAGGCGTTCGAGGCCGGACGCCTGCCCGCGCCCCGCCGCCCCTGGCTGGACTCGATGGCGGACGCGTACGACCTCACGCGGCTGCACCAGCGCACGGACACCGAGCTGCTGCTCGGTGTGGCCGACATCCCGGAGCAGCAGGCGCAGCGACCGGTGTACTTCGTGCCGGACGTCGACGGCCACCTGGGCGTGTACGGCACGGGCGGCGCGGGCAAGAGCACGGCGCTGCGCACCCTGGCGGCGGCCGCGGGCATCACGCCGCGCGGCGGCCCGGTGCACGTGTACGGGCTGGACTTCGCGGCGGGCGCGCTGCGCATGCTGTCGTCGCTGCCGCACGTCGGGACGATCGCGCGCGGCGACGACGTGGAGCGCGTCGTCGGCCTCATGCGGATGCTGCGCGACGAGCTGCAGCGCCGCGGCGAGGCGTTCGCCGCCGTGTCGGCGTCGAGCGTCACCGAGTACCGGCAGCTGTCCGGGCGCGCGGACGTGCCGCGCATCCTGCTGCTGGTGGACGGGTTCCCGGGCTTCCGGGACGACTTCGAGGTGGGCGCCGGCCGCGCGGAGTGGTTCGACGTCTTCCGCGACATCCTCAACGACGGCCGCGCCCTCGGCATGCACGTCGTGTTCACCGCCGACCGCTCGGGCGCGGTGCCCACGTACGTGCGCTCGATGGTGCAGCGCAACCTGCTGCTGCGCATGACCGACGACGGCTACCTGGCGTTCAACGCGCCCCGTGACGTCATCACGTCGGACTCGCCCAACGGGCGCGCGCTCCTCGACGGGCTCGAGGTCCAGGTCGCCGTCATCGGCGGCACGACCTCGGTGTCCGCGCAGGCGGCCGCGACCGAGAAGCTGGGGCAGTCGATGCTGTCGGCGGGCGTGCGCCCGGCGCCGGAGGTCAAGGTGCTTCCCACGGAGTACGGGGCGGGCGAGCTGCCCCCGCAGGTGGACGGGCAGCCGGTGCTCGGCCTCGACGGCATCACCCTCGGGCCGGTGCCGTTCGACCCCACGGGCACGATGGTCGTCGCCGGCCCGCCCGGGTCGGGGCGCAGCAACGCGCTCGTCGCGATCGCGCGGGCCGTGCTGCGTGCCAACCCGGACGCGCGGATGTACCTGTTCGCCCAGGGCCGGTCGGCGATCGCCGACAAGCTGCCGTGGACCGAGGTCGCCACCGGGGTGGAGAAGGTCAAGGCGCTCGCCACCGACCTGCTCGCCGCCGTCCAGGACGAGGACGTCGAGCCGGGGATTGTGGTGCTGATCGAGGGCATCAACGAGTACCTGCAGTCTCCGGCGGACAAGCCGATCCAGGACCTGACCAAGGCGATCCGCAGCAGCGACCACCTGCTCGTCGCCGAGGCGGAGACGGCGGGCTGGGCCGCGACGTGGCCGCTGCTGGGCGAGGTGAAGAACGGCCGGCGAGGGCTCATCCTGCAGCCCGAGAACCTCGACGGCGACACCATCCTCAAGACGTCCCTGCCGCGCTCGGGCAAGGGGGAGTTCCCCGTCGGCCGCGGCGCGTGGGTCGCGCGGGGCAAGCAGACCCGGGTCCAGCTGCCGCTGGTGCTCGACGACTGAGCGGCGCCGGACGGGTCGATGGGGAGTCCTCCCCATCGACCCGTGCCGTCGCCCTCGGCTACGGTGCTGCCCGGCGGCGGGACGAGACGCTGCGCGACGACGAGGGGGAGCGGTGGCCGGGTACGACCTGTCGATCAGCATGGCCGATCTGAAGACCTTGGCGGAGGACCTGAAGACCATCAAGGAGGAGTTCGAGGGCGCCGACGACACCTCGGAGGACGCCGCGGACGCGACCGGCCACGACGAGCTGCGCGGCAAGGTGCAGGACTTCGCCGACAAGTGGCGGATCAAGCGCGAGGAGATGACGGAGAACGTCGTCAAGCTCCAGGGCATCATCCAGCAGATCGTCGACACGTTCACCGAGGTCGACACCGAGCTGGCCAAGGCGCTCGAGGAGAAGGCGAGCGACGCGTCGAAGTACAAGGGGTACACCAGTGTCTGACACCCAGTGGCACACGCTCGACGGCAACGCGGACACCGTCAAGACCAAGGGCGAGAAGTACCAGGAGATCGCCGAGGCGATCACCCGGGCGCTCACCACGCTCGACCAGATCGTCGACGACGCGACCACGACGGCGCAGTCGATGGACGCGACGAAGTCGCTGGCGAGCGACGTGCGCGAGGACATCAAGAAGGCCACGGACCGGTACCAGGTCACCGGCGACGCGCTCGTGGCGTACGCGCCCCTCCTGTCCGCCGCCATCACCTCCTCGGAGACTGCGGCGCGTCGGATCGCCGAGCTCGAGGATGACCTGGTGCCGGCGCGGCAGCGGGCGAGCAACGCGCAGTGGGAGATGGACGGCATGCGGGGCGACGCGCCCGACACCGACGTCGACGACGCGAAGTCGGAGCTGTCGAACGCGAACGACCGGGTCACGGAGCTCGAGACCAGCCTCACCTACTGGCAGGGGCAGTGGACGTCGGCGCGCGACGACAAGAACACCGCGGCCACCACGGCCAAGGACCAGATCGACGAGGTCGTCACCGGCGACAAGGTCAACGGTCTGGAGGACAGCACCTGGGACAAGATCAAGCACGTCGCCGCGTCGCTGTACAAGGTCTTCAAGGTCATCTGCGACATCGCGGGCATCCTCGCGATCTTCCTGTCGTGGGTGCCGATCCTGGGTCAGATCCTGGTGGTCCTGGCCGCGATCGGCTCGATCCTCAGCATCCTCGAGACGATCGTGAGCTTCGCCAAGGGCGAGATCGGCTGGGGCGGGCTGCTGCTCGGCGTCGGGCTCGGCGTCGTCGGTCTCTTCGGCGGCAAGCTCGCGAGCTCGCTCGGCAAGGTCGCGAAGGCCCGGGCCGTCACGAAGGCCGCGAGCCTCACGAACTCGCAGTCGCGGCTCGCCGTCCGGCTCGCCGGCAACGCCGACGACGGGGCGCGGATGATCTCCGAGGCCCAGACCACGATGAGCAACGCGGACAACCTGCTCAGCATGAAGACGATCCTCTCGTCGCCGTTCAAGCGGTCCGACGCCATGGACAACCTGTTCCAGCTCCGCAAGGCGGGGAACCTGTCCATCGCCGAGGGGCTGAAGGGGGCGGCGAAGGAGGCCTTCGTCATGCCGTTCAAGGACCCGTTCGGCGGGACCGGCGAGCTCTTCCGCAACCCGGCGCTCTACCACAACCTCGACGGGCTGGCGGGCGCCGCGGTCACCACGAACCTCGTGAACTTCGGGGCCGCGAGCTTCAACGCGGGGCGCAGCTTCGCCGAGGCGGTGGGCGGCGACGACGGGTGGGCCCAGGTCAACTCGTCCGTCGGCCTCGCCGGACCTCTCACGGACGGTCCGTACGTGCAGCTGGCGCAGATCCCCGGCAACGTCGCATCCTGGTCCGACACGTTCGACAAGATGATCTGAGGCCTGACGCAGCGATGAGCGGACCGATCACGGAGTACGGCCTGGGGCTCGCCGAGGGGTGGCACCTGCTGCCCTACGGCGACGCGTCGGAGGGTTGGGAACGAGAGCTGGCCGGCGCGATCCTCGAGGGCGTGGAAGCGCCCGAGGGGGTGCCGGCGGCGCTCGCCGCCCAGCTGGCCGAGGTGCGCGCCGCGGTGGACGCCACCGGGGTGCGGGGCGCCCGGACGGCGGTGCTCGTGGAGTCGCCGGCGGAGCCGTTCGTGCAGGCGATGCTGACCCTCGTGGTGGGGCGCCGGGTCGGGCGCGGCACCTACGAGTCACAGCTCGCCCAGGTGGCGGAGGGCGTCGGCTCGGCGCAGGTCATGGGCACGCAGGAGATCGACGCCGTCGTGCCGGCGGGCACCGTCCACGGCGCCCACTTCCTCATCGGGCACCTGCCTCAGGACGAGGACGTCGCGGGGGTGCACCTCGAGGAGCGCGTGCACCTCGGGGTGTTCCCGGCCGACAGCCCCGACATGGTGGACGTGACGGCGATCGCGGCCGGGATCGGGATCTTCGACGACTTCCCGGCGTTCGTCGTCGGGCTGCTGGACGAGCTCGAGGTGTCGACGGGGGTGGCGGCGTGACGAAGCAGGTCCGGATGGCCGGGGGCGACCTGCGGATCATCCTGCCGGGCACCTGGACGCGGATCCCGCTGGACGAGCCGCAGCGCACGCTGGACTTCGTCAAGCGCTTCGTGAAGCGGCAGACGGGCAACGCCGACCGTC
Organism: Isoptericola sp. NPDC055063; assembly: GCF_053608125.1. Classification (NCBI taxonomy): domain Bacteria; kingdom Bacillati; phylum Actinomycetota; class Actinomycetes; order Micrococcales; family Promicromonosporaceae; genus Isoptericola; species Isoptericola sp. NPDC055063. Next base: position 167,874 of record NZ_JBSGUW010000007.1, on the reverse strand, counting down.
TCGCGCGGGTGCGCCGGGAGACGGTGCGGGAGCTCGTGGGCTCGGCCCGGGACGCGTCCCGGATCGGGGTGCACTCGTACTTCATGTCGCTGGAGATCCTGCCCGGGGTCCCGTTCCCCGCGGCGCTGCTGTTCCTCGACCAGGACTGGCCGGAGGCGGCGACCCCGCTGGTGGCCGAGGGCGACCTCGAGGGCGCGCTCGATGCCGCCTACGGGCCGCTGGAGACCGCGCGCGCGTCGTCGGGGCCGGTGGGGCGGCGCTTCGAGACGCTCACGCAGCGGATCGGCGAGCAGGAGATGCTGACGCTGCGGCTGGAGTACTTCGTGCCGTACCCGGACGGGTCGCGGGTGCTGCAGGCCCGCGTGAACGTGCCGAACATTCCCACGGCGGAGCCGTTCGCGGTGCTGTTCAACGAGATCATCGACTCGATCTCGTTCGCGGCCCCCGAGACGGAGGCGACGCCCGACGGGTCGGCGGTCGACACGGAGGCGCAGGACGCCCGGGCGAGCTAGATCTTGCCCTCGTCCTTGAGGCGCGCGTTCTCGGCGCGGATCGCGTCGAACTTCTCGGCGAGAGCCGCGGCGGCCTGGGGGTCCGCCTTCTCCCAGAGGCCCTCGAGCTCCTTGCGGGAGGCGCCGTCGTCGCGCGCGGCCTGCCAGGCGAGCCGGTGCACGCGAGCCTCGAGGGACGGGTCGGCGGCGAGCACGGTCGTGACCTGCTTGAGGATCTCGCCGTTCGACGGGCGCGCGGTGCCCTTGACGTCGGAGAGCGCCTTGGCGACGGTCGGGAAGCCCGCCGAGCGGGCCTGGAGCCGCGCCAGGTAGTAGCCGAGCGCGCTGGTGACCGGCGTGGCGACGAGGCCGAACGCGATGCCCCACGCGATCTTCCACTTCAGCTCCGCCGGGACGACCGCGAGCGCGACGGCGACCCCGACGACGATGCACACGCCGTACCACCAGTAGCCGAGCCGCTCGAGGGCCCGGAACCAGCCCGGTATCGGCCCGGAGAAGCGGTCGAGCGCGTTGTCCACCTGGGTCACGGCCGAGGCGGCGTCGTCCGCGCCCGGCGCGACGACGATCGGTCGCTTCGATCGTTCGCCGGTGATCAACCAGCTCGGCTGTGCCATGACTTCTCCCCGTCGGCGTCGTCGGTGCTGCCCCTGTCGGCGCCCCACCCTACGCGGGGGACCTGCCGGTAGGGTGACGCCGGTCCGGACGACGGCGGGGGAGGGCATCGAGGATGCAGGACGGCTACAGGGCGGCACCGGCCGGGTCGCAGGTCGGCGCGGGCGACGAGGCCCCGACGACGGCGGCCCTGGCGCTCCGCCCGCTGGGGTACTTCTGCCTCGCGTGGGTGTGGGTGGTGATCTGGCTCGTCACCGTGCTGATCGCGCCCGGCGCGGTGGTGTACGTGTACTTCGACGACGAGATCATCCTCGGTCAGGTGCTGTCGGACACGTCGGTGGTCGGCCTCGTGATGCTCGTCGTGGTCCTGGTGCCGATCCTCGCGGCGATCATGGGTCCGGCGGCGATGTTCTACCTGCCCACGATGACGTGGCCGCTGGCCGCGCTGTGCTTCGTGTACGCGTTCCGCGCGCTGCGGCCGTCGTACGCGGCCGAGAGGCTGTCGCACTCCACCTCCGCCCCGCGCGGGACCACCCTGGGGCCGCCGACCGTCGGCACGGTGGCGCTCTCGCTGAAGCCGAACCGCCGCAGCCGCGCCACCGACGTCCTGATGAAGTGGTACATGGCGGGCTGGTCGCTCCAGATGCCGACGTTCGTCGGCGCCCTGCCCGCCGGGGTGGGCTGGGTCCTGATGTTCGTGTGGGCGTCGCGAGACATCGCGCCGCCGGTGCGGACGGCATGCCTGGTCGGCGCGGTGGCCCTGGTGCTCGTGTCCGTCGTGCTGGTGGCGCGCGCGCTGCGCGCCGACTTCCGCCGGTGGGGGGCGGAGGGAGACCCGGAGCCCGTCCCGACGACCTCGGCCGCGCGCCCGCTCGGCTGAGCGACCGGGCCGTCGGTCAGGGGAGGAGGCCCGGCACGGCCTTCGCGCGGGCGCTCTTGCGCAGGCGGAGCGTGAAGGCCACGGACCCCGCGCCCGAGACGACGAGCGCGAGCACCAGGGAGGTGATGGCAGGCCGGCAGCGGAAGGCAGGACCCGATCCATGGGGAGGCCTCCCCATGGACCGCTGCTCGGGGCGCCCAGTATCGTCGGGACCGCACCACGGATCGGCCGCACGGGGGCCGGCCGAACCACGATCGAGCTGAGGAGCTTTCTCATGGCGAACATGAACGTCACGTACGACGAGCTGCGGTCGCAGGCGGGTCAGCTGCGCAACGGTCAGCAGCAGATGACCGACATCCTGCACAACCTGCAGACCCAGGTGAACAACCTGGTGTCGTCGGGCTTCGTGACCGACCAGGCGTCAGGCGCGTTCCAGACGTCCTACGAGGAGTTCACGACCGGTACCACGCAGGCCATCGAGGGCCTCGAGGGTATGGCGTCGTTCCTGGAGCAGGCCGCGCAGACGCTGTCCGACGCGGACTCGCAGCTGGCGCAGGGCATCCGCGGCTGACACCAGCCTCGCGGGAAGGGGCGGTCCGGGTTCTCCCGGGCCGCCCCTTCGTCGTCCGGTCGGGAGCGCAAGAGTCGGGGTGTACGCGTTCGGGCACTGGTCCCTCCCTACGGGCGACGACACCGAGCGGGGACACCGAGCGGCACCGTGTGCGGACCTGGCGCGGGATGGGGAGGCCTCCCCATCGACGACCGCTCGGGGTGCCCGCTAGGGTCGTCGACGGAACGACCGGATCGGCCGCTAGGGGGCCGGCCGAGAACCGACGAGAACGAGGAGCTTTCTCATGGCGAACATGAACGTCACGTACGACGAGCTGCGGTCGCAGGCGGGTCAGCTGCGCAACGGTCAGCAGCAGATGACCGACATCCTGCACAACCTGCAGACCCAGGTGAACAACCTGGTGTCGTCGGGCTTCGTGACCGACCAGGCGTCGGGCGCGTTCCAGACGTCCTACGAGGAGTTCACGACCGGTACCACGCAGGCCATCGAGGGCCTCGAGGGTATGGCGTCGTTCCTGGAGCAGGCCGCGCAGACGCTGTCCGACGCGGACTCGCAGCTGGCGCAGGGCATCCGCGGCTGACACCAGCCGAGGTCGAGGGGCGGTCCGGGTTCCGGGCCGCCCCTCGTCGTCTGCGGTACCGATCTCGCCGGCGCACCGCGTGGTGCGCGGCCCCGACCGACACGTCCCTGGAGGCAGGGTGGACTCCCGTTCCCGACGCAGGTGGTTCGTCACGGCGCTCGTGCTGTTCCTCGCGCTCTCGGTGGTGCGCCTCGCGATCACCGTCTCGCGCGACGGCATCGAGGGCGCCACGATCTGGATCGCGCTCCTCGTGGTGGTCGTCATCGTGGGGGTGACGCTGGCGGTGGTCGTGCGCCGGGCCGGCGCGGTCCGGGAGCACGTCGCACGCCTGCGCCCGGGTGCGGTCGTGGTCCCGGCGTTCACGACCGCGGACACGCTCGACGAGGCGCGCGCAGCCGGGGCCCGCACCAAGGGCATCTCGGGGATGGGCGGCAACCCGGTCGCCCTTGCGGTGGGCGACGGCGCCGTCGAGGTCTGGGTGGGCCGCGAGGAGGCGCCCCGCTGGGTGGTGCGCCGGGTGCCGGACGGCGTGACGCAGGCCCGCGCCGTGTACGGGTCGCGCGAGTCGGGCGCCGTGCGGGTGTCCGACCGGGCGACGTCGGTCACCGTGGTGCCGGCGTACCGGCCGCTGCGCGCGGCGGGCGGCGCGGCCGGCGCGGACCTGGCCCGGGCGGTCCAGGAGCTCACGACGGCGCCGTGACCCGCGGTCGCGTCGCGCGGCAGGTGCCCCCGGCACCAGTGCCCGACGAGCGAGACAACCTGTTCACCGGATGAGACGGTTGTGGCACCCTGGGTAACGCTGGACCCTGAAGGTGAGGTAACCCTCACCAGTTCGCAGGAGAATCCTCCTAGAATCGAACGCCACGCATCACCGATCCGGAAGGCGTACCCCGCAGTGAGCAGCATCCGACCTCTGCGCGTCGCGATCGTCGGCGCAGGCCCCGCCGGCATCTACGCGGCGGACATCCTGTCGAAGACCGACCTCGACGTGAGCATCGACCTCTTCGAACGCCTGCCCGCGCCGTTCGGCCTCGTGCGCTACGGCGTCGCCCCGGACCACCCGCGCATCAAGCAGATCATCACCGCGCTGCACCGCGTGCTCGGCCGCGGCGACGTGCGCCTGCTGGCCAACGTGGACTACGGCGTCGACCTCAAGCTCGACGACCTGCGCCAGTTCTACGACGCGGTGATCTTCTCGACGGGTGCGATCAAGGACCACGAGCTGCCGGTGCCCGGCATCGACCTCGACGGCTCCTACGGCGCGGCCGACTTCGTCTCCTGGTACGACGGGCACCCCGACGTGCCCCGCACGTGGCCGCTCGAGGCCCAGCAGGTGGCCGTCCTCGGCGCCGGCAACGTGGCGCTCGACGTCGCCCGCATCCTCGCCAAGCACGCGGACGACCTGCTGCCCACCGAGATCCCGGCCAACGTCTACGAGATCCTCAAGGCCTCGCCGGTCACGGACGTGCACGTCTTCGCGCGCCGCGGCCCGGCCCAGGTGAAGTTCTCGCCGCTGGAGCTGCGCGAGCTCGGCCACGTGCCGGACGTCGACATCGTGGTCTACCCGGAGGACTACGACTTCGACGAGGGCTCGATGGCGGCCGTCGAGTCGTCCAACCAGACCAAGCAGGTCGTCAAGACGCTCACCGACTGGACCCTGGTCGACCCGGCCACGCAGAAGGCGTCGCGCCGGCTGCACCTGCACTTCCTGCACGCGCCGGCCGAGATCCTCGGCGAGGACGGCAAGGTCACCGCGCTGCGCACCGAGCGCACCGCCCTGCAGGGCGACGGCACCGTCAAGGGCACCGGCGAGCACCACGACTGGCCCGTGCAGGCCGTCTACCGCGCCGTCGGCTACTTCGGCTCGCCGCTGCCCGAGATCCCCTTCGACGAGCTCAAGGGCGTCATCGCCAACCGCGAGGGCCGCGTCGTCGACCTCGACGGCGAGCACCTGCCCGGCGTCTACGCCACGGGCTGGATCAAGCGCGGCCCGGTCGGCCTCATCGGCCACACCAAGTCGGACGCGTCCGAGACGATCCGCCACCTCGTGGAGGACGTGACGGGCGTGGGCGACGGCGGCGACGTCGCGACCGGCGACGCCGAGGGCGGCCGCACCGCCGCCCAGGGCGACCCGCAGGCCGTGCTCGACTTCCTCGCCGACCGCGGCGTGGACGTCGTCGAGTGGGACGACTTCGTGCTCCTCGACGAGCACGAGAAGGCCCTCGGCGAGCCCCACGGGCGCGAGCGGATCAAGGTCGTGCCGCGCGAGGAGATGCTCGACATCGCCAAGGGGCGCCCCTCCTCCTGACGGGGCCGGTAGCACGACCGGCAGTGCGACCGGACGCACGACGGCCCGGGCGGGAACCGCCCGGGCCGTCGGCGCGTTCAACCCGTGGGAACCTGCCGGTACGCGTGCACCGGGCAGGGCGCACGGAAGGAGACAGCAGGACACATGGGCCACCAGCACTTCAACGGTCTCAAGACGGCGGCGCTGTTCGGCGTCATGTGGGCCGTGGTCCTCGGGCTGTGGGCGATCTTCTTCCGCGGCAGCGCCGGCATGCTCGTCGTCTTCGTGGGGATCGGCCTCGTCACGACGTTTGTCGGCTACTGGAACTCCGACAAGATCGCGATCCGCGCGATGCACGCCTACCCGGTGACGGAGCTCGAGGCGCCGGAGATGTACCGCATCGTGCGCGAGCTCTCCACGGAGGCCCGGCAGCCGATGCCGCGCCTGTACATCTCACCCACCCAGGCCCCCAACGCGTTCGCCACGGGGCGCAACCCCAAGAACGCGGCCGTCTGCTGCACCGAGGGCATCCTGCGCCTGCTCGACGAGCGCGAGCTGCGGGGCGTCCTCGGCCACGAGCTGATGCACGTGTACAACCGCGACATCCTCACGTCGTCGGTCGCGTCCGCGATGGCGGGGGTCATCACCTCGCTGGCCCAGTTCCTGCTGATCTTCGGCGGGGGCGACCGCCGGGAGGGCGGCAACCCGCTCGCCGCGCTCGCGATGGCGATCCTCGCGCCGTTCGCGGCGATGATGATCCAGATGGCGATCTCCCGCACGCGCGAATACGACGCGGACGAGGACGGCGCCAAGCTCACCGGCGACCCGATGGCCCTGGCCTCCGCGCTGCGCAAGCTCGAGTCGGGCACGGCCAAGGCCCCGCTGCCGCAGACGCGCGAGCTGCAGAACGTCTCCCACCTCATGCTCGCCAACCCGTTCCGCGGCGCGGGCATGGCGAAGATGTTCTCCACCCACCCGCCGATGGCGGACCGCATCTCCCGCCTGGAGAAGATGGCCGGCGGCACGGGCTTCGGCCCCGGCGGCATCACCCGCTACTGAGGCACGCTCGGGCGGCGGGTCCCGGCCGGTTCTGCCAGGCTGACCTGCGATGTCCCGTGACGCGGCTGCTGGGTCCGAGCGTCCGCCGGCCCCGTCGGCCGCGGACGGCGGTCACGCGCGCCTGCGGCGCTGGCAGGCGGCCACCGAGTGGCCGCTCACGGCGATCTCGCTGCTGTTCCTGGTCGCGTACGCGATCCCGATCGCACGCCCGGACGCGCCCCCGGAGGTCCGGTCCGCCTGCTCCTTCGTGCTGGCGGTGACCTGGCTGCTCTTCGTCGCGGACTACCTGGTGCGGGCCCGGCTCGCGCCGCACCCGTGGCGGTACGTCCGCCGGCACCCGCTCGAGCTGGCCGTGGTGGTGCTCCCGGTGCTGCGCCCCCTGCTCCTGGTGTCCGTGGTGGTGCGGCTCAACCGGGTCAACGCCGTGCGGCTGCGCGGCCGGGTGGTGCGGTTCGCCGCGGCGGGCACCGCGCTGCTCGTGATCGTCGGGGCCCTCACGGTGACGCAGGCCGAGCGGGGCGCGCCGGGCGCCAGCATCGTGAACCTGGGCGACGGGTTCTGGTGGGCGATGGTCACCATCACCACCGTGGGCTACGGCGACCTCACGCCCGTGACCGCGACGGGCCGGGTCATCGCGGTCTGCCTGATGGTGGGGGGCATCGCGCTGCTGGGCGTCGTGACGGCGACGCTCTCCTCCTGGCTGGTCGAGCGGGTCACGGCCGACCCTGGCGACGAGCCGGGCGAGACCCCCAGGGAGGCGCCCCTCGGCATGGTCTCCCCGGCGCAGGTCGCGCTGCTGGTCGCCGAGGTCCAGTCGCTGCGGGCGGAGATCGTGGCCGGGCGCCGGGCCGACGGGGCGGGTCAGCCCCGCGACACCCCGGAGGGCCGCGCCGACGCCGACGCCGACGCCGACGGCGACGGCGACTGAGCCGCGCCCGGGAGCACCGCCTCCAGCGCGGCGGCCACGCCGTCGTCGTCGTTGCCGGGCACGACGGCGTCCGCGCACGCGAGCACGTCCGGGTGGGCGTTGGCGACGGCGTGCCCGCGCCCCGCCCACCGCAGCATCGGCAGGTCGTTGGGCATGTCGCCGAAGGCCCACACGTCGCGGGCGTCCACCCCCAGGCGCGCGCACCAGCGGGCGAGCGCGACGTCCTTGGTCACCCCGGGCGGCAGGAGCTCGGCGAGGCCCGCCGCGCCCGAGTAGTGCAGCTCGGCCCGGTCGCCCACCACGCCCCGCACGCGCTCGAAGAAGGCCTCCTGCGCGGCGTCGTGGACGCCGCCGCGCTGGACGACGCCGAATCCCTGCGCCGCGGTCCCGGGGCGGACGGCGAGCAGCTTCGCGACGGGGTCGCCGGTCGCGCCGAGGGACTCCTCCACGGGGGCGGCGCGCAGACTGCGGTCGAGGCCGGGCTCGCCGTCGGGGAACCACGGGTCGAACGCCGGGCCGCGGACGGTCTCCACGGCCAGCCCGACGCCGGGGACGGCGTCGCGCAGCTCGGCGACGAGGTCGAGGAGCACGCCGTCGTCGAACCCGCACGAGTCGACGGCGCGGCGGCCGGCCAGGTCCCACACGGCGGCGCCGCCGAGGCAGATCACGCGCCCGTGCCCGCCCACGAGGTCGCCCAGGGCGTGCAGCCAGCGCGGCGGCCGCGCCGTGACGAAGACGACCTCCGCCCCGGCGGCCTCGGCGGCGAGCAGCGCGCGCCGGGTGCGCTCGGAGACCGTGCCGTCCGAGCGCAGCAGCGTGCCGTCGAGGTCGGTCGCGACGACCCGCGGCACCTCCCGCGCGCCCGCCGCCGCCCCGCTGGTCACCGGTAGTTGACGAACTGGAGCGCGACGTCGAGGTCGGCGCCCTTGAGGAGGGCGATGACGGCCTGCAGGTCGTCGCGGGACTTGCTGGTCACGCGCACCTCGTCGCCGGTCACCTGCGTCTTGACGGCCTTCGGGCCCTCGTCGCGGATGATCTTGGTGATCTTCTTGGCGCTCTCGCCGGCGAGGCCCTCCTTGAGCGACCCCGCGAGGCGGTACACCTTGCCGGACGACTGCGGCTCCTTGTCGCCGGTGTCGAAGGCCTTGAGCGAGACGTTCCGCTTGATCAGCTTGGTCTGGAAGACGTCGAGGGCGGCGAGCACGCGCTCGCTCGAGTTCGCCTCGATGACGATGGTGTCCTGGCCGCTCCACTCGATGGACGCGCCCACGCCCTTGAAGTCGTACCGCTGCGAGATCTCCTTGACGGCCTGGTGGAGCGCGTTGTCCACCTCCTGGCGGTCAACCTTGCTCACGATGTCGAACGACGAGTCGGCCACGACGGCTCCTTCTGTGCTGGTCGGGTGCCCGGCGCATCGGGCGGGCGGGGTCTGCCCACTACCGTAGTGCGGCGGCACGGTCGGTTCGACGTCAGGGGGAGAGAGATGAATGCACGGCAGGGGCCCGACGGCGGGACGCCCGCGGCGGCGGGTGGGGTCGACCCGGAGGCACGGACCCGGCGGTTCGCCGTGGTGTCCCGGTGGGTGGTCCTGGTGGCGTGCTGGGTCCTGGTGGGGCTGGGGGTGCTCTTCATCGTGGGCGACGCGGCGCCCGTCGGCGTCGCGCTGATCGTCGTCGCGGCGCTGCTCGTCCTCGCGCGCGGCGCGTGGACGGTCGTGCGCGGGGCCAGGGCCGCCCGGGCGGCGCAGGCGCCGGCGGCGGTGCCCGATGCGCCCGTCCTCGCGCCCGGGACGGCGTCCCCGGTCGACCGGGTGGTCGCCGACCTCGTCGGGATGAACGACGAGGCGCTGCCGTACCTCATCGCGGCGACGCCGTCGCCCGAGGGCGTGCAGGTCGAGGTCCGCTGGAAGTCCGAGGAGCTGCGCTGGGCGGCGCTCTTCGTGCGCGGGAAGGTCGCGTACGCGTGGCGCATGGAGCTGACGCTCGACCCGGCGACCTCGCACTACCGGTTCGTCGAGTACTCCGGGTCGTCGTCGACCCGCGCGGCCGTGGGCCCCACCGGGGTGTTCGCGCGCGCGGACTGGACGTGGCGGCGGGGCAAGACGGCGATGCAGCGGAGGGCGACGTACGTGGAGGGCCCGGACGGCGCGGTGGTCGTCTCGGGCAGCGGCGGCTCCCGGTCCTCGTGGGAGGGCTCGACGCAGATCGCGCCCGGGGACGCGAAGCGGCCGGTCTTCGCCGTGCTGCGCCAGCACGGCTGGCGGCCGCGGCACGACTGGTTCGGCGCCCGCGCCTTCGAGAGCTAGGCGCAGGCTAGGCGCGCGGCCCGGGGCGCGCCGCCGCGAGGCGGGAGACCCGGGCCTGCCGGCTGCCGTCGACGGTGAGGATCACCAGCGCCACCCACACGAGCGCGAACCCGGCCCAGCGGGTAGGCGGCATGTGCTCGCCGAAGACGAGCAGGCCGAGCAGGAACTGCAGCACGGGCGTGAGGTACTGCAGCATCCCCACCACCGACAGCGGCAGCCGGCGCGCGGCGGCCGAGAAGAGCAGCAGCGGCAGGCCGGTGACGACGCCGCAGGCCGCGAGCAGCAGCGCGTGCCCGGCGCCCTCGGTGGTGAAGGTGCCGGCCCCGGTGGCGCCCAGCCAGCCGAGGTAAGCGAGCGCGAACGGCGTCGCGACCGCGGTCTCGGCGGCGAGGCCGGGCAGGGCCCCGACGCCGCGACCCACCCGGTTCTTCACGAGCGAATAGAGCCCGAAAGCGCCCGCGAGCACCAGGGCGATCCAGGGCAGTCCGCCCACCCCGGTGGAGATCACGACCACGGCCGCCAGGCCGAACCCCAGGGCCACCCACTGCGCGACGCGCAGCCGCTCGCGCAGCACGAGGACGCCGAGCAGCACGGTGAGCAGGGGGTTGATGAAGTACCCGAGGGCGGCGTCGAGCACGTGGTCGGTGAGCACCGCGTACACGTAGGTGGTCCAGTTGACGACGATGAGCAGGGACGCGACGGCGAGCGCGCCCATGGTGCGCCCGCTGCGCAGGACGGCGACGAACGACCCGAACGTCCGCGTCACCAGCAGCAGCACGACGCAGAACACGAGGCTCCACACCACACGGTGCGCGATGATCTCCACCGGGCCGGCCGGCTCCAGGAGCGGGAAGAAGAGGGGCATGGCGCCCCACAGCACGAAGGCCGAGAGCCCGAGGGGCAGTCCCCACCGGTCGGGGGAGGAGGGGGTCGTCACCGGCTCACCGTAGCCGGGCGGCGACCGGGTGACGCGGGCCACCGGTGGACGATTTCCGCCCAGGCGCTCCGGGGCGTTATGGTTCTACCCGCGAGCTCGTCCGCGAGCCCGCACGGCAGGTTGCCCGAGCGGCCAAAGGGATCTGACTGTAAATCAGACGGCTCAGCCTTCGGGGGTTCGAATCCCTCACCTGCCACCTCGACGGACGGGGCATCACCCCTGGGTGGTGCCCCGTCCGACGTCCGGAGAAGGTCCTCGCGACCCCGGTGCACGGTGTGATCGAGCGGGCATCCCGCGGATTTCGCCAGGTGCCGCGAGCCGTGTAGAGTCTTCTCCGCTGCCCCGATAGCTCAGTCGGCAGAGCGTCTCCATGGTAAGGAGAAGGTCAAGGGTTCGATTCCCTTTCGGGGCTCTGTGACAAAGGCGCGGGGCCGCCCCTGGAAACGGGCGGCGGTCTCGCGTTCAGTCACGTGCGGCGGGGTAGCTCAGCTGGTCAGAGCGCACGACTCATAATCGTGAGGTCGCGGGTTCGAGCCCCGCCCTCGCTACCGCCACTCCTACGGTTCGACGGCCGGCGTCGGACCGGCCTGTTCCTTGACGCACGTTGCGCCTTCCGGGGGCGCGAGAGGTGACACACCATGGCTGCTAAGAGCGCGGACGTCCGCCCGAAGATCACGCTGGCCTGCGTGGACTGCAAGGAGCGGAACTACATCACGAAGAAGAACCGCCGCAACGACCCCGACCGTCTCGAGCTGGCGAAGTTCTGCCCGCGCTGCGGCAAGCACACCTCGCACCGCGAGACCCGCTGACGCCTCGGTCGACACGACCCCGCACCGACGTGGCGAACCCCGACTTCGCTGGCCGCGAGTACCCGGCCACCGCCCCCTACAGCGTGGGGCGCGAGAAGCTCCGTGAGTTCGCGTCCGCCGTCGGTGCCCTGGACCCCGCGCACCACGACATCGTGGCGGCGCGGGGTCTCGGCTATCCGGACCTCGTCGCGCCTCCTACGTTCGCGGTCGTCGTCGCCCAGCGGGCGGAGTCGCAGTACGTGCAGGACCCGGACGCCGACATCGACTTCTCGCGCGTGGTGCACGCCGACGAGAAGTTCGTGCACCGCCGGCCGATCGTCGCCGGCGACGAGCTGGTCACCGTGCTGCACGTGGACTCCGTGACGGAGCGGGCCGGCATCGCGATGGTCACCACCCGCTGCGAGATCTTCGCGACGTCCGGGGCCGACGCCGCCGCGCGCGAGCACGTCGCCACGGTCACCTCCAGCCTCGTGATCCGCGGGGAGGACTCCTGATGGCCCGCCCCGCCCTCGCCGAGCTGTCTGTCGGCGACGTCGTCGCCACCGCCGCGATCGAGCTGGACCGCGCCCGCCTGGTCCGGTACGCCGGCGCCAGCGGCGACTTCAACCCCATCCACTGGGACGAGTCCTTCGCGACCCGCGTCGGTCTCCCGGGCGTCATCGCCCACGGGATGCTCACCATGGGATCCGTCGTCGGCGTCGTCACCGCGTGGGCGGGGGACCCGGGCGCCGTCGTCGCCTACCAGACGCGCTTCACCAAGCCGGTCCCGGTACCCGCGAGCGGCGTCGCCGTCGTCGAGGTCTCCGCCACCGTCGGCGCGATCGACGCCGAGGCCGGCACGGTCCGCGTCGACCTCACGGTGACCCACGAGGGCGCCAAGGTGCTGGGCCGGTCGCAGGCGACCGTCCGCCTCTCCTGACCGGAACTCTCTCCCTCCGCACCGTTCGTCGCGGGCGTCGTGGCACGTCGCGCGTCCGCAGGACGAGATTTTTTACGCCTATCACTTCTCATGAAACGTGATTTCACGGTTCGATGACGTGGTGCGCCCTGAGCGCACTCCGTCCTCGAGAGGAGCACTCCCCGTGAGATCCGTACGACGACGCACCACCGGGCTGGCCGCCGTCGGCCTGCTCGTTCCCCTGATCACCGCCCCCGCGCTCGCCGCGGGGGCCGGACCCTCCACCGCCCCGACCTCCGACGTGAGCTGCGACGCGGTCGTCGCGGCGCCGGACCGGGAGTCGGCGTTCGCGGCCGCGAGCGACGCCACCGGGGTCCCTGCCGACCTGCTCAAGGCCGTCTCCTACATGGAGTCCCGCTGGGACCAGCACGCCGGCGCGCCCAGCGCGGACGGCGGCTACGGCCTGTTCAACCTGCTCGACCACGCCGCCGAGGCGCCCGACGGGGCCGGCAAGGACGCCACCCCCCGCACCGCCGTCAGCGAGCTCGACCGCGCCGCCGCCCTGACCGGGCTGTCGGTCGCGGAGCTGAAGTCCGACGCCGGAGCCAACACCTGCGGCGCCGCGGCCCTCCTCGCCTCCTACCAGGCGGCGGCCGGCCAGGGCACCGGCGGCTCCCTCGCCACCTGGGAGACCGCGGTCGCGCGGATGGGCGACGCGGCGACGTTCGCCGACCGGGTGTACGCCACGCTCCGCCAGGGCGAGGCCCGCACCACCGACGACGGCGGGCGCGTCGTCCTCGCGGCCCAGCCGGCCGCCGTCCTGCCCGAGGCGACGACGGCCGCGGCGGGCGACCCCGCCGCCGACTGCCCCGCCGACCTGGGGTGCGACTGGGTCCCCGCGCCGTACGAGAAGGGCAGCGCCGACCTTCCCGACGACACGGGGAACTACGGCAACCACGACCAGGCCGACCGCACGGGAGAGGGCGGGCCGTCGATCGACTACATCGTCATCCACGACACCGAGGGCGGGTACGCCGGGACGCTGAACATGGTCCAGGACCCCAACTACCTCGCGTGGAACTACACGGTGCGTTCGTCCGACGGGCACACCGCCAACCACCTCCAGCCCGACGACGTCGGCTGGCACGCGGGCAACTGGTACATGAACATGCACTCGATCGGCATCGAGCACGAGGGCTGGGCCGGGACGTCGGGCTGGTTCACCGAGGCGATGTACCAGTCGTCCGCGGAGCTCGTGCGCTACCTCGGCGAGAGGTACGACGTGCCACTGGACCGGGCTCACGTCATCGGGCACGACCAGATCCCCGGCATCCTGCCCGGGTACACCAAGAGCGTGCACTGGGACCCGGGCCCCTACTGGGACTGGGAGCACTACTTCGAGCTCCTGGGCGCGCCGATCGGCGGCGGCCTGACGCCGACGACGGACGTCGCGCCCGGCGACGTCGTCGAGGTGGTCGCCGGGTACGACGACAACGCCAACCCGATCACCGGCTGCCAGCAGGCGTCGCCGGGCTCGGGCGACTGCGTCGCCGGCGCGGGCACCAACTTCGCCGTCGCGTACCAGCAGCCCTCGCTCGACGCCGCGTACGCCAAGGACCCGGGCTGGAAGCCGAACGGCGCGGCCGGCACCACGTACGCCAGCGACGTCAGCGCGCGCGTGACCTCGGGCCACAAGCTCGTCGTCGCGCAGGTGCAGGGCGAGTGGCTCGGCGTGTGGTGGGCCGGCTCGCTGGTGTGGCTCCACAACCCGGCCGACCGGCCGGTCGTCGTGCCGAGCACGGGCAAGACGGTGACGGTGAGCGGGGACACCGCGGCCGCGATCTACGGCCGCGCGTACCCCGAGGAGGCCGCGTACGCGCCCTACCCGGGCATCGGGCTGCAGTCCGTCACGCCGATCGAGTACACGATCGGGACCGACCAGAGCTACGTGGTGTCCGACGACTCCGTGTCGACGGACTACTACTACGCCACGTCGTTCGACGGCTCCGTGCCCGACGACCGCACCGACGTGCGCGGCGCGGACGCGTACTACCAGCTCTGGTACGCCCATCGGCAGGTGTTCACCCGCGCCGCCGACGTCGTCCTCCACGACCCCGTGGTGACCGATGTCGAGGGCCCGGCGATCTCCGGCAGGCCGGAGATCGGGAAGGTGCTCACCGTCGACGCGGGCGAGTACCTGCCCGGGTCGGACACCGAGGTCGCCGTGCAGTGGCTGCGCGACGGCGTCGCGGTGCCCGGCGCGACCGGTGCGCGCTACCACCTCACCGGCAGCGACCGGGGCGCGGACGTGGCGGTCCGGGTGACCGTCTCCGCGCCGGGGTACACGGCGGCGACGTTCACCTCCGACGCCGTCGGCCCGGTGCGCCCGCACTGACGAACGAAGCTGCCGAGGTAGTCCCGATCGGGACTACCTCGGCAGCTTTCGGACTACCTCGGCGGGATCGGGACTACCTCACCAGTTGGCGGTGGCGCCCGGGACGTTCGCGGGCAGCTTCACGTCGTGCGGGTGGATGACGTACGCGATGCCGTCGGTGGAGGTCTGCCACACGCGCTCGAAGTTCTCGCGGGTGTAGACGTTCCGCACGTCGGCGTCGGTCGCCTTGTTGGGGTCGTTGATGACCGGGTCGCCGTCGGCGGTGAAGCCGACGATCGTCACCAGGTGGCCGTCGGTGCCGTAGCCGGCCTCGGGCATCTCCTCCTTGGCGAAGTTGATCGACACGACCAGCGGGATACCCGCGTCGATGAACCGCTCCGCCTCGGCGAGGGAGCGCAGCCGCGTCACGAACGTCTCCAGGCCGTACTCGTGCGCGTACGCGGTGTTGAACGGCCAGTTGCCGGCGCCCTCGTACGTGTAGTCCCACGCGTTGATGGCGGCGTGGGCCACCTGCGGGTCGCCGTTCGGGGCGACGATGCCCTCGAGCCGGTCGGCCGGCACCTGGTACTTCGTGCCGTAGGAGTACTGGATCATCGTGGTCGACGTGGGCGAGCACCACACCTGGCCGCCGCCCCCGAACTCGGGGTACTCGCCGATGTGGATCAGCTGCGAGTAGCCGGGCACGTCGAGCTCGACCGCCCGGCCGAGCGTGAAGTCGCTGGTGCCGGTGTACGCGGAGTCGGGCAGGTACTCGTTGGTCATCGTCGTCACGCCCGACAGCCGGGGGGTCGCCGTCGACCCGGCCGGCCGGTAGAGCGTGACGCGGGTCTGGAAGGCCTCGGGCTCGTGGCCCGTGCGCGCGACGAACGTGTCGGTGTACAGGGCGGCGTCGGCGTCGTTCTGCCCGTCGAGCGACGTGCGGTGGATGTCGCCCACCGAGCCGTCCGCCGGGGCGAAGTCGGCGCCCGACGTCCAGCGCCCCATGACGAACCACTTGGTCCACGCGCCGTCGGCCTTGCGGCCCCGGAACTCGATCTCCACCCACGTGCCCGTCGGGGTCGTGGCGTTCCACGAGGTCAGGGACTCGTCGACGGCGTACCCCGTCTCCACGACCGGCGACGTCCACGTCCCCGACTCGTAGTCGACCGCGCTGCCGTCGCCGAACGGGTCGGTGTACGCCGTGGTCGGGCCGCCGGCGTCCCGCACGCCGAGCGTGCCGTGCGCCCCGGGGCGCAGGTTCTCCCACTCGCCCTGCCGCAGGTCGGCGACGCCCTGCCAGTGGGTGGTGGTGATCTTGTGCCCCGCCGTCGCGGGGTCGTCGGGCGGCGCGGCGCCGGCGGCCCCCGCCGCCGGCGCGATCACCGCCCCCGCTGCCAGTGCCGCCGTGGTCGCTCTCATCCAGCTCCTCCGCACCATGCCTGTCACGGGTCCCTCCCCAGGGACGGGGGCGTGGAACGGTCCCCACCGCCCGTTGGCAAAGACTTTCCCAGAAAGTGTGGCGTGTGTCACGACCTTGCGAGCGGGAGGGGCGGGCGTCGTCGCCCGAGGCCGGGGGGAGGAGGGTTCAGGCGGAGAGCTCGGCCGGCAGGTCGTCGTCGTGCCGCACCGCGAGCGACGTGACGGCCCGGGTGAGGCACACGTACAGGCGGCGCAGCCCCGACTCGCGGTCGGCCTCCCCGGCGACGATCCCCGCCGGGTCGTCGAGCACGACGTGGTCGAACTCCAGCCCCTTGGCCAGGGAGGCCGGGACGAGGTCGAGGCGCGCGTCGAACTCGGTGGCCTGGTCGTCGACGGCGTCCGCGGCGTTCGGCGCGTCGGGGTCGCCGGCAGGGGCGCGCGCGGTCCCGTCCTCCTCGCCGACGACGGCGAACTCGAGCCCCGCGGCCACGAGCCGGCGGCGGGCGGCGGCCACCCCGGCGTCGGGCACGATCAGCCCGACCGAGCCGTCGCGCGCGAGGGCGGCCCGCACCAGATCCTCGGCCGGCGCGGTGGTGAGCAGGAGCTCGCCGCGGGCCCGCCGCACGGCCACGGGCGGCGCGAGCTCGGGCGCGATCGTCGGCAGCAGGCGCGCCGCGTACTCGATGACGTCGCCGGGCACGCGGAAGCCCGCGGTGAGCTGCTCGACGTGCCCGTCGGGCTTGCCCAGGTGGTCCAGCGCGTCGGCCCAGGAGCGCACGGCCCACGGCGTGGTCGCCTGGGCGAGGTCGCCCAGCACCGTGAGCGACCCGGTGCGTGCCCGGCGGCCGAGGGCGCGCAGCATCATGGGCGACAGGTCCTGGGCCTCGTCGACGACGACGTGCGCCACCGAGGGCGCCCGCTCCAGCAGGTCGGCGAGCTCGTCGAGCAGCACGAGGTCGGCGAGGGTCCACCGGGCGGCCCCCGCGCTCCGCGGCGGCGCGGCCCAGGTGAGCGTGTGCTGCTCGGCCGGGGTGAGGACGCCGTCGGACGTCTCGGCGAGGAACTCCGGGTCGGCCAGGAGGCGGTGCAGCAGCCGGGCGGGGGTGAGCGCCGGCCACAGCGCCGCGGCGTAGTCCTTGACCGGCTTGGTCCGCGCGAGGGCGTCCCACGCCCGCTCGTCGAGCGCGTCGCCGGCCGCCTCGATCTGCTGCAGGATCCGGTGCGCCAGCGCGTACCGGAGCTGCTCGCGGCCGGCGTCGTAGCGCAGGTCGCGGCCCACGACGTGCGCGACGGCGTCGCGGGCCTCGTGCGCCGGCACGCGCCAGCGCCGGGAGCCGCGCGGCAGGACGAGCGCCTCGGTGGGCTCGCCCAGGTGCGACCAGACGGCGCGGCGCAGCACCTGCGCCATCCGGGCGTCGCCCTTGAGGCGGGCGACCTCGGCCGGCTCCGTGCCGCGCAGGCGGCCGTGCGCCGCGACCACCTCCTCGACGGTCGTCTGCGTGGCGTCGACCTCGCCGAGGGCGGGCAGCACGTCCCGGATGTAGCGCAGGAAGCTCGAGTTGGGCCCGACGACGGTCATGCCCCGCCGCGTGACCTGCTCCCGGTGCGCGTACAGCAGGTAGGCCGCGCGGTGCAGGCCCACGGCCGTCTTCCCCGTGCCGGGCGCGCCCTGCACGACGACCGTCCGGCCCAGGTCGCTGCGCACGATGACGTCCTGCTCGGGCTGGATCGTCGCCACGATGTCCCGCATCGGGCCGGTGCGCGGGCGCTCGATCTCCTGTTCGAGGATCTCCGAGTGCGCGGCCTCGGTCGCGGCCGGGCCGGACAGGACCTCGTCCTCGAACCCCGTGAGGGCGCCGCGCGCGAAGCCGTACCGGCGCCGGGTCGTCACTCCCATCGGGTCCTCCCGGGTGGCGCGGTAGAACGCCGAGCTCACCGGGGCGCGCCAGTCCACGACCAGGGGGTCGCCGGCCGTGTCGGACACGTGCCGGCGGCCGACGTGGAAGACCTCGCCGCCGGACGGCTCGTCGTGGTCCAGCCGGCCGAAGAAGAGGGGTACGTGGGGGTCGTCCGCGAGCTGCGCCAGGCGCCGGGCCAGCGTGTGCTCCAGCGCCTCGGCGCTGATCCGGTCGCCGGCGTGGGCAGTGAGTCCCGCGGTGCGCTCGCGCATCCGGGCGAGCTCCTGGCGAGCCCGTTCCAGGTGGGCCCGTTCCCGGTCGAGCTCGGCGGGGGACACGGCGGGCACGGCTGACCTCCAGGTCGACGGGCGGGGGGAGCCGCAGGACATTACCCGGTCGCGGCGGCGGCGGGCAACGCGCGATCCCGACCTGGGGGGCGGGGCGGGGGGGCGGATGTGATCTGCGTCCCAGCGGTGGGCATCCGGGCCTCGACGCCCTAAGTTAGGCCAGGCTGACCTTACTTCGACCCCTTCGAGGAGACCCGTGACGAAGTCCTCCGCCCTGCTGGGAGCCGCGACCGCGGCCGACTACGCCGGCGCGCTGCACGCCGTCGTGGACGACGTGGCCGCCCGCGTCGCCGCCGCCGAGCAGCCGTTCTGCGGCGCGAGCCGGCGCGAGCTGCAGGCCCTCGTCGACGAGGTCGACCTCGACGGCCCGCCGGTCGGGACCCCCGACGCGCTGCGCGAGACCGCCGAGCTCTACGCGTCCCACGCCGTCTGGTTCCACCACCCGGGCTACGCCGCGCACCTCAACTGCCCGGTGGCGCTCCCCGCCGTCGGCGCGGAGGCGATGCTCGCGGCGGTCAACACGTCGGTCGACACCTACGACCAGTCGACCGTGGCGACGCTCATGGAGCAGCGGCTGATCTCCTGGACGGCGGAGCGCGTCGGGTTCGCGGCCGGCGACGGGGTCTTCACGTCCGGCGGCACGCAGTCCAACCTGCAGGCGCTGCACCTGGCCCGCGAGCGCGCCCTGACCGACGCGGCGGGCGCCCGGCTCGGCGGCGCCGCGCGCCGCGAGCGGCTCGGGCGCCTGCGCGTGCTCGCGACGGCGTCCGGCCACTTCAGCGTGGCGCGCTCCGCGCAGCTGCTCGGCCTGGACGACGACGCGGTTGTCGCGGTCCCGACGGACGCCGGCGGCCGCATGGACCCGGGGGCGCTCGCCCGCGCGCTGGTCGACGTCGGGCGGGCCGGCGACGTCGTCATGGCCGTCGTCGTGACGGCGGGCACCACCGACCGTGGCTGCATCGACCCCCTGGAGCCGGTCGCCGACCTGTGCGACGCCGTCGGGGCCTGGCTGCACGTGGACGCCGCGTACGGCGGCGGGCTGCTGCTGTCGCCGCGCCGCCGCCACCTGCTGGACGGCGTCGAGCGGGCCCGCAGCGTCACCGTGGACTTCCACAAGACGTTCTTCCAGCCGGTGTCCTCCAGCGCGTTGCTGGTGCGCGACCCTGCCGACCTGGCCCGCGTGACGTGGCACGCCGACTACCTCAACCCGGCCGAGGAGTCGGGCGAGCCCAACCCCGACCTCAACCTCGTCGACAAGTCCCTGCAGACCACGCGGCGGTTCGACGCCCTCAAGCTGTGGGCCACGCTGCGCGCCCTCGGAGCCGACGGTGTGGGGGCGATGGTCGACGCCGTGTGCGACCTCGCGGCGGCCGTGCACGCCGACCTGGCGACCGACCCCGAGCTGCGGCTCCTGGCCCCGACCGACCTGTCGACCGTGCTGTTCCGGTTCCAGCCGGACGGCGTCGACGACGCCCGGGCCGACGCCCTCGTGCCCCGCGTGCGCCGCGTGCTCTTCGACTCGGGCCGCGCACTGGTGGCCAAGACCGTGATCGACGGGCGCCCCTGCCTCAAGCTCACCCTCCTCAACCCGGACGCCACGCTCGGCGACGTCCGCGGCGTGCTCGACCTGGTGCGCTCCACGGCGCACGGGCTGCTCGCGGGCCAGGAGCTGCTCGAGCTCGGCTCCCCGCCCTGCCGCGCGGTGCACCCGCGGCTCGAGCGCACCGCCGTCCCGACCGACAGCCCGACCGACCCCGCCCTCGAGGGAGCCACCCGATGACCCGCACCCACGACCTCCTCGGCATCGGCATCGGGCCGTTCAACCTCGGCCTCGCGGCGCTCGCCGACCCGCTGGACGACGTCGACGCCGTCTTCCTCGACCAGCGCGACGGATTCAGCTGGCACCCGGGCATGATGCTCGAGGGCGCCACCATCCAGGTGCCGTTCCTGGCCGACCTGGTGACGATGGCCGACCCGACGTCGCCGTACTCGTTCCTCGCGTTCCTCAAGGCGACGGGCCGGCTCTACCCCTTCTACATCCGCGAGTCGTTCTACCCGCTGCGCGCCGAGTACGACCAGTACTGCCGGTGGGTGGCCGACCGGCTCACCACGTTGCGCTGGGGGCGCGAGGTCGTGGCGGTGGAGCGCGACGACGAGACCGGCGACCTGGTGGTCTCCGCCCGCCTCGCCGCCGGCCCGGGCCAGGCACCCCGCACCGAGACGTACCGGGCGCGCCACGTCGTCCTCGGGGTGGGCACGACGCCGCAGCTGCCCGGGCCGCTCGCGGGCCTGGCCGCGGAGGCGGCACGGCACCCGGGCGCCGGTCCCGTCGTGCACACCGCCGACTACCTGCCGCACCGCGACGCCCTCGCGGCGAGCGGCGCGGTGACCGTCGTGGGCTCGGGGCAGTCGGCCGCCGAGGTGTACCGCGATCTGCTCGAGGACGCGTCGGCGCAGACCCACCGCGTGGACTGGGTGACGCGCTCGCCGCGGTTCTTCCCGATGGAGTACACCAAGCTCACGCTCGAGATGACGTCGCCGGAGTACACCGACCACTACCGGGCGCTGCCCACCGAGCTGCGGGAGATCCTCGGCCGGGAGCAGCGCGCGCTGTACAAGGGCATCAGCGGCGACCTGGTCGACGAGATCTACGACACCCTCTACCGCAAGTCCGCCCTCGGGCGGGAGCTGCCGACCACGCTGCTGTCCGACACGGAGGTCGTCGCGGCACGCTTCGATCCAGGCGACGGCGCGGACGGTGCCCGCGGGGAAGGGGAGTACGTGCTGACGCTGCGGCACGGCCAGCTCGGCACGACGGCGGAGCACCGCACCCGGGCGGTCGTCGCCGCCACCGGGTACGGCTCCGGGGTGCCGGGATTCGTGGCGCCGGGGCTCCTCGACCTCGACGAGCTGGGTCGCGTGGACGTCGCGCGCGACTACACCGCCGGCGCCGGCGGGCGGCTGCACGTGGGCGGCACCGAGGCGCACACCCACGGCGTCACCGCCCCGGACCTGGGCTTCGCGGCCTGGCGCAACTCCGTCATCCTGGCGCAGGTCACCGGCCGGGAGCCGTACCCCGTCGAGAGTCGCATCGCCTTTCAGACCTTCGGCCTGCCCGGGGACGAGGGCGGCGACGCCGCTCCCGCGACGACGTCCGTCGCGGCGCCGACGTCCGCGCAGGGGGTGGCGCGATGACCGCCACGACCGCGACCGTCCCGACCGAGCGCCCCGCGACCGCGCGCGTGTCCCCGGACGCCGTCGCGCTGGAGCCCGTGGACCCGGCGCGCGACGCCGCGACCGTGCACGCCTGGCTGGGCCACCCGGCGTCCGCGTTCTGGCAGATGGGGCACCTCGCCGTCGCGGACGTCCGCGACTATCTCGCCGACGTCGCCGACCACCCGGACCAGGGCGGCTGGCTCGGCCGCGTCGACGGCGTGCCCGCGTTCTACGCCGAGACCTACGACCCGGCCCGCGTGCTCCTCGTGGGCGTGCACGACGCCGAGCCCGGCGACGTCGGCATGCACCTGCTCGTGGCGCCGCCCCCGGCCGACCCGGCCGAGCGTGTCCCGGGGCTCACCGACGCCGTGATGGCCGCCGTCGTGCGCTTCTGCCTGGCGCGCGACCGCCTCGGCGGCGCGCGCGTCGTCGTCGAGCCGGACGTCCGCCACCGCGCGATCGCCGCGAAGAACGCCGCCGCGGGGTTCCGCGTGCTGCGCGAGGTCGAGGTCGTCGACGACGGGCACACCAAGCGCGCGGCGCTGAGCGTCTGCACGCGAGCGGACTTCGCGGTCTCCCCGCTCGGGGCCCTCGCCGGCCTCGGCGAGGACGGCGACACGCTCCTCGCGCCGCACCTGCGGCCGGACCTGGCGCAGCACGCGCACCGGCACCTCGCCGCCAAGGCGCTCGCCGAGCTCGCGCACGAGCGCCTCTTCCGCCCCGAGCGTTGTGAACGGGCGTTTGGCCCTGTTTCGGACCCTCAACAGGGCCAAACGCCCGCTCACAACGGGGAACCGGGGGCGGGGCGGTACGTGCTCGCGCTCGACAGCGTGACCTACCGATTCGCGGCGCGCACGTTCGCGCTGGAGCACTGGGTGGTGGACCCCGCGACGATCACCCGGACCGCTGCCTCGTCCGACGGCGACGGCGTCGACCTGCCCGTGGACGCGCTGGAGCTGGTCGCCGAGCTGCAACCGCTGCTGGGGATCCCCGACGAACTCGTGGCGACGTACCTGGAGGAGCTGTCCTCGACGCTCGCCGCGGCCTGCGCCAAGCGTGACCGCGAGCTGCGCGGCGCGTCCCCGCAGGTCCCGGAGCTGCTGGCGGCGCTCGCCCCCGACGGGCACCCCGGCGTCGACACCCCGGCCGGCGACGACGACCGGCGCCGCGCTGACGCGTTCCAGGCCACCGAGGCGGCGATGACCGAGGGCCACCCCGGCTTCCTCGCGAACAACGGCCGCATCGGGTTCTCCCTGGACGACTACCTCGCGTACGCGCCGGAGCGCGGCGAGCGGATGCGGCTGGTCTGGCTGGCGGCGCGGCGCGAGCACACCCATCTCGCGCTGGGCGACGGGCTCGCCGAGGCGGGCCTGTACGGCGGCGAGCTGTCCGGCGCCGAGCGGGCCGCGTTCGCCGGGCGGCTCACCGCCCGCGGCCTCGACCCGGCCGAGTACCTGTACCTGCCCGTGCACCCGTGGCAGTGGCAGCACCGGGTGCCGATCACGTTCGCGGCCGACGTCGCGCGCGGCGACCTCGTACCGCTGGGCCCGGGCGCCGACGAGTACCAGCCGCAGCAGTCCATCCGCACGATGTTCAACCGGACGCGCCCGGAGCGGCACTACGTGAAGGTGGCGCTCGCGATCCAGAACATGGGCTTCCTGCGCGGGCTCTCCCCGGCGTACATGCGCGCCACCCCCGACATCAACGACTGGGTGGCCGGCGTCGTCGAGGGGGACCCGACCCTCCGGGCGAGCGGCTTCGGCGTGCTGCGCGAGCGGGCGTCGATCGGCTACACGGGCGACGTCTACCACCGCACCACCCGGCCCAGCGCGCACCGCAAGATGCTCGCCGCGCTCTGGCGGGAGTCGCCCGTACCCCGCACCGCGCCGGGGGAGCGGCTGGCCACCATGGCGAGCCTGCTGCACCGCGACGCCTCGGGCCGCGCGCTCGCGACCGCCCTCGTGCGCTCGTCCGGGATCGCGCCCGAGGCGTGGCTGCGCGCCTACCTCGACGCCTACCTGTACCCGCTGGTGCACTGCCTGCGCGCCCACGACCTGGCCTTCATGCCGCACGGCGAGAACCTTGTCCTCGTGCTGCGCGACGGCGTGGTGCGGCGGGTCTTCATGAAGGACATCGGCGAGGAGGTGGCCGTCCTCGGGCACGGCGCCCTCCCGCCCGGCGTCGAGCGCGTGCGCGCCGCCGTCGACGCCGACGAGAAGGCGCTCGCGGTCTTCACCGACGTCTTCGACGGCGTGCTGCGCCACCTCGCCGGCATCCTCGCCGTCGACGGCGTGCTGCCCGAGGACCGGTTCTGGGCCGTCGTGGCGGACGTCGTGGACCGGCACGACGCCGAGCACCCGGGCCTCGCCGGGCGGGTCGACCTGCGCGTGCCGCGCTTCGCGCACTCGTGCCTCAACCGGCTGCAGCTGCGCAACACGCTGCAGATGGTCGACCTCACCGACCAGTCCGCCTCCCTGCTGTACGCAGGGACGATGGCCAACCCCGTCGCCCGCCCGGGCACCCCGTGAGCCGACCCTTCGAGCTCTTCCGCGACGACCTGGGCGTGCCGCACGTGCGCGCGGGCTCCGAGGCGGACCTCGCGCACGGGCAGGGGTACGTCACCGCCCTGGACCGCGGCTGGCAGCTCGACGTGGACCGCTGGTACGGCGAGGGGCGGCTCGCCGCGCGCGTCGGGCCGGCGGGCCTGGAGTGGGACCGGTTCGCCGTCCGCGTGCGCCTCGCCGACACCACCCGGCGGGTGTGGGAGGCACTCGACGCACCCGAGCGGGACTGGCTGGCGGCCTACGCCGACGGGGTGCAGGCGGGGCTCGACGCCGGCGGCCGGGACTCTCTGGAGCGGGCGGAGCTGGCCCGGGCGCTCGGCGGCGCGCCGCTGCCCGTCGACGAGCCGTGGCACCCGTGGACGCCGGTCGGCACGTTCCTGGTGCACCACGTCCTGTTCAGCGGGTTCCCGCACCTGCTGTGGCGCGAGCACGTGGCGCGCACCCTCGGGCCCACGTCGGGCTCGTCCGCCGTTGCGTGGTGGGGCGGGGAGGACGGCGGGAGTGGGGGGCCGTCGTCGGGGTCCAACGCGTGGGCCCTGCACGGCTCGCGCACCGCGTCGGGCGCGCCGCTGCTCGCGGGCGACCCGCACCGCTTCCTCGAGCTGCCGGGGGTGTACCAGCAGGTCAGGCTGGCGCGGCCCGGGCACGACGTCGTCGGCCTGGCGTTCCCGGGCGTGCCCGGCGTGCTGCACCTGGGGCAGGCCGAGACGGCCGCCGGGTCCGTGGCGTGGGGCATCACCAACGCGATGGCCCACCACGTCGACCTGTTCGTGGAGGGGGACGACGGCGCGGCGGCACACGCCGCGGTCGTCGCGTCGGGCGCCGAGCGCGTCCCCGTGCGCGGCGGCGAGCCGGTCGAGGTGCGGTGGGCGGAGACGCCCCGCGGCCCGCTCGTGACGGACCGGCACAGCCTCCGCTGGCCGGTCCGCGTCACGGCCGACGCCGGGGTGGCCGCCTGGCGGGCGCTCCAAGGTGTGCGGACGGCGCGCGACGTGGCCGCCGCGTTCGCCGGCTGGGTGGACCCGGTGAACCGGGTGCTCGCCGCCGACTCGTCGGGGGAGGTGCTGCGCCTGACCGCCGGCCGCGTGCCGGTCGTGCCGCCCGCCGGGCGGGTCCTCCCGCGGGCCGTCGAGGATGCGCCGCGGTCCGGGCACGCGGGTCAGCAGGCCGAGCCCGAGTGGCTCGAGCTGCCCGCCCCCGCCGCCGTCGTCGACGTCGCCGTGGACGCGAACGAGCGCCCCGACCGGCCGGAGCACGACCTCGGCCTCGCCTACGCCCCGCACCGTGCCGAGCGCGTCCGGGCCCTGCTCGCCGACCCACCGCCGGGCGGCGAGACGGCGTGGTCGCAGGAGCGTGTGCACGCCGACACCCGCGACGGCGGCGCGCCCGGCCTGGTCGCGTGGCTGGCGGGTGCGGAGCTCGGGGCCGGCGCACGGTCGGACGCGGCGCGCGCCCGCGCGGAGCGGCTGCGCGCCTGGGTGGCGGCGGGCGCCCGGACGGACGCCGACGACACGGACGCCGCTCTCTTCTCCCGCTGGCGCGACGCCCTCGTGCGCCGCGTCGCCGCCGACCCGGCCCTCGCCCCGCTCCACGCCCCGCACGGCCTGCCCGCGGTGTTCGCGCCGTGGCTCGACGTCGTCGCGCGCGTGGGCGACGCCCTCGCGGAGATCCTGGCGTCCGGCGTCCTCGACCCCCGGGCCGCCGCGGCGGCGGCGCTCACGGACCTCGGCGACCTCGACGACCTCGACGGGGACGACGCCGTGACCTGGGGCGACCTGCACCGCCTGGCCCCGCTGCACGCGCTGGACCTGGTGCCCGGCGCGACGGCGCCCGTCGTGCCCCGCGTGCCGCTGGGCGGGGCCGGCGACGCCGTCCGCTGCACGGGCGGCGTCCCCGGCGTCACGACGGCCGCCTCGCGCGGCTCCGTGGCCCGGTGGGTGTGGGACCTGGGCGACCGGCGCCGCAGCCGGTGGGGCGTGCCGTTCGGTGCGTCCGGCGACCCGCGCTCCCCGCACTTCGCCGACCAGCACCCGGCGTGGGCCGAGGCCCGCACCACCGTGATCGAGACCGACTGGGCGCGGCTGCGCCCTCAGCCCCTGCCAGTCCCGTCCACCGACCCGACCACCGACCCGACCCTGACCACCGACCCACGGAGAGCCCGATGACCGACGACACCCGACTCCTCACCGGACGCCGCGGCGAGGAGGTGTGGCGCGCGGACCTGCCGGGCGCCGGCACCGTGACCGCGCACGTGCTGGACCCCGTCGCGGACCTCGACGTGCTGCACGCGTGGGTGAACCGCCCGCACGCGGGCTTCTGGGGCCTCGCGGGCCTGAGCCGCGACGACCTGAGCGCCACGTACGCCTTCGTGGACTCGCTGCCCACGCACCACGCCTACCTGGTGCGGTGGGACGGCGAGCCGGTCGTGCTCGTGCAGCTCTACCACCCGGAGGACGACCCGGTCGCGACCGCCTACGACGTGCAGACCGGCGACGTCGGGGTGCACTTCTTCAAGGGGAGCGACGGCCCGGCGGCGCGGTACGGCGTCGCTCCGTGGGACGTCGTCGGGCCCGCGGTGCTCGGCCTCGCGCTGGCGCTGCCGGGCGCCCGCCGGCTGGTGGTGGAGCCGGACGTGCGCAACGAGCGCGCCGTCGCCCGCATGGTCGCCTTCGGCTTCGAGCCCGCCGGCACGGTGGCGTTCGAGTCGCCGCAGGGGCCGAAGGAGGCGGTGCTGGCGTTCCTCGGCCGCGAGCGCGGCGACGCGATCCTGGCGGCTGCTCTCCCGACGGCGGCGGGCGCCACGGGCTGAGCCGTGCGCGGGTCCGGGGCGCTACGCCTGCGGGTCGGCCGGGCGCACGTCCGCCGGCACGGGGCCGGTGGTGGTGCCCGGCACGAGCTCGACGGGCAGCGTGGTGCAGGTCGGGTCGTCGCCCGCCAGCACGCCCAGCACGGCCCGGCCGAGGGCGGCGCCCTTGGCCTGCAGCGGCTGGTGCACGCTGGTGAGCACGTCGGGGGAGAGCCACGGCAGGTCGATCCCGTCGAAGCCGGCGATGGACACGTCGTCGGGCACGCGCAGGCCGAGCTCGCGCGCGGCGATGACGGCGCCCGCGGCGAGCAGGTCGGAGTGCGCGACGATCGCCGTGGGCCGCTCCGTCTCGGGCACCCAGGCGCCGAGGATCTCGGTGGCGGCGTCGCGGCCGTGCTCCACGAGGGACGCGGGCGTCTCCCACGAGATGACCGGCTCCACCTCGTCGCGCACCCCGTCGAGGCGGTGTCGCGTGGAGGTGCGGTCCGCCTGCGCGAGCCGGGCGGCGTCGATGGGACCGGACCGTTCCGCGGCGTCGAGGGGGAGGGTGATCTCGGCGATGCGGGTGTGGCCCAGCTCCTTGAGGTGGCGCACCGCCAGCCCAGTGCCGGCGCGGTCGTCGAGCGCGACGAGCGGCGCGCCCTCGACGCGGCCCCCCTCACCGACGACGACGGGCACGTCGCGGCGCTGCAGGGCCGCCAGCGTCGCGTCGTCGGTGAGCACGCCCCACACGAGCACGGCGACGTCCATCGCGGCGGACTCGATCAGGGGGTCGACGACGGGCGCGGGGGTCGTGGAACCGTCGTCGGCGCGCGGGGGCCCGGGCGTCGCCCCGCGGACGCCGGGGATGAGCAGCACGCCGAGCCCCTCGGTGCCGAGCACGTCGACGAGGCCGTCGAGGACCTTGACCGCCACGGGGTCGCGGAACGCGCGCCCCGGCTGGTCGCCGATCACCACGCCCACGATCCCGGAGCGCCCCGACCGGAGCTGCCGGCCCAGCGGGTTGGGGCCGTGGTAGCCGAGCTCTGCCGCGGCGGCGAGCACCTTGTCGCGGGTCTCGGCGGTGATCGGGCCGGCGCCGGAGAACGCCAGCGAGGCCGTGGAGACCGAGACGCCGGCGAGCGCGGCCACCCGGGCGAGCGTCGGTCGGGCGGCGGGGCTGCGTCCCATGGGGTTCCTTCCGGCGGGGTCGGGGCGTCAGCCTATCGGGGGAACGTGGCGTTCGAATCGATTTGACCAGCGTGGCGGAATCCGGAAGCGTCAGACCGTGACCTCCGCCCGCCCCGCCGCACCGCGGCACGCCGTCCGCGCTGCCTGGGCCGTCTTCACCGTCTTCGTCGTCGCCGGCATCGGGATGGCCACGTGGGCCTCCCGGATCCCCGCCGTCCGCGACGGCCTCGGCTTCGAGGCGGACGAGATGGGCCTGCTCCTGCTCACCGGCTCCATCGGCTCGCTGATCGCGCTGCCGCTCTCCGGCATGATCGCGTCGCGCATCGGCGCCGGCCGCACCTGTGTGTCCTTCGCGGCGCTCGCGACCGCCGGCTTCACCGTCGCGACCCTCGCGGTCGAGGGCGGCAGCCCGCTGTGGGTTGGCGTCGGCCTGTTCCTCGGCGGGATGGGGGTCGGCATCTGGGACGCCGCGATGAACCTGGAGGGGGCGATCGTCGAGCGGCGGCTCGGGCGCTCCGTCATGCCCCGCTTCCACGCGGGGTTCTCGCTCGGCACGGTCGCGGGCGCCGGCGTCGGCGCGCTCGCCGCCCACGGCGGCGTGTCCCTGCCGGTGCACGTCATCAGCGTGATGGTCGTCGACCTGCTGGTGGTCGTGGTGTGCGTGCGCCTCTTCGAGCCGACGGTGGGCGCGGACGCCCCCGCCGAGGGCCTGGTCGCGGACACCCAGGCGGACCCGGCCACCGCGGTCGACACCGGCGGCGGCCACTCGCTGCGCGACACCCTGGCGACCTGGCGCGAGTCGCGCACCCTGCTCGTGGGCCTCGTCGTCCTCGCCGCGGCGCTCACCGAGGGGGCGGCGAACGACTGGGTCAGCCTCGCCGTCGTCGACGGCTTCGGGGCCGCGGAGTCCACCGGGGCGATCGGGCTGGCCGTCTTCCTGTGCGCGATGACGCTGGCCCGGCTCGCCGGCACGTCGCTCATCGACCGGTACGGCCGGGTCACCATGCTGCGGATCTGCGGCTCCGCCGCCCTGGTCGGCGTGGTGGCCTTCGCGCTCGTCCCGTCGCTGTGGGTCGCCCTGGTGGGCGTGGCGATCTGGGGCGCGGGCGCGTCCCTCGGCTTCCCGCTCGGGATGTCGGCCGCGTCCGACGACCCGCGCCGGGCCGCCCTGCGCGTGTCGGTCGTGTCGACCATCGGCTACTCGGCGTTCTTCGTCGGCCCGGCCCTCATCGGCTTCCTCGCCCACCACGTCGGCTACCGCGACGCGCTGCTCGTCCTGGCGGTGCCGATCGCCCTGGGCCTGCTCGTGGCGGGGGCGGCGAAGCCGTTGGACGCCGTGCGCGACCCCGCCTGACCCGCCTGCCGTTCCCGGCCGTGCCCGCGCCGGGCCGGCGAGGGGGGTGAAGTCTCTCGACGGGCGAATGCCTCATCGCTACGATTTCGGTCACCGACGACGGTGACTGGAGTGACGATGGCGAGCGGGTTCATGGAGTGTGCGGCCGCTCGGACCACGAGCGAGGGACCGGCGTCGACGCGATGGGTCGCGGCGTGGACGGCGCTCCTTCTCGTGGCGCTCGCCCTGGTGGTCCCGCCGTCGGCCGCCTCGGCGGAGGAGCGCGTCCCGACCGTCGTCGAGGCCGAGCAGCTCGACACCTGGGGGGAGGGCGAGTACCTCGACCTGAAGGTGGCGGTCACCCTCGCCGACGGCACCCCGGTCGAGCGCGGGGGGAGGGTCCGTGCCAGCGTCGACGGCGTCGTCCGTCCGCTCGTCGGCCTGTCCGCCGATCACGCGCAGATCCGGGCGCTCCCGCTGGTGCCGGGGCCGCACGAGGTCCGGCTGGAGTTCTCCGGGAACGAGGAGCTCGCGCCGTCCGTCTGGGCGCGCACCCTGGAGGTCGTGGCCGGCACCGTCCCGTCCACCATGACGCTGTCGGGCGCCGGCTCCGCGGAGTACGGGACGGCCCCGACGGCGACCGTGACGGTCCAGGCCGGCGGGGCCCCGGCCGACGGGATGGTCGCCCTGCTGTGGGACGGCGGCTCGGTGCCGGCCACCACGGTGCCCCTCTCCGGGGGCTCCGCCGTCATCCCGCTCGCGCCCGAGCCGGGAGCGCACACGTACGAGGTGGTCTTCTACGGCGGGCAGGGCGCCATGCCCTCGCGGGCCAGCGGGTCGTTCGTCCTCGAGCGGGCTCACCGCACCCTCAAGGTGTGGTCGAACGACGTGCAGGGCGGCCTCTGGTACACCGGCAGCCGCACGATGGAGGTCGCCGTCTACGTGCCCGATTTGGGCCGCCTGGACGGGGAGGTCTCGCTCTACGACGGCTCGCGCCTGCTCCGCAGGGAGCACGTCGACAGCACGTACACGGCGGCGCACACCTTCCAGCTCTCCGCCAGGGAGCTCAGCACGGGAAAGCACACCCTGGTCGCGAAGGTCACGGGGTCCCCGTACGTGGAGGACATGCGCGCGACGATGGCCGTCACGGTCCGCAAGTACTGGGCGTCGTTGGCGCTCGAGCGGGCCGGGCAGCCCTGGGCCTGGGGCACCCCGCACAAGCTGCGCGTCTCCGCGCTGCCCCAGGAGTCGTGGCGGGACTCGCCCGTGCCGGACGGCACCGTCACGGTGTACCGCGGTTCGCGGAGGGTCGGTCGGGCCACGGTCGACGGGGACGGGTTCATGACGATGACCCTCGGCGCCAAGGCGCTGCCCGTCGGGAAGGTCAGGCTGCGTGCCGTCTACAGCGGTGACGGCCTCTACTACGGCAGGACGACGTACCGCACCGTCCGGGTCGAGAAGGCGCGCACGAGGACGTCCGCCACGCTCGTGGACCGTTCCCTCACCCGGTCGCAGCGTCCCAAGACCGTCGTGACCGTCAAGGCCCGGCCGGGCGTGGCGCTGACCGGCAGGCTCGTGGTCAAGGTGGACGGCACGACCGTCAAGACCGTGCGGCTCACGAAGGGCGACAAGGGGCGACGGACGATCAGGCTGCCCAGGGTCGAGCGGGGGCACCACTACTTCACGGTCTACTACAAGGCGACCGCGACCACGAAGGCATCCGTCTCCCGCAACGCGAACTACTTCACGGTGCGCTGATCGCGCCCCCGGCGGGACGGGAGGCGCCGTGAGGATTCGCCGTACCCTGGGAGGGTGAGCCTGGAGACGTCCCGCACGACCACCGCCCCGTCCGCAGGGAGCAGGGGCACGGCCCCCAGCCTCGCGGACCTCACCACGCTGCGCGTCGGCGGCCCCGTCGACGCGTATGTCGAGGCCGAGTCGGAGGCGGAGCTGATCGACGCGGTGCGCGCCGCGGACGACGCCGACCAGCCGCTGCTGGTGATCGGCGGTGGCTCGAACCTGCTGGTCGCGGACGAGGGGTTCGCGGGCGTCGTCGTGCGCGACGTGCGCCAGGGCCTCGACGCGGACCTCGCGGACTCGTGCGGCACCGACGGCGCGTGCGGCGGGGCGAGCCTGCGCCTGCCGGCCGGGCAGGACTGGGACGCGTTCGTCGCCGAGGCCGTGGCGAACGAGTGGGTGGGCGTCGAGGCGCTGTCGGGCATCCCCGGCACCGTCGGCGCCGCGCCCGTGCAGAACATCGGCGCCTACGGGCAGGAGGTGTCCGGCGTCGTCGCATCCGTGCGGACCTGGGACCGCCTCACCGGCGGCATGAAGACCTTCCCGCTCGCGTCGCTCGGCTTCGGCTACCGCACGTCGCTCCTGAAGCGCACGATGCGGGCCGGCGGCGGCGAGGGAGCGCCCTGGTACCCGACGCCCCGGTACGTGGTGCTCGAGGTGAACCTGCAGATGCGGCTCGGCAGCCTCTCCGCGCCGGTCGGCTACGGCGAGCTGGCGCGCCGCCTCGGCGTCGAGGTGGGCGAGCGCGCCCCGTCGGCCGAGGTGCGGCAGGCCGTGCTGGAGCTGCGCGGCGGCAAGGGGATGCTGCTCGACGGCGTGGGCGTCGCCCCCGGGTCCGGCGAGGGTCCCGACCACGACCGCTGGTCCGCCGGGTCGTTCTTCACCAACCCGGTGCTGCCGGCGGACGCCGCCGACGAGCTGCCCGAGGACGCCCCGCGGTTCGCCGTGCGCTCCGCGACACCCGAGTCGACGGTGAGCCCGAGCCTCGGAGCGGTCGACCCCACGCTCGTGAAGACGAGCGCCGCGTGGCTCATCGAGCACGCCGGGTTCACCAAGGGTTTCGGCCTCGCCGGGGAGCACAGCCCCGCGCGCCTCTCGACGCGCCACACCCTCGCCCTGACGAATCGCGGCGGCGCGACGGCGGCCGACCTCGTGGCGCTCGCGCGGACCGTGCGCGACGGGGTGAAGGACGCGTTCGGCATCGAGCTCGAGCCCGAGCCCGTCCTGGTCGGTACGGCCCTGTAGTCGTTGTGAGCGGGCGTTTGGCCCTGTTCCGGGACCGGAACAGGGCCAAACGCCCGCTCACAACAGCCGGGGTCAGTAGAGGATGACGGGCGTGCCCTTGGGCATGCCCCACGAGTCCCAGAGCCAGTTGATGGCGGCGTTCGACACGCGGACGCACCCGTGCGACGCGGCGAACGGCGGGATCGACGACGAGCCGTGCACCGCGTACCCGCCGGAGAAGTACTTGGGCCGGTACATCGAGCCGAGCTCCAGCGTGGACTCGTGCATCCCGTTGCGCTCCATGTACACCGCGAACGAGCCGCGCGGTGTGGACGCGTGGTACGTGCGGCCCTTGGCCTCGTACGTGTCGCCGTTGCCCGACGAGGCGTTGAAGATCCGCGTGACCTTGCCGTTCTCCACGGTCATGAGGAGCTGGCGGTCCAGGTCGATCTCGACGGCCTTGCCCGACGACGAGTGCGCGCGGGGCCGGACGCCGTCGTCGAGGGCGGCCTGCGTCTTCGGCCCGACGACGCCGTCGCGGTACTGGCCGGCGGCCTTCTGCAGCGCCCACACCGCCTGCTGCGTGGCCGGGCCGTACGTGCCGTCCGCGTCCTGGAGGAAGTAGCCCAGCTCCTGCAGGCGCTCCTGCAGGGCGGTGACCTTCGCGCCGGAGTCGCCGTAGGAGATCAGCTTGTCGCGCGCCTCGGCGGCCTTCTTGGCCGCGGCCTCGTCGGCCGCCTTCTGCTCTGCCGCCTCCTGGGCGGCGGCCTCCTCGGCGGCCTTCTTCTCCGCCGCCTCCTTCTCCTCGGCCTTCTTCGCCTTCTCGGCGGCCTCGGCCTTCTTCTTCTCCTCGGCCCTCTTCGCGGCGTCGTCGGAGGCCTTCTGGTCCGCCGCGTCCTGCTCCGCCTGCTGCTGCGCCGCGTCGTCGGACGCCGAGCCCAGCACGCCGTCGTCCGAGGCGGTGCCCGACGGGGCCGAGGTCGTCACCGTGTCCGTCGGGGCGGCTCCCGGCTCGGCCTGGCCGCCGTCCCCGGACGAGGGGGCGCAGCCCCCGAGCACGAGGGCGAGCACCACCGGCACGCCGAGGAAGGACGCCGCGCGGCGTCGTCGAGTCCTGGGAACCGTACGCATCGTGCCCCTTCCGCGCCGGTGTGGCGGCGTACCGGGTGCGCCGCGGGGTACCACCGTGCCCCGCGCCCGCCCGGTCCGCTACCGCAGCACTCCGGTCGTGTCGAGATCGTGACCTGTGCCAGGTCGTTCACCTGCCACGACGCTCCGGACGGCGAAAAGGTTGTGTCGAGGGACACCTCGGGTACGCGACCGCTCGCGTCGCCGGGAGGGACGACGCGAGCGGTCGCGTGGGTGGCGCGCCGGGTCAGCGGCGGTCCTCCTTGAGGACGGCGAGGCGCTGGCGGTACTCGGCCTCGTCGATCTCGCCGCGGGCGTACCGCTCGCCCAGGACGGAGACCCCGCCGCCACCACGGGTCCACGGCGGGCCGTACCGCCGGGCACGGCGGGCGATGAGGAACACCACGGAGGCGAACAGCAGGAACCACAGGATCGGGAAGACGATCCACCAGCCCGGCCCCCCGCCGGCGGCGTACGGGTGCGCGGCGACGGCCGCGGGGACGGCGATCGCGGTGGCAGTGGTGAGCATCGTGGACTCCTCGTGACGGTGGGTCCGCCCGGTGCGGGCCCTCGACCACCACCGTCGCCCGCCGGCACGGGCCGCGTCGTCAGCCGGGCGTACCGACCTGCGTCGTCCCGTGGTGCCGACCCCGCCGTGCCGAACAGGCACCTGACACCGTTATGGGACTCCGTGAAGGCCCGTCACGGTGTCAGGTGCCTGTTCGGCACGGCAGGCGGGGTCCGTCAGCCGGACCAGCCCGGGCGCACGACGCCGCCCTCGTACGCCGCCACGACGAGCTGCGCACGGTCGCGGGCGCCGAGCTTCGCCATCACCCGGGAGACGTGCGTCTTCACGGTCGACTCGGACAGGTAGAGCGTGCGCGCGATCTCGTCGTTGGACAGCCCACCGGCCACCTCGACGAGCACCTCGCGCTCGCGGGCCGTGAGATCCCCGAGGCCGGGCGGGGGCGGCACGAGGCGGGTCGCGTCGGCCACGCGGGCCAGCAGGCGGCGGGTGACGCCGGGGGACAGGAGGGCGTCGCCCGCAGCGGCGACGCGCACGGCCCGCACGAGGTCCGCCGGCTCGGTGTCCTTGACGAGGAAGCCGCTGGCCCCGCCGCGGATCGCCTCGGCGACGTACTCGTCCAGCTCGAACGTCGTCACCACCACGACGTGCACGCCGCCCGTGCCCGGGTCGGCGACGATGCGGCGCGTGGCCTCCAGGCCGTCCGCGCCGGGCATCCGCACGTCCATCAGGACGACGTCGGGCAGCAGCTCCAGCGTCAGGCGCACGGCCTCGTCGCCGGTGGCGGCCTCGCCCACCACCGTCATGTCGTCCTCGGCGTCGAGCAGGGCGCGGAACCCGCCGCGCACCAGCGCCTGGTCGTCGGCCAGCAGCACGCGGATCATGCGTCCTCCGTGGGGTTGTCGGGCACGGGGTGGTCGGGCAGGGGGATCGTGGCGTCGACGAGGAACCCGGCGCCGTCGGCCGGGGACCGTGGCCCGGCGTGCAGCGCGCCCCCGGCGCCCTCGACCCGTTCGCGCATGCCCCGCAGACCGTATCCGGCGAGGACCTCGTCGCCGGCGCCCGACGGTCCGCCGTCGTCCGTCACCGTCACCGTCAGGCCGCCGCGTCCCCGTGCCGCGCGCACCACGACGGTCCGCGCGCGCGGGGCGTGCCGGCCGACGTTGGTGAGGGCCTCCTGCACCACCCGGTACGCGACGCCCGCGAGGTGCGCGGGCACGGCGCCGTCGCCCAGGAGACTCGGCTCGACGTCGAAGCGGACGTCGACGCCGCGGGCGCGCAGCGGCTCGGCCAGGCGGGGCAGGGTGGCGAGGTCCCACGTGGGGGTGCGGGCTTCGGGTGCGGCGTCGTCCTCGCCGCGCACGACGCCGAGCACGGCGCGCACCTCGTCGAGGGCGTCGCGGCTGGTGGCCTTGATGGACGCGAGCGCGGAGCGGGCCTGCTCGGTGTCGCGGTCCAGCAGGTGCAGGCCCACGCCGGCCTGCACGTTGATCGCGGACAGGGAGTGCGCGAGGACGTCGTGCAGCTCGCGCGCGATGCGCAGCCGCTCCGTCGCCACGGCCGTACGCTCCCGGTCGGCGCGGGCGGCGCGCAGCGCCGTGGCGCGCGCGACCCGCTCGCGGATGCCGGTGGCGATCAGCAGCGCGACGGCGGTCCATGCGGCCCCGCCGAGGAGGGCGGCCGAGCGGGGCGCGTCGTCGCGCAGGGCGGTGGCACCCACGACGGCGCCCCACATGAGCAGCGCCCCCGACCAGGCGATCACCCGCGCCCGCCCCGCGGGGCCCGTGAGCAGCACCATGACGAGCACACCGACCGTGCCCGCGAACACCGGTCCCCACGCGTACCCGAGCGCGAGGTAGGCGCCGAGCGCTCCCACGGCCAGCAGCACGGCGAGCACGGGGCGGCGGGAGAGGGCCAGCAGCACGAGGGGGCCGACGAGCGCGAGGGCCAGGCCCAGCACGTCGAGGTCGCGGGTGCCCGGCTGCCAGTGCGACGCCCCCAGGGTCCCGAAGGTCACGACGACGGCGAGCGCCAGCGCCAGGAACAGCCGGGGGCGCCAACGGTCGAGGGGGCCGCGCTCCATGCCGGGCACGCTACGCCGCGGCGTGGCCCGGCGCGTCCGCCCGGGGTGCCGTGCGGGATGGTCCCCGGGGACCACGGCTTCCGGATGAGAGGGCTCTCATCGGCGTCTCACGCCGCCCTCGCCCCGGCCGGGTCGGATGACGGTGTGCCGACCTCCGCGACGCTCACCGCCCCGTCCGCGCTCGCCCCGGCCGCGCCGGCGCCGTCCGCGACCGCCGTCGCGCCCGACGACCACCGCGCGTGGCTCGACCTGCTCGCCGGCGACGCGGCGGCCGACGTGCTGGCAGCGGCGCTCGCGGCCGACGGGGCCGAGCTCGAGTCCTGGACGGTGCGGCAGGTGCACGCCCGCCCGGGCGCCGAGGTGACGGTGTCCTACGAGGTCGTGGCCCGCCGGGCCGGCGACGGTGGCACCGTCCGCGCGACCGAGCACTTGTTCGCGTCGAGCGCGCCGGGGTCCGCGTTCCGCCGGGCGCGCGGCACCGGCCCCGGGGTCTCGCTCGGCCCGGGCGTCGTGCGGCTGGACGACGCCGGCCGGAGCCTGCACGTGTGGCGGCACCCGCACGACCCGGCGCTGCCCGGCCTGGCGGTGGGCGCCACGCCCGCGCGGGTGCAGGATCGGCTGCGGGCGGCGGGCATGGACGCCGAGGTGCTCGCCCTGGAGACCGTCACGTACCGGCCGCTGCGCCGCGCGGTGCTCCGCGCGCGCACCACCGCCGGCACCGTGTACGTCAAGGTGGTCCGGCCCTCCCGCGCCGCCGACCTGGTGCGCCGGCACGCGCTCCTGGCCCGGTCGGAGGACGTCGTGGCCCCGCGGGTGCTCGGCGCGCCCGGGGCGTCGGACGACGGCGTCGTGCTGCTGACGGAGGTGCCGGGCGAGTCCGTCGCCGACCTCCTCGCGCGGACGCCCGCGGCCGACCGCGCTACCTGCCTCGACCCGGCCGAGATCCTGCGGGTCGCGCGCGGGCTCCCCGCCGAGGGCACGTGGCTCCCGCGGCGCGCGGCGTGGGCGGACCGGCTCGACCACTACCTCCGCACGCTCGCTGAGCTGCACGGCGTCGACCCCGGGCGCCTCGCGCGGCTGGAGGCCCGGATCGGCGCCGTCGTCGACACCCGCGACCCTGGCCCCGTCGTCACGACGCACGGCGACCTGCACGCCGCGAACCTCCTGCTCGACCCCGCCGCGTCCGCTTCCGACCCGCGGCGCGCACCCCGCATCGGCGGCCTGCTCGACGTCGACACGCTCGGCCCGGGCCACCTCGTCGACGACCTGGCGTGCGCCGTCGCGCACCTGGCCGTGCTGCCCGCGCTCGCCCCCGCCACGTACGACGGGGCGGACGGCCTGGTCGCGCGCTGCCTCGACGTGTTCGGCCGCGCGGCGGACCCGGCCCTCCTGCGGGCACGCGCGGCCGCCGTGGCGGCGTCGCTCGCGGCGGGCGCCGACGACGCGTCGCTCGCGGACGCCTTCCTCGCGGTCGCCGAGCGGCTCGCGGCGGACGCGGCGACTTTCTGAGAGACCTCTCACCTGCGGCTCCCCGGCGTCTCACGGGGGCCGCGAAGGCTGGGAACCAGCCGGGCAGGAGGCCCGGGACCATCGCGGCGGCCCACGCCGCCGCCGACACGAAGGAGCAACACCATGAAGGCACGCAGCGCTTGGATCGTCACCGGGGCGCTCGGCGCGGTCGGCCTGGGCGCGGTCGCCGCCGCGGCGCAGGGCACGCTCGACCGCGCGCCGTCGGACGACGTCGTCGCGTCCACCGTCCAGGCGGCCGACGACAGGGGCCCGGCGGTGGACCCGACGTCGCCCGCCAACGCGGCGACCGCGCCCGCCGAGTCGGCGGACCCGTCCCCGTCGGCGGTGCAGAACGCGTCGACCGTCACCACCGTGACCGCGCAGTCCGCGAAGACGGCCCCGACGGCTCCGTCGGCAAAGTCCGCCCCGTCGCCGCAGACCCCCGCCAGCCCGAACACGCCGGCGAGCCCGAACACGCCCGCCAGCCCGAACACGCCGGCGAGCCCGGTCAGCCCGGTGACGCCGCAGTCGGCCCCGAGCGCCCCGTCCGCCGGCTGACCGGCCCACCCACCCTCGCCGAACAGGCGGTTGTGCCCGTTCTGAGTGCTCAGAACGTGCACCACCGCCTGTTCGGCACCGGGGTGGCAGGCCTGGGTCAGGCCAGCCGGTACCCCATGCCGCGCACGGTGACGAACCGCTCGGCGCCGAGCTTGTTGCGCAGGTAGCGCACGTAGACGTCCACGACGTTGGACCCGGGGTCGAAGTCGTACCCCCACACGCGGGACAGCAGCTGCTCGCGGCTGAGCACCTGCCCGGCGTTGCGCAGGAACGCCTCGGCGAGGGCGAACTCGCGGGCGGAGAGGTCCACCTCGACGCCGGCGGCGGTGGCGCGCCGGGTGCGCAGGTCGAGGCTGAGGTCGCCGTGGCTGAGCACCGTGACCTCCCCCGCGGGCTCGACGCGCAGGCGCAGGCGGATGCGCGCGAGCAGCTCCTCGAAGCGGAACGGCTTGGGCATGTAGTCGTCGGCGCCGCCCTCGAGCCCGGCAACGGTGTCGGTGACCGACGTGCGGGCGGTGAGGATGATGACGGGCAGCGTCACCCGGGCCTCGCGCAGCCGCCGCAGCACGGTGAAGCCGTCCTGGTCGGGCAGGCCGAGGTCGAGCACGAGCAGGTCGAAGTCACCCGAGGAGGCGAGGTCGAACGCCTCCCGCCCCGTGCCGACGGTGGTGCTCGCGTACCCGGCGGCGCGCAGCCCCTTGGCGATGAACGAGGCGATGCGGGTCTCGTCCTCGGCGACCAAGATCTGGCTCACGGTGTCGTCCTCTCGTCGGGGGCCGGCGGCAGGTGCGGGGGAGTCGCGGCGTCGGCGTCGGGCACGGGCAGCACGGGGATCTCGACGGTGAACACCGAGCCGCGCCCGACGGCGCTCTCGACGCTCACGTCCCCGCCGTGACCGTGCGCGATGGCCGCGACGATGGCGAGGCCGAGCCCGGAGCCGTCGCGGCGTTCGCCGTCGTGCTCGCCGCGCGCGAAGCGCTCGAAGACGCGGCCGAGGTCGTCGGGTGCGATGCCGACACCCTCGTCGCGCACCCACAGGCGCACCCGCGCGCCGTCGGGGGTGGTGCGCGACCCGATGGCGACGACGCTGCCGGGCGCGGAGAACTTCACGGCGTTGGCGGCGAGCTGCAGCCACGCCTGGGTGAGGCGCTGCGCGTCGGCGAGGGTGCGCGCGTCGGTGCGGGAGTCGACGAGCCAGGTGCGCTCGCCGAGGGTGCGCGCCTTGTCGAGGACGTCGTCGGTGAGCCGGCCGAGCTCGACGGGCGACGGCCGCACGAAGTCGGGCTGCCCGACGGTCGCGAGGGTGACGAGGTCGTCCACGAGCCGGTGCATGCGGTCGAGCTCGTCGAGGGTGAGGTCGCGTGTCTCGGCGGAGTCCGCGGGGTCGGCGGGGTCCATGAGCTCGAGGTGGCCGCGCACGATCGTCAGCGGGGTGCGCAGCTCGTGCCCGACGTCGTCGAGCAGGAGCCGCTGCGACTCGAAGGACCCCTCGAGCCGGTCGAGCATCGCGTTGACGGCGCGGGTCAGCTGGGTGAGGTCGTCGTTGCCGGTCTCGGGGATGCGCGCCGACAGGTCGGACTCGCCGATCTGCTGGGCGGTGTGCGCGAGGGTGCGGATGGGGCGCAGCAGCCGGCCGGCGAGGAGCCACCCGACCACGCCGGCGGCGACCAGCGCGACGAGGGCCACCAGGGCGTAGCCGCGGAAGACGGCCTGCGTCTCGGCGTGCTCGGCGCCGCGGTCGTAGGCGAGGACGAGCGCGGCGGGCGGCGCCGGCGACGCGCCCGCGGCCCCGGGCAGCGCCTGCACCGGCGCGACGAGGGCGCGGTAGTCGGCCGTCGAGGTGGTCACGGTGCGCAGCGCCACGCGGTCGCCGTCGACGAGCGGGGTGACCGCGGCGACGAGCTCGGGGTCGTCCTGCAGCCGCACCTCCACCTCCTGCTGGGTGACGAGGGGACGCTTGCCGGTGCGCAGCCCGAGGACGCCCTCGTTCCGGGCCGGCACCTCG
The DNA here is from genome assembly GCF_053608125.1 of Isoptericola sp. NPDC055063. Classification (NCBI taxonomy): domain Bacteria; kingdom Bacillati; phylum Actinomycetota; class Actinomycetes; order Micrococcales; family Promicromonosporaceae; genus Isoptericola; species Isoptericola sp. NPDC055063. Next base: position 127,539 of record NZ_JBSGUW010000007.1, on the reverse strand, counting down.
AGCCGGATGGCGGCGACCACCACCTCCTCTGGGGAGGAGAACGGCAGGCCCGTCACCGGGTCGACGCCGGAGGCCGCCAGGGTGCGGAGCTCGTCCGCGCTCTCCACGAGGTCGGCGTCGATGCGCTCGTCCACCTGCCGGTGGGTGAGCAGGAAGGCGGTGGCGCCCGCGAAGCCGAGCGCGAGGGCGGTGAGGGCGAGCATCGCGGCCAGCAGGCGCGTGCGGACGGTGACCCCGCGCCGGGGCCCGGTGCCGCGCGCCATCAGCGGCCCCCGCCGGCGGCGGCGCCGGTCGCGGGGGCGCCGGTCGGGCTGCCGTCGTCGTCCGGGTCGTCCTCGTCGGGCTCGTCCTCGTCGGGCTCGTCGTCGTCCGTGGGCGGCGCGGGGACCACGTCGTCGTCGTCATCGTCGTCATCGTCGTCGGTCGAGGTGGGCGACGGCGAGGGCGAGGAGGTCGGCGACGGCGTCGCCGGGCCGGTCGTGGGGCCCGGGGAGACCACGACGACCCCGCCGACGTCGCGGTCCTCGGGCCGCGAGGACGCCGCGGACGCCACGACGGCGACGATCAGCGCCACGAGCACGGCGGCCAGGACCCAGGGCAGCGCCCCGCGCCACCCACGCCCCGTCTGCTCGCCGTCCGCCATGGCCGGATCATCCCGCGGGCTGATGAGACGCAGATGAGAGCGCGTCGTCGCTTGGGGCCGGGTCGGGGGCCGCGAGCCACGCGTCGACGCCGGCCAGCATCGCGCGCTTCGTGGCGTCCGACGCGCGGCTGGCGCGCACGGACGACCGGGCGAGGTCGGCGAGCTCCGGGTCGGTGAAGCCGTGCACCTCACGGGCGGCGACGTACTGGTCGAGCAGCCGCGAGGAGAACAGCAGCGGGTCGTCCGCGCCGAGCGCGACCTGCGCGCCGGCCTCGACCAGGGGTCGCAGCGGCACCCGGGACGTGTCGGCGTACACGCCGAGGCCGACGTTCGACGCGGGGCACACCTCCAGGGCGACCTCCCGCTCCACGAGCTCGGCCAGCAGCGCGGGGTCCTCGCCGGCGCGGACGCCGTGGCCGAGCCGGTCGGGGTGCAGGGCGTCGAGGACCTCGCGCACGTGCGACGGACCGAGCAGCTCGCCGCCGTGCGGCACGGACGCGAGGCCCGCGCGGCGCGCGATCCGGAACGCGGCCGCGAACTCGGTGGTGTCGCCGCGCCGCTCGTCGTTGCTGAGCCCGAAGCCCACCACCTCGCCCGCACCCTCCCCGGCGTACCGGGCCGCCAGGCGGGCGAGGGTGCGCGCGTCGAGCGGGTGCCGCATCCGCGACGCCGCGACGACCACCGCCACCTCGACGTCGTGCGCCGCGCTCGCGGCCCGCGCGGCGTCGAGCACGATCTCGACCGCGGGGGTGATGCCGCCGACGAACGGGGCGTACGACGTGGGGTCCACCTGGATCTCGAGCCGGCGCGACCCCTCCGCGGCGTCGTCCGCGGCGGCCTCGTCGACCAGCCGCCGCATGTCCGCCTCCGACCGCACGCAGGCGCGCGCCGCGTCGTACAGGCGCTGGAACCGGAACCAGCCGCGCTCGTCCGCGGGCACGCGCAGCGGGTCCCCGTCGGTCAGCGCGCCGGGCAGGCGGACGCCGTGCTCGTCGGCCAGGTCGCGCAGGGTCGGCACCCGCATCGACCCCGTGAAGTGCAGGTGCAGATGAGCCTTGGGGAGCTTCGCCAGATCGCGCACGGCGCCAGTCTGCCCCGACCCGGTCGGTTCGGGCCCGGTCAGGGCCTGGTGGTCGGGAGCTGGTCAGGTCAGCCAGCCGCGCTCCCGGGCCACGGTGACGGCTGCGGTGCGGTCGTCGACGCCCAGCTTCGCGAACGCCCGCAGCAGGTGCGTCTTCACGGTGGCCTCGGCGATGAAGAGCTCCCGGCCCACCGCCGCGTTGGACAGCCCGCGCGCCACCAGCCCCAGCACCTGCGCCTCGCGCGCCGTCGGCCGCTCGGCCGCCGTGCGGACGCTGGTCACGAGCCGCGTCGCGACGCCTGGTGCCAGCACGGTCTCGCCCCGCGCCGCCGCCCGCACGCCCGCGACGAGCTGGTCGCGGGGGGTGTCCTTGAGCAGGTAGCCGGTGGCCCCGGCCTCCACGGCGCGCAGGATGTCGGCGTCGGTGTCGTACGTCGTGAGGACGACGACGTGCGGCCCGCCCCTGCGCGCCGCCCCGACGATCCGCTCCGTCGCGCCCACCCCGTCGAGCCGGGGCATCCGCAGATCCATGAGCACGACGTCGGGCGCGAGCTCGGCGGCCAGCGCCACGGCCGCCTCGCCGTCGGGGGCCTCGCCCACGACCTCGACGTCGGGCTCGCCGTCCAGCATCCCGATGATCCCCGAGCGCACCACGGGGTGGTCGTCGGCGACCAGCACGCGCACGGCGGGCGCGGCCGGGCCGGCCCCGCCCGCGATGCCGCCGGTGCCGCCCCCGCTCACGAGGCGTCCCCGGCGGGCACGTGCACCTCGACGCGCGTGCCGCCCCGCTCGCCGGGCCCGACGTCGAGCGTGCCGCCCACGGCCGAGACCCGTTCGCGCATCCCGGCCAGGCCGAGGCCGTCGGTGTGCCCGGCGGGCAGCCCCCGGCCGTCGTCGGTCACCTCGAGCCGGACGCCCGGGGCGTGCTCCCCGCCGCCGGCGGGGTCGGTCGACGGGTCCGCCGCCGCGTCGCGCGTCAGCCGGATCGTCACCGCGTGCGCCCCGGCGTGCCGCCGCACGTTGGCGAGCGCCTCCTGCGCCGCGCGCAGCAGCACGACGTCCGCCGCCGCGTGGCCGGTGGCCCCGCCGGGGGCGGCCGTGCCGGCGACGTCGAGCAGCACGCGCGCGCCCGTCTCGGCGGTGAACCGCTCGGCCAGCCGGCGCAGCGCCTCGGCCAGCGTCGAGCCCTGCAGGGGCACCGGAGCGAACGCCGCCACCAGGGCGCGCGCCTCGGCGAGGTTGTCCCGCGCGGTCTGCTCCACCAGCAGCAGGCGCTCGCGCGCGCGGTCCTGCTCGCCCCGGTCGAGGGCCGCGGTCGCGGCCTGCGTCTGCGTCACGACGCTCGTGAAGCCCTGCGCCAGGGTGTCGTGGATCTCGCGGGCGAGGCGCTCGCGCTCGGCCGTCACGCCCGCCGCGTGGTGCGACTCGGCGAGCTCGGCCTGCGCGGCCCGCAGCTCGGCCAGCAGGCGGGCTCGCTCCTCGGAGAGCCGCATGGTGGTCGCGACCCACAGCCCCAGCGCGATGGTGAACGCCAGCGCGATGGCCAGCTGGGGCGCGGCCTGCAGCAGCGTCGCCACGTCGAACCCGCCCTGGAAGGCGATCCCGACGGTCGTCGCAGCCGCCAGCACCACCGACGCCACCACCGCCCGGCGTGGCGGGTCGAACAGCATCCACAGCTGGGTGAACGCACCGAACAGCAGCAGCGTCGCGATGCCGTTCTGGGCCACCGCGACGGCGGTCCCCGAGATCAGGACGACGACGTACGCCGTGGCCGTGCGCTGGTCGCGCGTCCGGGCGGCCCGCGCGCCCCAGACGGCGTAGGCGGCGAGGATCGCGGCCATCGCGGCGTAGCCGATCCACAGGGCGGCGCCGCGCTGCCCGGCGAGGGGGAGCGCGACGGCGGTGAGGAGCACGATCGCGACGAACGTGCGGTCCCACCAGACGACCTGCCGCTCCCAGCCGTCGTCGACCACCGCCGCGTACCGGTCCGGCGGACCGCCGGGTGCGTGCTCCACGGCCGCGCCGTCAGCCGTCGTCACGACGTCGCCACCGGAAGGTGCGCACGCCGACGACGAGCCCCGCGATCAGCCATACGACCAGTACACCAGCGGTGGCCAGGTGCTGCCAGGAGTCCCCGGGCTCCAGCGCCACCATCTCCTCCGGCAGGAAGACGGACCGCATGCCCTGCGCGATCCACTTCAGGGGGAACACGGAGGCCAGGGTCTGCATCCACGCGGGCAGGGCGAAGAACGCGAAGAACACGCCCGAGACGAACTGCAGCACCAGCACCACCGGCGTCACGACGGCGCTCGCGGACCGGCCGGAGCGGGGCAGCGAGGAGAACGCCACGCCGCAGACGGTGCCGGTGGCGGTGCCGAGCACGAAGACCCAGCCGAACGTGGCCCAGCGGCCGGCGTCGGACGGCATCGGCACGTCGTACACGATCGCGGCGACCGCCAGCAGCAGGGCCGTCTGCACGACCGACGTCGCGAGGGTCAGCAGCACCTTGCCGCCGAAGTACCCCGAGGCGGGCAGCGGCGTGGCGCGCAGGCGCCGCAGCGTGCCGTCGTCGCGCTCCACGGCGATGGAGGTCGCCAGCGACTGGAAGCTGGTGAGCACCACGCCCGTGGCGACCATGCCGGGCAGGAAGTACTGGGCGAAGCCGATCTCGGCGACGTCGGTGCCCTGGTCCTGCCCGCCGAACACCGTGGCGAAGATCGCCAGCATGACGATCGGGTACGCGAAGACGAAGATCACGGCGTCGCGCTCGCGCCAGAACTGGCGCAGCTCCAGGCCGGCGCGCACGAGCGAGAGTCGCGCGACGCCGGGCAGCCGCCCGCTCTGACGGGCCCGGCCAGGCGCGCCCCGGGTGCCGACGACGGTGGCGCTCATGCGTGGTCCTCCTTCGTGACGAGCCCCAGGTACACGTCCTCGAGGCTCGGGCGGGTGATGCACAGGTCGGCGACCTCGCCGTCGGCCCCCGCGGCGGTCGCCATGAGGTGGGCGGCGAGGGCGGTGGGCGCGTCGGTGCGCTCGCTGCGACGCACGCCGTCCTGCGTCCAGGTCACGAGGGGAGTGCGCGCCTCGGCGCCGCCGAGGGACTCGGGGGCGCCTTCGGCCACGACCCGCCCGGCGCGCACGACGGCGACGCGGTCCGCCAGGTGCGCGGCCTCGGCGAGGTCGTGGGTGGTCAGCAGGATCGTGGTGCCGGTCTCGCGCAGTCTCAGGACGAGGTCCCAGAAGGTGCGCCGCGCCTGGGGGTCGAAGCCGGTGGTCGGCTCGTCGAGGAAGAGCAGCTCGGGGCCGCCGACGACGCCGAGCGCGACGTCCAGGCGGCGTCGTTGGCCGCCGGAGAGCGACCGCACCCGGGCCCCCGCCTTGGCGCCGAGGCCGACCGCGGCGACGACCTCGTCGGGGTCGCGCGGCGCGGGGTAGTAGCGCGCCGTGGACCGCACGGACTCCGCCACGGTCAGCTCGGCCTGGTCGCGGGAGTCCTGCGCGACGACGCCGATCCGGGCCCGCCAGGCGCGGCCGGCGCGGGCCGGGTCCTCGCCGAGCACGCGCACCTCGCCGCCGTCGCGGTCACGGAAGCCCTCGAGGATCTCGACCGTCGTGGTCTTGCCGGCCCCGTTCGGTCCGAGCACGGCGACGATCTCGCCGGCGGCGAGGTCGAGGTCGAGCCCGTCCACGGCCTGCTTGGTGCCGTAGCGCTTGGCCAGCCCTCGGACGCGGACGGCCGCCCCGTCCGGGGGTCGGTGCGCGGTGCTGCGCTGCGCGGGAGGGCGGGCGGAGGCGCGCCCCTCGGGGGCGGGCGGCGGTGCCGGTGCGGGGGTCGTCGTCGAGGCCATGCACCGAGCCTCGCCGTCGTGCCGGGGCCCGCGGGAGCCCCGGACGGGGGGACCCGTGGTCCACCGATTGGTGGACGGGTCGGGCTCGGCGGGGGTGTGCGGGGCGGTGCCGAGGGGCTGCCGCGGGTGTGGACGGGGGTGGTTCGACCCACGCCCGCGCGTCGCGTACAGTTGTCCCTCGGTGGTTGATGCCCGCCAATGCTCGAACGCGCCCTTCCGGGTGATTCGAGCCTGGACGACGGGCGTCGAGCACGAAGGGTAGTGGCGCAATTGGTAGCGCAGCGGTCTCCAAAACCGCAGGTTGCAGGTTCGAGTCCTGTCTACCCTGCCAGCGTGATCCCCCGCGGGGCCGCGCGCAGCGGGGCCATCGCATGACCCCGGAACGCCAGAGTCAGTGCCGTGGGTGCGTCACCGGCAGGTGGCGCGGCCGCGGCGGGAACGCGAAACGGGGTAGTGCGAGTGAGCGAGTCACCGGCTGAGGCCGTGGGGACGCCCGGCGGCGGCAAGTCGGCCACCGGCAAGCGCCCGCACCTGTTCGCGCGGATCGCGCTCTTCGTGCGCCAGGTCGTCGCGGAGCTCCGCAAGGTCGTCACGCCGACCCGCTCGGAGCTGGTCAACTACACGATCGTCGTCCTGGTGTTCGTGGTCGTGGTCATGCTGTTCGTGACGGCGCTCGACTGGGCCATCGGGCTGGGCGTCCTCGCCCTCTTCGGCGACTGACCGCGGCAGGCCGCCGGTCGCCCGCCACCGAAGCAAGCAGATTCCAGAAAGCAGGTTCGTTCGTGTCCCAGGATCCGCTGGACCAGACGGAGAACGTCGACCCCACGCAGCCCGACGCCGACGGCGTCGAGGCGGACCTCGGCGCGCCCGCGGACGCGGAGCCCGAGGCGGGCACCGAGGACGCTGCTGAGGAGTCCGGTACCGAGGGCGCTGCTGAGGACACCGACGTCGAGAACGCCGACGAGGCCGCCGAGGGCGAGCGCCCCGCGGACGCCGACGGCGACGTCGTCGAGGACCCGGCCGAGGAGTTCCGCCGCACGCTGCGCGCACAGTTCGGCGACTGGTACGTCATCCACTCGTACGCCGGGTACGAGAACCGTGTGAAGGCCAACCTGGAGAACCGCATCCAGAGCCTGAACATGGAGGACTACATCTTCCAGATCGAGGTCCCCATGGAGGAGGTGACCGAGATCAAGAACGCGCAGAAGAAGACCGTCCGCCGCGTCCGTATCCCGGGTTACGTCCTCGTGCGCATGGACCTCACGGACGAGTCGTGGGGCGCCGTGCGGCACACGCCGGGCGTCACAGGCTTCGTCGGCCACACGCACCAGCCCGTGCCGCTGACGCTCGACGAGGTCTTCTCGATGCTGGCGCCGGTGTTCGTCGAGGCCGCCCCCGAGGCCGGCAAGGGCGCCGCGGCGTCGTCCGGCGCGGCGGCGAAGACCCCCGTCGAGGTCGACTTCGAGGTCGGCGAGTCGGTCACCGTCACCGACGGCCCGTTCGACACGCTGCCCGCCACGATCTCCGAGATCAACGCCGAGGCCCAGAAGCTCCAGGTCCTCGTCTCCATCTTCGGCCGGGAGACCCCGGTCGAGCTGTCGTTCAACCAGGTCGCCAAGATCTGACGGACGCGGTACTGCAACCGGGTCATCGCCCACGGCGTCGGCCCACGAACAAGAAAGACAGGGAAGAGTCATGCCTCCCAAGAAGAAGGTCTCCGGCCTCATCAAGCTCCAGATCAACGCCGGTGCGGCCACCCCCGCCCCGCCGATCGGCCCCGCGCTCGGTCAGCACGGCGTGAACATCATGGAGTTCTGCAAGGCCTACAACGCGGCCACCGAGTCGCAGCGCGGCAACGTGGTGCCGGTCGAGATCACGGTCTACGAGGACCGCTCGTTCACCTTCATCACGAAGACGCCGCCGGCCGCCGAGCTCATCAAGAAGGCCGCTGGTGTGGCCAAGGGCTCCGCGACGCCGCACACGGTCAAGGTCGCGCAGCTCACCCAGGACCAGGTCCGCGAGATCGCGCAGACGAAGCTCCAGGACCTCAACGCGAACGACATCGACGCCGCGATGAAGATCGTCGCCGGCACCGCTCGTTCGATGGGCATCACCGTCGCGGAGTGATCCGCGCCCGGGCCGCCCGTGCCGTGACCGGATCCGTCCGGTCCGGCCCGGGCGGCTCGGACCAAGCCCCGGCGAACGACGCCGGGCACGTGGCAGGGTCCGCGCGGACCCGCTCACCACGACTGCAGAAGGAGAAGCAGATGGCAACGCGCAGCAAGGCGTACCGCGCCGCGGCGGAGAAGATCGACCGCGACGCCCTGTACGCCCCCCTCGAGGCGGTTCGCCTCGCCAAGGAGACCGCGACGGTCAAGTACGACGCGACCGTCGAGGTCGTGTTCCGCCTGGGCGTCGACCCCCGCAAGGCCGACCAGATGGTCCGCGGCACGGTCAACCTGCCCCACGGCACCGGCAAGACGGCCCGCGTGATCGTCTTCGCGAACGCCGCCAAGGCCGAGGAGGCCGTGGCCGCCGGCGCCGACGAGGTCGGTGGCGACGAGCTCATCGCCAAGGTCGCGGCGGGCTACACCGACTTCGACGCCGCCGTGGCGACGCCGGACCTCATGGGCAAGGTCGGCCGCCTGGGCAAGGTGCTCGGCCCCCGTGGTCTGATGCCGAACCCGAAGACCGGCACCGTGACGATGGACGTGGCCAAGGCCGTGTCCGACATCAAGGGCGGCAAGATCGAGTTCCGCGTCGACAAGCACGCGAACCTGCACTTCATCATCGGCAAGGCGTCCTTCGACGAGAAGGCGCTGGTGGAGAACTACGCCGCCGCGCTGGACGAGGTCCTGCGTCTCAAGCCGACGTCGTCCAAGGGCCGGTACATCACCAAGGCCACGATGGCGACGACGATGGGCCCCGGCATCCCGCTGGACCAGTCGCGCACCTCGAAGCTCCTCGAGGAGGCGTGATCCCGGCAGGGACCCGCTGAACCACGGACGACGGCCCGGCACTCGCGAGGGTGCCGGGCCGTCGTCGTACGCGAACTCCCTCATCCCGCCGGCGCAGATGCCGGGGAATCCCTCATGCCGTCGGACGCGGCCGCGGGCCTACCGTCGTGTCGACCGCACCGCTCGACGACGAGGGAGCACGCCGTGAGAACAGCAACGAGGAGGGCCGTGGCCGGCCTGGTGGCGGCGTTCGGCGCCGCCGCCCTCGCCCTGACGGGCGGGGCCCTGGCCTCGGCCGCCGGGCCCGCCCCCGCCGCGCAGGAGCCCGCGGCGGCGGCCGCCGTGGCCGGCGGCCCGTGGCTCACGGGCTACTGGCAGAACTTCGACAACGGCGCCACGGTGCTGCGCCTGTCGCAGGTCCCGGCGGCGTACAACCTCGTCGCGGTCGCCTTCGCCGAGAACCAGGCCGGCACCCCGGGCGGCATCACGTTCGAGGTCGCGAGCGCCGAGCTGGGCGGCTACACGGAGGCTCAGTTCAAGGCCGACGTCGCCGCGATGCACGCACAGGGCCGCAAGGTGGTGCTGTCCGTCGGCGGCGAGAAGGGCAACGTCGTCATCTCGAACGCGACGGAGGCGAAGAGCTTCGCCGACAGCGCGTACGCGCTCATGCAGGAGTACGGGTTCGACGGCGTCGACATCGACCTCGAGCACGGCATCGACGCCACCGCGATGGCCGACGCCCTGCACCAGCTCTCGGCGAGGGCCGGGCCCGACCTGATCCTCACGATGGCGCCGCAGACGATCGACTACCAGGCGACGAGCATGGGCTACTACCAGCTCACGCTGGCGATCAAGGACATCCTCACGATCGTCAACACGCAGTACTACAACTCCGGGTCGATGCTCGGGTGCGACCAGAAGGTCTACTCGCAGGGGACGGTCGACTTCCTCACCGCGCTGTCGTGCATCCAGCTCGAGATGGGCCTGCGCCCGGACCAGGTCGGCATCGGCGTTCCCGCGACGTCCCGGGCCGCGGGCGGCGGGTACCAGCCCGCGTCGAACGTCGTGCAGGCCCTCGACTGCCTCGAGGCGCGCACGGGCTGCGGCGCGTTCACGCCCGCGAAGGCGTACGGCCCGATCGGCGGCGCCATGACCTGGTCGATCAACTGGGACGCCACGAACGGCTACGCGTTCGCGGACGTCGTCGGCGGGCGCCTCGCGACCGGGCCGAGCACGCCCCCGACCGACCGGCCGGTCGACCCGACCGACCCGCCTGTCGACCCGGGCGACTGCACTGCGGCGGCCTGGGCCGCGTCGTCGGTCTACACCGGCGGCAACCGGGTGTCCTACCAGGGGCACACGTACGAGGCGAAGTGGTGGACCACCAACGAGAACCCCGCGCAGAGCGGGCAGTGGGGGGTGTGGCGGGACCTGGGCGCCTGCTGACCCGAGCCCGTCGAGATCGACCCGCGCCGCGTGTATCACGCGGTGCGGGTCGTCCTCTTTCCGGGCGATGACGAGTACGCCGCTCCGCACGCGCGCGGGAGGAGGACCTTGCATGAGGATGCAACCCGCCTCTGCCGCGTCGTCGGCGCACGCCGTAGGCTCAGAGACTCCGGGTCGCGGCCGCCCCGGCTTCTCGACGAGCCCTCACGAGGTGCGAACAGCCATGACACGAGCCACTGAGGAACCGCTCGGTGGGGCGCCCGACGCCGACGAGAGCCTGGGCGACCGGGCCGCGCGGGCGATCCTCGACTTCCGCCAGGGGCGCACCGACGCCCTGACCGACCTGGTCCGGGAGGCCAGCCCGCTGCTGTGGCACACGGTGCGCGCCCAGGGCGTCGACCGGGACGTCGCCGACGACGTGGTGCAGTCCACGTGGGCGGCGCTGGTGCGGCACGCGGACACGATCGCGGAGCCGAAGGCCGTGCTGAAGTGGCTCCTCGTGACGGCCCGCCGGGCCGCGTGGGAGGCGGTCCGCAAGGGGCGCGCCGACCAGCGTCGCCGCACGGAGCTGCCCGACGACGTCACGGAGGGCTCCGCGGCCCTGCCCGACGCCGGCCCGGGCCCGGAGGCGGAGGTGCTGCGCGACGAGCGCGACCGCCTCCTGTGGTCCTCGCTGCGCAAGCTCCCGGAGCGCTGCCAGGAGCTGCTGCGACTCGTCTCGCTCGCCGACCGCCCGGACTACAAGGCGATCTCGGCGTCGATCGGCATGCCGGTGGGAAGCATCGGCGCCACACGGGGACGGTGCCTGGCGAAGCTGCGCGCCGTCCTCACCGAACAAGGGGAGGCCTCGTGGACATGAACCCGAAGCACGAGAACGCGTGGGGTGCGCCCGTGCCCGGCGAGGACGAGCCCCTGGACGAGCGTGACGTCGCCGTCCTGGACCGCCTCGGCCGTGCCGTGCAGGCGGTGGACCCGATGCCCGAGGGCCTCGTCGAGCGGTCGCTGTTCGCGATGACGCTCGCCCGCCTCGAGGCCGAGGTGATGGACCTGCAGCAGATCGACGCGCCCGTCGGCTCCGTGCGCGGTGACGCCCCGCCGCTCGAGGCGCGCACCATCACCTTCACGCACGAGCGACTCACGGTGATGATCGCGCTGTCCACCGACGACGACGGCACGCACGTGCGCCTCGACGGCTGGGTGGCTCCCGCGGACACCCTGGTCGTGGAGCTGCGCCAGCCCGGTGGCGAGCGCGTCACCACCGCCGACGACGACGGCCGCTTCGCGTTCACCGCCGTCGACCGCGGCCCCACCAGCCTGCTCGTGCGACTGCCCGACGGCAGCGACCTCACCGTCGCCACCCCGGTCGTCGAGCTCTGAACCCGGGCGCGACCTGCGCCCGGACCTGACCTGCGCCGATCCGGCGCGCCCGTGACGAGGAGGACCCGTGACCGAGACGCCCACTGGACCGGGAGGTCGCGAGCCGCGACCGGCCGACTCGCCGATGCGGTACCTGGACCCGAACGCGCTGCGCGCCCGCCCGGGGCGTCGCGCGGTCGAGCCGACGTGGTACGTCGCTGACCGGGTGATCGTGCACGGCGAGCTGCCCCGCGGCCTGCGTGACCGGGTGCGGCGACCTGAGGCCCCCGACGCACGCCCTCGTCTTCTCGACGTGGACTTCCCCGACGACGCCGCGCAGGCGACCCGGGTGGAGCGGGAGGCACGACGCCAGGGGTGCAGGGTGAGCCTCCAGGTGCACTACCGCGAGGACGGCGCGTCGTCGGACCTGCTCGGCGACGTGGACGACCAGCGCGGCTTCGTGCTCCGCCTGCTCCCCGAGAGCCAGGACGCGCAGCCCGACGCGTGGGAGGCGCTCGAGGCCGACGGCGACGACCGTTCGACGGACTGGTCTCTCAGCCTCGACCACGTCATGTCGACGCGGCCGTTCTCGACGCACCCGTTCTCGACGCACCCGTTCTCCACGCACCCGTTTTCCACGCACCCGTTCTCGACGCACCCGTTCTCGACGCACCCGTTCTCGACGCACCCGTTCTCGACGCACCCGTTCTCGACCCACCCGTTCTCGACCCACCCGGTCGAGGGGCTCGCGGAGTACGGCGTCGCCGGGTCGGGCGGCCGTGCTCCCGTCCGCTGGCTCGGGGCCGCCCCGACCCGCCACGTGCGTGACGACGGCGACATGCGGCGGACCCCGGACGGCGCGGCCCGCCCGGTCGTCGCCGTGCTCGACACGGGCATCGGGACGCACGACTGGTTCGGGACCTACGACGCCGACGGCGGGTCGGACGGCAACGGGGTCGTCATCCGGGACGCACTGCTCGACGGGGAGCCCATAGGGACCTACCCCGCGCAGCGCTACCCGGAGGAGGACGCCGAGATCGGCGGGTCGAGCACGTCGCCGCTGACCGGGCCGCTGGACCCCGTCGCGGGGCACGGCACCTTCATCGCCGGCATCGTGCACCAGGTCTGCCCGGACGCGCTGCTCCTGCCCGTGCGGACCGTCGGCGGGTCCGGGGTCGTGGCGGAGTCCGACGTCATCGACTCGCTGCGCCGGCTGGCGCGCTTCCACGACCGTGGGCTGGCGGGCGAGGACGGGTACGTGCCGGTCGACGTGGTCGTGCTCTCCATGGGCTACTACCACGAGCGCCCGGAGGACATGCGGTGGGACCACCCCCTCCGCGCGGTGCTCGCCAAGCTCCGCGACTCCGGCGTCGCCGTCGTCGTCGCGGCCGGGAACGACGGCGAGACACGGCCCGAGTTCCCCGCAGCGTTCGCCCCCGAGGTCGACCGGCGGTCCGTGCCCCCGACCATCACGGAGGCAGGGGACACGTCGTCCGAGCGGCCCCCAATCCTGACGGTGGGGGCGCTGAACCCCGACGGGACCACCGCGCTCTTCAGCAACGACGGGCCGTGGGTCACCTGCCTGCGGCCGGGCGCCGGCGTGGTGAGTACCGTGCCCGTCACGCTCGACGGTCCGGTGACGCCCTCGCTGCGCATCAAGGAGCGGCACTCGGACCAGTTCCGGTCGACCATCGACCCTGAGGGCTTCCAGAGCGGGTTCGCGACGTGGAGCGGCACCTCCTTCTCCGCCCCCGTGCTGGCGGGCGAGATCGCCCGGGAGCTCCTGGCACTGCGCCAGGACGCCCTCGCGTTGGGTGCGGAGGACGACGCCGATACGCTCGTCCCCACGAGGGTGCAGCAGATCTGGTCGGCCATCAGCGGTGCGACCGGCGGGCTGTCGGTGGAGGGTGCCCACCGAGGGTGACGACATGAGGTGAGGCGTGGACGGGCTCGAGGCCGTGCTGGAGCAGATCGAACGGGCACGGACGAGCGCCCGGTCGCACCGGCGGTTCGGGCTCGCCCTGCGGACCTACCGCGCCGCCCTCCGCAGGCTCGACGGGATGCAGGGCCCGGGCGGCGCGGACGTCGTCCGGGCCCGCGCGCGAGTCCTCGTCGGGATCGCCACCTGCGAGTACGAGCGTGGCGCCGAGCGGGACGTCGTCCTGGACCTCCTCGACGCCGCGCAGGTCCTCGCGTCGGGGGCTCGCGACGAGTCGATGGTCGCGGTGGTGCAGGGGCACCGTGGCCTGCAGCTCATGCGCATGGGGGACCTCGCCCAGGCGCGGGCCGAGCTCGACGCGGCCCTCGTGGGGATCATGGACGAGCGGGACCTCGTGCCCGTCCTCATCAACCGGGGCTGGCTGTGCCTCGAGACCGGCGAGCTCGACGTGGCTGTCAGGGACCTCGAGCGCGCTCGGGAGCTCGCGCACCGGGTGGGGGAGACCGCGGTCGAGCTCATGGCCGAGCACAACCTGGGCTACGCACGCTACCTGGGCGGCGATCTGCCGGCGGCGCTCCGGGCGATGGACGCTGCGGCGGAGAGCTCGCCACCCGAGCACGCGGGCATCGGCCTCATGGACAAGGCCGCGGTGCTCTACGAGGCCGGCCTGCTGACCGAGGCGGCCGAGGCGCTCGGGATGGCCGCCGACGTCCTCGCGGACACCCGCGCGTGGCGCGACCTCATCGACGCGCAGCTCGGCCAGGCCCGGTGCCTGGTGGGGCTGGGGCGCTACGACGAGGCGATGGCCGTCGCCCGGCGTGTGCGGGGGCGGGCACGACGGGCCGGTCACGACCTGCTCGACCTGCGGGCGGGCCTGATCACCATCGACGCGCGGCACGAGGTGCTCGTTGACGAGGGTGCGCCGCCGCGCGCGTTCCTGCGGCTCGCGCACGACGCGGCGCGCCTCGCCGAGCGCGCGCGGGCCCTGCCGGGCGCCGACCGCGTGGCCGTCGACCTCGACCTGGTGGTCGCTGAGGGGGCCGTGCGCGGCGGGCGGCCGGACGTGGCGGCCGAGCGGCTGCGCCGGCTGCCGCCGCCGTCGGGGCTCTCGCTGGGCACGCAGCTGCGCGCCCAGGTCGTGAGGGCCCTCGCGGCGTTCGCGGACGAGGACCGGCGCCGCGGTCTCGCCGCGGTGCGCAGGGGCCACCAGCTCCTGGCGCAGCACCGGCAGCGGCTGGGCTCCGTCGAGGCGGTCACCGCCGCGTCGGTCCACGGGATCCGGCTCCAGTCGGTGGACCTGGACGCGGCCATGCGCTCAGGGCGTCCCGACGCGGTCTTCGACGCGGTGGAGCGCGGTCGCGCCACCTTCGCGGGGTCCGGGAGGGTGCAGCCCCCCGAGGACCCTGAGATGGCCGCGCTCGTGGGGAGCGCGCGCCGGCTAGCCGAGCGCGCCCGGCAGCTCGAGGGGGACGCGACCTCCGGGATCGAGCAGGCGCGGCTCCGGCGCGACGCGCGCCGGCTCCAGAGCCGGGCCCGCGAACGGTCTTGGCACGCGGACGGCCACGCGGGGGTGCCGCAGGCCACCTCGGCCCGCGCGCTGCGTGCGGAGCTCCGGGCGGCGGGCTCGGACCGCACCGTCCTCGACCTCATGATGATCAAGGGCCGGGTCTGCGCGGTGCGGGTCGACGGGGGTGGCACGCGCCTGCTCGACCTGGCCCCGCTGGAGCAGACGCTCGAGCAGGCGCGTCGTGTGCGCGCAGACCTTGGGGCGCTGTCCAACCCGTTGCTCCCCCCGCCGCTGCGTGCCACCGTCTCGCAGTCCCTCGCACGGAGCCTGGCCTGGCTGGACGACGCACTCCTCCGGGGCGCCGACGTCGACGGGCCCGTGTACATCGCGGCCCGGGACCGGTTGGTGTCGGTCCCGTGGTCCATGCTGCCGTCCCGGCGCGGAGTGTCGACGGTCGTGAATTCCTGGGTCACCAGCGGCGATGGCGGGTGGGAAGCCGGCTCGGCACTGGCGGTCGCCGGCCCCGGCCTTCGGCTGGCGGGCGCGGAGGCCGCCGAGGTGGCCAGGGTGTGGGGGAGTGCGGCGCGGACCCTGGTGGACGGCGAGGCGACCTGCGCGGCGGTCGCAGGCGCGGTCAAGGAGGCATCGGTGGTCCATCTGGCCACCCACGGCTCGCACGAGCCGGACAACCCGGTCTTCTCGAGCCTCCTCCTGGCCGACGGACCGCTGTTCGCGCACGAGCTGGATGGGCACGACCTGACTCGGGCAGTCATGGTCCTCTCGGCATGCGACGTGGGGTCCGCGAGCATCCGCCAGGGGGGCGAGCCGCTCGGCCTGACCAGCGTGCTGCTACGCATGGGTGCCCGGGCCGTCATCGCGAGCGTCGCGCCGCTGCGCGACGACGTCGCCGTCCGAGTGATGCCGGTGCTCCACGTGGGGCTGCGCGACGGGCTACGGCCGGGGGAGGCACTCGCCCGGGCGGTGGCGGACGAGCCGGAGCCTGTCCCGCTGGTGTGCTTCGGGCCGCTGGTCCTCTAGGGGCGACCGGCGGGCTGGCCCGCCGTCCAAGGGTCGCCTGCAGGGTGTTCGCGGGAGGTCCGGGTGCGGCGATCCCCGCTCGTGCTCGTGCTGGTGACGATGGCGACGGCGCCGAGCACCAGGCCGAGGGCGATGACACCCACGCCCATGGGCAGGGCGACCGATGCCGCGAGAGCGCCGCAGACGACGTTCGCGAGAACTCCGCCCGACTGCATCGCCAGGGACATCACGGAGCCGACGGTGGCGCGTTGGTCCGACGGCGTCGCGCTCTGCGTCGCCTCGTCCACGAGCGGGCTGGCGATCCCGAGGAGCAGGAACACGAGGAAGTACCCGGCGGCCGCGAACCCGACGAGTGGCACCGCGAGCCCGCAGATCCCGAGTGCCGCCACCGCCGTCGCGAGACCTGCGCCACGGCGCGAACCGCGGACCAGCTGCGCGACGCGAGGTGCGAGCGACGCACCGAGTGCCGACCCCGCGAACCCCGCGGTCACCAGGACCGAGTAGAAGCCGGACGCGGCCGAGCCGCCACCGAAGAACCCCGAGAACGCGGTGGGTGCGAGCAGCTCGACGCCCGACAGCGCGACGCCGAGGGCGATTATGTAGAGCGCGATGCTGCGCAATGGCCCGCGCGTCACCGCGAGGCGGACGCCTCGCGCCATGGTCGCCGGAACTTCTCGCGTCACGATCTCGCGAACGACGAGGGCGCGCTGGCGCGGCGGATCGTGGACCCAGCGCGCGACGAGTCCGAGCGACAGCAACGTCAGACAGCTCCCGGCGAGGTACGGCACGGACAGGGCAAGTATCGGACCCTCCGCGGCGGGCAACGGCGCGATGGCGACGAGACCGCCTGCGAGCAGCGCGCCGGCTCCCAGACCGAGCGACTCGGCCGTCGCCGCGCGGGCGAAGCCTGGCGTCAGGTCCACGTCGGGATCCAGCGACTGTGCGGCGTCCACGTACCACGCCTTCAGGGGCCCGGAGTCGAGCGCCTTGGCGACCGCGTGGACGAGGATCGTCACGGCGAAAGCGCCGATGCCGGGGCTCAAGGCAAAGCCGAGGGCGGCGAGTGCGCTCAAGGATCCGCAGATCAGGAGAGAGTTACGACGGCCGACCACGTCGGCGAACCCGCCCGACGGGAGTTCGAGCACGATGATCGCCGCCGCCAGGACCGCGAGCAGGATGCCGACGGTGCGCACGTCCAGTCCGCGTTCCTGCATCAGCAGGACCATCGTCGGGACCGACAGCCCGGACGGGAGCCAGCGGAGTGCCGTGAGGGCGGTGAACCGCCGGTCGATCTGCCTCAGCGTCGGCGCCGTGTCGCCAGGAGTCACAGAAAGGTTGTCCGTTCTCGGTGGTCGGCACCCCTCGGGCGGGACGGAACCAGGTCGCGGGGGGGGGGGTCTGGGGCGGGCACGACGGTGTGTCAGTGGCCCACGGTGATGGGGTCGCTCATCGACGCTTCCTTCCCTGTGTCGTCTCGACGAGATGCGGGGCAAGCAGGCTCAGTGGCCCATGGTGATGGGGTCGCTCATCGTCGCTTCCTTCCTCGTTGCGTTGGACGAGATGCATGGCACGCGGGCTCGGTGGCCCATGGGAGGGGGCGCTCATGTTCGACGTCCCCACGCAGCCGCGGGGTGAAGCTAGCAGCACCATGATCTGGGTCACAATGTGCTGTCCGCGGCTTGGGCCGAGGGGCTGCGTGCGCTAGCATCGTCGGGTAACCCAAGACCGCCGGTCGTCAGACGCTGCCCGGGCTCGCCCAGGAAGCCGAAGACCGAAGTCCCGCGAAGAGTGCGGGGGCCTGCGTAGGTGACACGACGACGATCACACAGTCCGCTGTGAGCTCCGAGCCCCGTGCGCACCTGCGCCGGGGCTCCTTTCTTTTCCGGGTACCGGTGGCACCACCACCGGAAGGATTGCCATGGCGAGGCCGGACAAGGCAGCCGCTGTCGCGGAGGTCGCGGACAAGTTCCGTGACTCGAACGCGGCCGTGCTGACCGAGTACCGCGGGCTCACCGTCGCGCAGCTCAAGGAGCTGCGTCGGTCGCTCAGCGGCAACGCAACCTACGCCGTGGTGAAGAACACGCTGACCTCCATCGCGGCCAAGGAGGCTGGGATCGACGCCTTCGAGGCGGACCTCAAGGGTCCGTCCGCGATCGCGTTCGTGACCGGTGACCCGGTCGAGGCCGCCAAGGGTCTGCGTGACTTCGCCAAGGCGAACCCTGCACTGGTCATCAAGGGCGGTGTCCTTGACGGGAAGCCGCTGACCGCTGCAGAGGTCACCAAGCTCGCGGACCTCGAGTCCCGCGAGGTCCTGCTGGCCAAGACGGTCGGCGCGATGAAGGCCAAGCTCTACCAGGCTGCCTACGCCTTCACTGCGAAGCCGGCCCAGGCCGCTCGCGTCATCGATGCCCTGCGTCAGAAGCAGGAATCGGAGGCCGCTGCCGCCTGACGGCGGTGCGGCGAGCACCACCCCCTCTGCTTCTGCGGGGCCCCCGGGTCCCAGGACGCACCACCCGGATCACGTGGCCGGCCGACAGGCGCCACGGGACATTGATCGAAAGGAACGCCATCATGGCGAAGCTCAGCACCGACGAGCTCCTGGCCGCCTTCGAGGAGCTCACGCTCATCGAGCTCAACGAGTTCGTGAAGGCCTTCGAGGAGAAGTTCGACGTCACCGCCGCGGCCCCGGTCGCCGCCGTGGCCGCCGCCCCCGCCGCCGGCGGTGCCGGTGGCGCCGAGGCCGCCGAGGAGAAGGACGAGTTCGACGTCATCCTCGAGGCCGCCGGCGACAAGAAGATCCAGGTCATCAAGGAGGTGCGCGCGCTCACGTCCCTCGGCCTGAAGGAGGCCAAGGACCTCGTGGACGGCGCCCCGAAGCCGGTCCTGGAGGCCGCGAACAAGGAGACGGCCGAGAAGGCCAAGGCTGCCCTCGAGGGCGCCGGCGCCACCGTCACCCTCAAGTGATCGTCGCGGCCTAGCCGCGCATCGCTCCGCGAGGCCCGCATCCCTTCGGGGGTGCGGGCCTCGCTGCGTCTGACCATCGACGACGGCCCGGCACGCCCGACGACGTCGGCGCGGCAGCTCGAGCTGCCGCCGCGAGCGAGCGGTGCGGCAACGACGTGGCGGGGGAGCGGCCCGCTTGTGGAGGTGTCGTGCCGTGACCGACGTCGCGCGCCGACGCCTGGCCGGACGGCCATAGCACGGGTTAGGCTGGTCCGACAACCGTTTCTTGGGCGGCATATGGCGGCCACCGAGACAACGTCCTCAAAGACCCAGAACCGAGGGCGTCCGCTCGTGTGCCCGCGCGAGTGGACAAACGACGAAGTTCTGGCTACGCTAGCGCTTTGCGCTCGCTTGTGCCCCGACGCCTCCCCGCCGACGAAGCCCCGCCCTCCGTGATCACGTCTTCGTGACCCCTGGGACGGTCCTCTCCCGCGGTCCGGCGCCTCCAGCCCTCGCAGAGCGTACAGCGTGCCATCGAACTGCAGGGAAGGACCCCTCTTGGCTGCCTCGCGCACCCCTTCTGTTCCGTCCGCCGACGCCATCGCGAACCGCACCGCTTCCCGCCGCGTCTCCTTCGCCAAGATCTACGAGCCGCTCGAGGTCCCCGACCTCCTCGGGCTGCAGACCGAGAGCTTCGACTGGCTGCTCGGCAGCCCCGCCTGGCAGGCCCGGGTCGAGGCCGCGACGTCGGCCGGCCGCAACGACGTCCCCGCGACGTCGGGCCTGGAGGAGATCTTCGAGGAGATCTCGCCGATCGAGGACTTCGGTCAGTCGATGTCCCTCTCCTTCTCGAACCACCGCTTCGAGCCGCCGAAGTACACGGCGGACGAGTGCAAGGAGAAGGACTTCACGTTCGCCGCGCCGCTGTTCGTGACGGCCGAGTTCGTGAACTACACGACCGGTGAGATCAAGAGCCAGACGGTCTTCATGGGCGACTTCCCGCTCATGACCGCGCGCGGCACGTTCATCATCAACGGCACCGAGCGCGTCGTCGTCTCGCAGCTGGTCCGCTCCCCGGGCGTCTACTTCGAGCGCACGCCCGACAAGACGAGCGACAAGGACGTCTTCTCGGCGAAGGTCATCCCGTCGCGCGGCGCCTGGCTCGAGTTCGAGATCGACAAGCGCGACGCCGTCGGCGTGCGCGTCGACCGCAAGCGCAAGCAGCCCGTCACCGTCCTCCTCAAGGCCCTCGGTCTCACGGAGGCGGAGATCCGCGAGGAGTTCGCGGACTTCCCGTCGATCCTCGACACCCTCGAGAAGGACCACGTCCACACGCAGGACGAGGCCCTCGTCGACCTCTACCGCAAGATCCGTCCGGGCGAGCCGCCCACGGTCGAGGCCGGTCGCGCGCTGCTGGAGAACTTCTACTTCAACCCGAAGCGCTACGACCTGGCGAAGGTCGGCCGGTACAAGATCAGCAAGAAGCTCGGTGTCGACGCGCCGCTGGCCGACTCCACGCTGTCCGTGACGGACGTCGTCGCGACGATCAAGTACCTCGCCGCGCTGCACGCCGACCTGGCGACCATCCCCGGCACCCGCGACGGCCAGCCGGTCGAGGTCCGCGTCGAGACGGACGACATCGACCACTTCGGCAACCGCCGCATCCGCGCCGTCGGAGAGCTCATCCAGAACCAGGTGCGCACGGGCCTGTCCCGCATGGAGCGCGTGGTCCGCGAGCGCATGACGACGCAGGACGTCGAGGCGATCACTCCGCAGACGCTGATCAACATCCGCCCTGTGGTGGCGTCGATCCGCGAGTTCTTCGGCACCTCGCAGCTGTCGCAGTTCATGGACCAGAACAACCCGCTCGCGGGCCTGACGCACAAGCGTCGTCTGAACGCCCTCGGCCCGGGTGGTCTGTCCCGCGACCGCGCCGGCATGGAGGTCCGCGACGTCCACCCGTCGCACTACGGCCGCATGTGCCCGATCGAGACCCCTGAGGGCCCGAACATCGGCCTCATCGGCTCGCTCGCGTCGTTCGGTCGCATCAACCCGTTCGGCTTCATCGAGACGCCGTACCGCAAGGTCACCGACGGCAAGGTCACGGACGAGATCGTCTACCTGACCGCCGACGACGAGGACCGCCACATCATCGCCCAGGCGAACACCGAGCTCGCCGTGGACGGCACGTTCCTCCGCGAGCGCGTGCTGGTGCGCACCAAGGGTGGCGAGACCGACGACCTGCCGCCGGCCGAGATCGACTACATGGACGTCTCGCCGCGTCAGATGGTGTCCGTCGCGACGGCGCTCATCCCGTTCCTCGAGCACGACGACGCGAACCGCGCGCTGATGGGCGCCAACATGCAGCGCCAGGCCGTGCCGCTGGTGCGCTCCGAGGCGCCGCTGGTCGGCACCGGCATGGAGCGTCGTGCGGCCGTCGACGCCGGCGACGTCATCGTGGCGACCAAGCCCGGTGTGGTCACCGAGGTCTCGGCCGACCTGGTCCTCGTCGCGAACGACGACGGCACCACCGGCTCGTACCGCGCCGCGAAGTTCCGCCGCTCGAACCAGGGCACCAGCTACAACCAGCGCGTGCTCGTGGACGAGGGCCAGCGGGTCGAGGTCGGCTCCGTGCTGGCCGACGGCCCGGCGACCGACGAGGGCGACCTCGCGCTCGGCCGCAACCTGCTCGTGGCGTTCATGTCGTGGGAGGGCCACAACTACGAGGACGCGATCATCCTGTCGCAGCGCCTCGTGGAGGACGACGTCCTCTCCTCGATCCACATCGAGGAGCACGAGGTCGACGCCCGCGACACGAAGCTCGGACCCGAGGAGATCACGCGGGACATCCCGAACGTCTCCGAGGACGTCCTGGCGGACCTCGACGAGCGCGGCGTGATCCGCATCGGTGCCGAGGTCGGCGCGGGCGACGTGCTGGTCGGCAAGGTCACCCCGAAGGGCGAGACCGAGCTGACCCCGGAGGAGCGCCTGCTGCGCGCCATCTTCGGCGAGAAGGCCCGCGAGGTCCGCGACACGTCCCTCAAGGTGCCCCACGGCGAGCAGGGCACGGTCATCGGCGTGCGCGAGTTCAACCGCGAGGACGGCGACGAGCTGCCCGCCGGCGTGAACCAGCTGGTGCGCGTCTACATCGCCCAGCGCCGCAAGATCACCGTCGGCGACAAGCTCGCCGGCCGGCACGGCAACAAGGGCGTCATCTCGAAGATCCTGCCGCAGGAGGACATGCCGTTCCTCCCCGACGGGACCCCGGTCGACGTCATCCTCAACCCGCTGGGCGTGCCCGGTCGTATGAACGTGGGCCAGGTCCTCGAGACCCACCTGGGCTGGGTCGCCAGCCGCGGCTGGGACATCGAGCTGGCCGAGGGCGACGACCTCTCCTGGAAGGAGACGCTGCCCGCGGTCGCGGCGAAGTCGGAGCCGGGGACGCCGGTGGCGACGCCGGTGTTCGACGGCCTCGAGGAGTCCGGCCTGCGCGGCCTGCTCTCGACGACCCTGCCGAACCGCGACGGCGAGCGCATGGTCGCCACCGACGGCAAGGCCCGGCTCTTCGACGGCCGCTCCGGCGAGCCGTTCCCGGACCCGGTGTCGGTGGGCTACATGTACATCCTCAAGCTCCACCACCTGGTCGACGACAAGATCCACGCGCGCTCGACCGGCCCGTACTCGATGATCACGCAGCAGCCGCTGGGTGGTAAGGCGCAGTTCGGTGGCCAGCGCTTCGGTGAGATGGAGGTGTGGGCCCTCGAGGCGTACGGCGCGGCCTACACGCTGCAGGAGCTGCTCACCATCAAGTCCGACGACGTCCCCGGCCGCGTGAAGGTGTACGAGGCCATCGTCAAGGGCGAGAACATCCCCGACTCGGGCATCCCGGAGTCCTTCAAGGTGCTCCTCAAGGAGATGCAGTCGCTGTGCCTGAACGTCGAGGTGCTCTCGAGCGACGGGACCTCCATCGAGATGAAGGAGTCCGACGACGAGGTGTACCGCGCCGCGGAGGAGCTGGGCATCGATCTGTCCCGACGCCCCAACTCGGCCGCCACGGTCGACGAGATCTGATCCAGCGACCAGCTGAACTCCACGGACATTCGAAAAGCTTTGAGGAAGTAGGACATCTTGCTCGACGTCAACGTCTTCGACGAGCTGCGTATCGGCCTGGCAACGGCCGACGACATCCGTGCCTGGTCGCACGGTGAGGTCAAGAAGCCCGAGACCATCAACTACCGCACCCTGAAGCCGGAGAAGGACGGGCTCTTCTGCGAGAAGATCTTCGGCCCCACCCGGGACTGGGAGTGCTACTGCGGCAAGTACAAGCGCGTGCGGTTCAAGGGCATCATCTGCGAGCGCTGCGGCGTCGAGGTGACGCGCTCGAAGGTGCGCCGTGAGCGCATGGGTCACATCGAGCTCGCCGCCCCGGTCACGCACATCTGGTTCTTCAAGGGTGTGCCGTCGCGCCTCGGCTACCTGCTGGACCTGGCCCCGAAGGACCTGGAGAAGGTCATCTACTTCGCGGCCTACATGGTCACGTGGGTCGACGACGAGGCCCGCCACGAGGACCTCCCGAACCTCCAGAACGAGATCGACCTGGAGAAGAAGGAGATCTCGGACCGCCGCGACAACGACATCAACGTCCGCGCCCAGAAGCTCGAGGCCGACCTGGCCGAGCTCGAGGCCGAGGGCGCCAAGGCCGACGCGCGCCGCAAGGTGCGCGACTCCGCCGAGCGCGAGATGGCGCAGCTGCGCAAGCGTGCCGACGCGGAGCTGGACCGCCTCGAGCAGGTCTGGGACCGGTTCAAGAACCTCAAGGTCGCCGACCTCGAGGGTGACGAGATGCTGTACCGCCAGCTCGTCGACCGGTACGGCACGTACTTCGAGGGCTCGATGGGCGCCGCGGCGATCCAGAAGCGCCTCGAGAGCTTCGACCTGGACGCCGAGGCCGAGTCGCTGCGCGAGACCATCCGCACGGGCAAGGGCCAGCGCAAGACGCGCGCGCTCAAGCGCCTGAAGGTCGTCAACGCGTTCCTCACGACGACCAACTCGCCCACGGCGATGGTGCTGGACGCCGTCCCGGTCATCCCGCCGGACCTGCGCCCGATGGTGCAGCTCGACGGTGGCCGGTTCGCGACGTCGGACCTGAACGACCTGTACCGCCGCGTGATCAACCGCAACAACCGGCTCAAGCGCCTGCTCGACCTGGGCGCGCCGGAGATCATCGTCAACAACGAGAAGCGGATGCTCCAGGAGGCCGTGGACTCGCTGTTCGACAACGGCCGCCGCGGCCGTCCGGTCACCGGCCCGGGCAACCGCCCGCTGAAGTCGATCTCCGACATGCTCAAGGGCAAGCAGGGCCGGTTCCGTCAGAACCTGCTCGGCAAGCGCGTCGACTACTCGGGCCGTTCGGTCATCGTGGTCGGCCCGCAGCTCAAGCTGCACCAGTGCGGTCTGCCCAAGCAGATGGCGCTCGAGCTGTTCAAGCCGTTCGTCATGAAGCGGCTCGTGGAGCTCAACCATGCGCAGAACATCAAGAGCGCCAAGCGCATGGTCGAGCGCACCCGCGGCGAGGTCTGGGACGTGCTGGAGGAGGTCATCCAGGAGCACCCGGTGCTGCTGAACCGTGCCCCCACCCTGCACCGCCTCGGCATCCAGGCGTTCGAGCCGCAGCTCGTCGAGGGCAAGGCCATCCACCTGCACCCGCTCGTGTGCGCCGCGTTCAACGCGGACTTCGACGGCGACCAGATGGCGGTCCACCTGCCCCTGAGCGCGGAGGCGCAGGCCGAGGCCCGCATCCTCATGCTCTCGAGCAACAACATCCTCAAGCCGTCGGACGGCCGTCCGGTGACCATGCCCTCGCAGGACATGATCATCGGTCTGCACCACCTCACCTCGGACCGCCCCGGCGCGACGGGGGAGGGGCGCGTGTTCTCCTCGCAGGCCGAGGCGATCATGGCCCTCGACCGCGGCGAGCTGGACCTCAACGCCACGATCAAGCTGCGGATGTCCGACCTCGTGCCGCCGACCAGCGGCTTCGAGGCCCCCGAGGGCTGGGAGCAGGGGCAGACGCTGCTGTTCGAGACCACCCTGGGCCGCACGATCTTCAACGAGGCGCTCCCGATCGACTACCCGTTCCAGAACGGCGTCGTCGGCAAGAAGGAGCTCTCGACGATCGTCAACGACCTCGCGGAGCGCTACCCCAAGGTCGACGTCGCGACGTCGCTCGACGCGCTGAAGGACGCCGGCTACCGGTGGGCCACGCGCTCGGGCGTCACGATCGCGATCTCGGACGTGGCGATGCCGGCGGTCAAGGACACGATCCTCGACGAGCACGAGCAGCGCGCGCTCAAGGTGCAGGACCAGTTCGACAAGGGTCTGATCACCGACGACGAGCGTCGCCAGGAGCTCATCGAGATCTGGACGCAGGCCACCGACAAGATCGCGTCGGTCATGCGCGAGAACCTCGAGAGCAACTCGCGGAACACGCTGTACCGCATGGTGTCCTCGGGCGCCCGTGGTAACTGGATGCAGGTCCGTCAGATCGCCGGTATGCGCGGCCTCGTGGCGAACCCGAAGGGCGAGATCATCCCCCGCCCGATCAAGTCCAACTACCGCGAGGGCCTGTCCGTCCTCGAGTACTTCATCGCCTCGCACGGTGCCCGCAAGGGCCTGGCCGACACGGCGCTGCGTACCGCGGACTCCGGCTACCTGACCCGTCGTCTCGTCGACGTGTCGCAGGACGTCATCATCCGCGAGGAGGACTGCGGCACCGAGCGCGGCCTCACGCTGCCCGTCGCCGAGCGCATCGGCGACGTGCTGGTGCCGCACCCGCGCGTCGAGACCAGCATCTACTCGCGCACGTTCGCGACGGACGTCGTGGACGCGGACGGCAACGTCGTGGCCGAGGCGGGCTCGGACGCGGGCGACGTGGTGATCGACAAGGTCATCGCCGCCGGCATCGAGAACGTCAAGGTCCGCTCCGTGCTGACCTGCGAGTCGCGCGTCGGCACCTGCGCCAAGTGCTACGGCCGCTCCCTGGCCACCGGCAAGCTGGTGGACATCGGCGAGGCCGTCGGCATCATCGCGGCGCAGTCCATCGGTGAGCCGGGCACGCAGCTGACGATGCGTACCTTCCACACCGGTGGTGTCGCCTCCGCGGAGGACATCACGCAGGGTCTGCCGCGTGTCACCGAGCTCTTCGAGGCCCGCACCCCCAAGGGTGAGGCGCCTATCGCGGAGTACACGGGCACCGTGGCGATCGAGGACACGGAGCGCACGCGCCACCTGGTCCTCACGCCGGCCGACGGTGGCGAGGAGATCCGCTACCCGGTGACCAAGCGTGCGCGCCTCCTGATCACGGACGGCGAGCAGGTCCAGGTCGGTACCCAGCTGGTCCAGGGCGCCGTCGACCCGAAGAAGGTGCTGCGCATCCTCGGCCCGCGTGCCACGCAGAAGCACCTGGTGGACGAGGTCCAGGAGACCTACCGCTCGCAGGGCGTGGACATCCACGACAAGCACATCGAGGTCATCGTGCGGCAGATGCTGCGTCGCGTGACCGTGCTCGACTCGGGTGACTCGCACCTGCTGCCGGGTGAGCTCGCGGAGCGCGTCCGCTTCGAGGACGCGAACCGTCGTGCCGTGGCGGAGGGTGGCCAGCCGGCCTCCGGCCGTCCGGAGCTCATGGGCATCACGAAGGCCTCGCTCGCCACCGACTCGTGGCTCTCGGCCGCCTCCTTCCAGGAGACGACCCGCGTGCTCACCGAGGCGGCCATGAGCGGTCGTCGTGACCCGCTGCTGGGCCTCAAGGAGAACGTCATCCTCGGTAAGCTCATCCCCGCCGGCACGGGCCTGCCCCGCTACCGGAACATCGAGGTCGAGCCCACCGAGCAGGCGAAGGCGGAGCTCTACCCGAGCTTCGGCTACGACGAGATCGACTTCCCGACGCTCGGCATGGGCACGGGCGAGGCCATCCCGCTGGAGGACCTCGACTTCGGCGACTTCCGCTGATGCCATAGCGCCGAGGTAGTTCGATCCTCGGCGAGGGAGTACGCCGCGTCCGCTCACCGAGCGGGCGCGGCGTGCTGCGTACCACCTCGCCGAGAATCGAACTACCTCGGCGGGGGGCCGGGCGCAGGTCACACCGAGCGGATGCCTCGTTCCTTTGACCCCGCTTGCTTCCGCGGGTAATCTTGGAAGCCGTGCCCGTGCCGTCGCGCGCGCATCCCGCTGTCAGTCCGGAGCCTCGGCTCGGGCCGGCTGCCGGAGGCGTCGCCGACCTGAGCGCACAGGTACCCCGGGAAGATCGCTCGGACCGTCCGCGAGGACGGGGGAGCGGGCCCGGGCCATCGAGCCGGTGGTAAGTGGCGTTGCGGTCCGTGAGGGCCGCCGGTGCCGCATGCGATCGGCACGCACCAGCCAGACAGACCACCGTCGAGGGCCGGCCGGCCCTCGTGAGCTCGAGAAGACGACGGAGACGTAGTGCCTACGATCCAGCAGCTCGTCCGCAAGGGCCGGAGCACGAAGGCCACGGCGTCGAAGACGCCCGCCCTCAAGTCCTCCCCCCAGCGGCGCGGCGTGTGCACCCGTGTGTACACCACCACCCCCAAGAAGCCGAACTCCGCGCTCCGCAAGGTCGCGCGCGTCAAGCTGTCCTCGGGTACCGAGGTCACGGCGTACATCCCGGGCGTCGGCCACAACCTGCAGGAGCACTCGATCGTGCTCGTCCGCGGCGGCCGTGTGAAGGACCTCCCGGGTGTCCGCTACAAGATCGTGCGCGGCGCGCTCGACACGCAGGGCGTGAAGAACCGCAAGCAGGCCCGCAGCAAGTACGGCGCGAAGAAGGAGAAGGCCTGATGCCTCGCAAGGGTCCGGCCCCCAAGCGGCCGCTCATCGTCGACCCCGTCTACGGGTCGCCCGTCGTCACGCAGCTGATCAACAAGGTCCTGCTCGACGGCAAGAAGTCCACCGCCGAGGCGATCGTCTACGGCGCCCTCGAGGGTGTCCGTGCCAAGACGGACCAGGACCCGGTCGTCGTGCTCAAGCGCGCGCTGGAGAACGTCCGCCCGGCTCTCGAGGTCCGCTCCCGCCGTGTCGGTGGCGCCACCTACCAGGTTCCCGTCGACGTCCGTCCGGCCCGTTCCACGACGCTCGCGCTCCGCTGGCTCACGGACTTCTCGCGCGCCCGTCGCGAGAAGACGATGACCGAGCGTCTGATGAACGAGATCCTCGACGCCTCCAACGGCCTCGGTGCCGCGGTGAAGCGCCGCGAGGACATGCACAAGATGGCCGACTCGAACAAGGCGTTCGCGCACTACCGCTGGTGATGCGCTCAGGACGGCTCCGGGTGATCCCCGGGGCCGTCCGCGGATCCGGAGCCGGCCGGGGGCCGGACCTCCGGCCCGGCTTCCGACCTTCCACCGACAAGGGGTAAGACACCGTGGCACTCGACGTGCTGACCGACCTGAACAAGGTCCGCAACATCGGCATCATGGCCCACATCGATGCCGGCAAGACCACCACCACCGAGCGCATCCTGTTCTACACGGGTGTGAACTACAAGATCGGTGAGACGCACGACGGTGCGTCGACGATGGACTGGATGGAGCAGGAGCAGGAGCGCGGCATCACGATCACGTCCGCCGCGACGACCTGCTACTGGAAGAACAACCAGATCAACATCATCGACACCCCCGGTCACGTGGACTTCACCGTCGAGGTCGAGCGCTCGCTGCGCGTGCTCGACGGTGCCGTCGCGGTGTTCGACGGCAAGGAGGGCGTGGAGCCCCAGTCGGAGACCGTGTGGCGCCAGGCCGACAAGTACGACGTCCCGCGCATCTGCTTCGTCAACAAGATGGACAAGCTGGGCGCCGACTTCTACTTCACGGTCGACACCATCATCAACCGTCTCAAGGCGAAGCCGCTGGTCATCCAGCTCCCGATCGGGGCGGAGAACGACTTCGAGGGCGTCGTCGACCTGCTCGAGATGAAGGCGCTCACGTGGCGCGGCGACACCAAGATGGGCGAGGAGTACGCGGTCGAGGAGATCCCGGCCGACCTCGTCGAGAAGGCTCAGCAGTACCGGGCCGAGCTCGTCGAGGCCGTCGCCGAGGCCGACGACGAGCTGCTCGAGAAGTTCCTCGGTGGCGAGGAGCTCTCGATCGCCGAGATCAAGTCCGGCATCCGCAAGCTCGTGATCCGCTCGGAGGCCTTCCCGGTCCTGTGCGGCTCGGCGTTCAAGAACAAGGGCGTGCAGCCCATGCTCGACGCCGTCATCGACTACCTGCCGACCCCGCTCGACGTCCCGGCCGTCCAGGGCCACGACGTCAAGGACGCGGAGAAGATCATCGAGCGTCGCCCGGACGAGGCGGAGCCGTTCTCGGCCCTCGCGTTCAAGGTCGCCACGCACCCGTTCTTCGGCAAGCTCACCTACGTGCGCGTGTACTCGGGCAAGGTCGCGCAGGGCGCGCAGGTCCAGAACTCGACCAAGGGCAAGAAGGAGCGCATCGGGAAGCTCTTCCAGATGCACTCCAACAAGGAGAACCCGGTCGAGGAGGCCCACGCCGGGCACATCTACGCGTTCATCGGGCTCAAGGACGTCACCACCGGTGACACCCTGTGCGACCCGGCGAACCCGGTCATCCTCGAGTCGATGACCTTCCCCGAGCCGGTCATCGACGTGGCCATCGAGCCGAAGACGAAGGCCGACCAGGAGAAGCTCTCCACGGCGATCCAGAAGCTCGCCCAGGAGGACCCGACCTTCCGCGTCAAGCTGGACGAGGAGACCGGCCAGACCGTCATCGGCGGCATGGGCGAGCTCCACCTCGACATCCTCGTCGACCGCATGCGTCGCGAGTTCAAGGTCGAGGCGAACGTCGGCAAGCCGCAGGTGGCGTACCGCGAGACGATCCGCCGCGCCGCGGAGAAGATCGACTACACGCACAAGAAGCAGACCGGTGGCTCGGGCCAGTTCGCGAAGGTCCAGGTGACCTTCGAGCCGCTCGAGACGGCGGACGGCGAGCTCTACGAGTTCGCCAACGCGGTCACCGGTGGGCGCATCCCGCGCGAGTACATCCCGTCCGTGGACGCCGGCATCCAGTCGGCGATGCAGCAGGGCGTCCTGGCCGGGTTCCCCGTGGTCGGGGTCAAGGCCACGCTGCTCGACGGTGCCTACCACGACGTCGACTCCTCGGAGATGGCGTTCAAGATCGCCGGCTCGATGGTCTTCAAGGAGGGCATCAAGCGGGCCGACCCGGTCATCCTCGAGCCCGTCATGGCCGTCGAGGTCCGGACGCCCGAGGAGTACATGGGCGACGTGATCGGTGACATCAACTCGCGTCGTGGGATGATCCAGTCCATGGAGGACGCGACCGGTGTCAAGGTCGTGCGCGCCCAGGTACCGTTGAGCGAGATGTTCGGGTACATCGGTGACCTGCGTTCCAAGACGCAGGGCCGCGCGGTGTACTCGATGCAGTTCGACAGCTACGCCGAGGTTCCTCGCAACGTTGCTGACGAGATCATCAAGAAGACCCGGGGCGAGTGAGCCCCCACAGGTCGACGACCAGCACAACCATCAACCTGTAGGAAGCCGCAACGCCCCGCGGGTCTAGGCTTGATCGGCCAACACCCGCAACGTTCGGAACATCTACCCAAGTCCCAGGAGGACCCCAGTGGCTAAGGCCAAGTTCGAGCGGACCAAGCCGCACGTCAACGTCGGCACGATCGGGCACGTGGACCACGGCAAGACCACGCTCACCGCCGCGATCTCGAAGACGCTCGCGGACACGTACCCCGACCTGCCGGCGAACACGCAGCGCAACTTCGACGAGATCGACGCCGCGCCGGAGGAGAAGCAGCGCGGCATCACGATCAACATCGCGCACATCGAGTACGAGACGCCCAAGCGTCACTACGCGCACGTCGATGCCCCGGGTCACGCCGACTACATCAAGAACATGATCACCGGTGCCGCCCAGATGGACGGCGCGATCCTGGTGGTCGCGGCGACCGACGGTCCGATGGCCCAGACGCGCGAGCACGTGCTGCTGGCCCGCCAGGTGGGCGTGCCCTACCTGCTGGTCGCGCTCAACAAGTCCGACATGGTCGACGACGAGGAGATCCTCGAGCTCGTCGAGATGGAGGTCCGCGAGCTGCTGTCGTCGCAGGACTTCGACGGCGACAACGCGCCCGTCGTCCGCGTCTCCGGCCTCAAGGCCCTCGAGGGTGACCCCGAGTGGACCAAGAAGATCCTGGAGCTCATGGAGGCCGTGGACGAGAACGTCCCCGACCCCGTGCGCGAGCTCGACAAGCCGTTCCTCATGCCGATCGAGGACGTCTTCACGATCACCGGCCGCGGCACCGTCGTGACCGGCAAGGTGGAGCGCGGCACGCTCGACGTCAACTCCGAGGTCGAGATCGTCGGTATCCGCGAGCCGCAGAAGACCACGGTCACCGGTATCGAGACGTTCCACAAGCAGATGGACCAGGCCCAGGCCGGCGACAACACCGGTCTGCTCCTGCGCGGCATCAAGCGCGAGGACGTCGAGCGCGGCCAGGTCGTCGTGAAGCCGGGTTCGATCACCCCGCACACCGACTTCGAGGCTCAGGTCTACATCCTGGGCAAGGACGAGGGTGGGCGCCACAACCCGTTCTACTCGAACTACCGTCCGCAGTTCTACTTCCGCACCACGGACGTCACCGGCGTCATCACGCTGCCCGAGGGCACCGAGATGGTCATGCCCGGCGACAACACCGAGATGACGGTCGCGCTGATCCAGCCGATCGCCATGGAGGAGGGCCTCGGCTTCGCCATCCGTGAGGGTGGCCGCACGGTCGGTTCCGGCCGTGTCACCAAGATCATCAAGTGATCTGCTGATCGCCTGAGCAGGAGGCCCGGGCCCGCACAGGGTCCGGGCCTCCTGCGTGCCCGGGCGCAGCTGGTCCTCGAGGACCGGTGCGTCCGGCGTCACAGCGGAAGAACCCCGTTCCGGCTTGGAATCAGGGGCTTCCCTGTGGCAAGATGTTCAGGTTGCCTGTCACGGGCGCGTTCTTTCTCGTGTCGAACAGTGTGTAGCACCACGGTGCGTGCGCCGGTCCGGAATCTTCGGAACGGCCCGCGTCGCCTGGAGCGGATCCCCTCCCGGAGAGGGGTCGCGGGGTTGCCGGCTGTCGACGCGCTAGAGCGCCCCGCGGGACACATGTCTCGACAGGCCAGACAAACGTCGTGGTCCGCCTCGCGGACCACAATCAACGGCCCCACGCCGGTTCGGTGTGCGCCCGGGTACGTCGCGCTGTTGTTTCAACAACTGCGACACGCCCGAGCGCGGGGGTCGGACAGTAGCGGTTCGAGAGAGAGAGTCAGACGACGCCATGGCGGGACAGAAGATCCGCATCCGGCTCAAGTCCTACGACCACGAGGTCATCGACAGCTCGGCGCGCAAGATCGTCGACACGGTGACGCGCGCTGGTGCGACGGTCGTGGGTCCGGTGCCGCTGCCGACGGAGAAGAACGTCTTCACCGTCATCCGGTCGCCTCACAAGTACAAGGACAGCCGCGAGCACTTCGAGATGCGTACGCACAAGCGGCTCATCGACATCATCGATCCCACGCCGAAGGCCGTCGACTCGCTCATGCGTATCGACCTGCCTGCCGACGTGAACATCGAGATCAAGCTCTGAGGCTGGGATAGATATGACCAACCAGCAGAAGAACGTGACCGCGGTGCTCGGCACCAAGCTCGGTATGACGCAGCTGTGGGACGACGCCGGTCGTCTTGTCCCCGTCACCGTCGTGGCCGTCCCGACCAACGTCGTGACGCAGGTCCGCTCCGCGGACGCCGACGGCTACGCGGCCGTCCAGCTCGCCGCCGGCCAGATCGACCCGCGCAAGGTCACCAAGCCGCTCAAGGGCCACTTCGAGAAGGCCGGCGTCACGCCGCGCCGCCACGTCGCCGAGGTCCGGACCGAGGACGCCGCCGAGTTCACGCTCGGCCAGGAGATCACTGCCGCCGCCTTCGAGGCCGGCGCCGTGGTCGACGTCGTCGGCACCACCAAGGGCAAGGGCACCGCGGGCGTCATGAAGCGCCACGGCTTCTCCGGTGTCGGCGCCTCGCACGGTGCCCACCGCAACCACCGCAAGGCCGGCTCGATCGGTGGCGCCTCGACGCCGTCGCGCGTGTTCAAGGGCCTGCGGATGGCCGGTCGCATGGGCCACGAGCGCATGACCGTCCAGAACCTGACCGTCCACGCGGTCGACGCCGAGAAGGGTCTGCTGCTCGTCAAGGGCGCGGTTCCCGGCCCCAAGGGTGGCGTCGTCGTCGTGCGTAGCGCCGCGAAGGGTGCGTGACCCCCATGGCTAACCAGACCGTCGACGTGCTCGACGCCCAGGGCAAGAAGGCCGGCTCCGCCGAGCTTCCTGCCGAGGTGTTCGACATCGACACCAACGTCCCGCTGATCCACCAGGTGGTCGTCGCGCAGCTCGCTGCCGCCCGCCAGGGCACGCACGCCACCAAGACCCGCGGCGAGGTCCGCGGCGGTGGCCGCAAGCCGTACAAGCAGAAGGGCACCGGCCGCGCCCGCCAGGGTTCGACCCGCGCCCCGCAGTTCGCCGGCGGTGGCACCGTCCACGGCCCGCAGCCGCGCAAGTACGACCAGCGGACCCCGAAGAAGATGAAGGCCGCCGCCCTGCGCGGTGCCCTGTCCGACCGGGCTCGCGCCGGCCGCGTCCACGTGGTCTCCGGCTTCGGCATCGACGGCGCGCCGTCGACCAAGACCGCCGTCAAGACGATCGCCGCGCTCACCGAGCGCACGCACGTCCTCGTGGTCACCGAGCGCTCGGACGAGCTGACGATCAAGTCGCTCCGCAACGTCCAGCAGGTCCACCTGCTGACGGCGGACCAGCTCAACACCTACGACGTGCTCGTCTCCGACGACGTCGTCTTCACGGAGGGTGCGCTCGCCGCGTTCCTCGCCGGCCCGGCCACGGGCAAGAGCGTGAAGGCCGTCGCCACGGAGTCCGAGGCGGCCGAGACCGAGGAGGCCACCAAGTGACCGCCGTGACGAAGGACCCGCGCGACATCCTGATCGCGCCGGTCGTCTCCGAGAAGTCCTACAACCTCCTCGACGAGGGCAAGTACACCTTCGTCGTGGACCCGCGGGCCAACAAGACCGAGATCAAGATCGCGGTCGAGCAGGTCTTCGGCGTCAAGGTCGACTCGGTCAACACGATCAACCGCAAGGGCAAGGCGCGTCGCACGCGCTTCGGCCTGGGCAAGCGCAAGGACACGAAGCGCGCGATCGTGACCCTCCGTGAGGGCACGATCGACATCTTCGGCGGTCCGGCTTCCTGAGGCGCAGAGAGCAGATCGAGGACTAACCCATGGGAATCCGTAAGTACAAGCCGACGACGCCCGGCCGCCGCGGCTCCAGCGTCGCCGACTTCGTCGAGATCACGCGCTCGCAGCCGGAGAAGTCTCTGGTCCGACCGCTGTCCAAGACCGGTGGGCGCAACAACACCGGCCGCATCACGACCCGTCACAAGGGTGGTGGCCACAAGCGCGCGTACCGCGTCATCGACTTCCGTCGCCACGACAAGGACGGCGTGCCCGCCAAGGTCGCGCACATCGAGTACGACCCGAACCGCACGGCTCGGATCGCGCTCCTGCACTACGCGGACGGCACGAAGCGCTACATCATCGCGCCGAACAAGCTGTCGCAGGGCGACGTCGTCGAGGCCGGTGCCGGCGCCGACATCAAGCCCGGCAACAACCTGCCGCTGCGCAACATCCCGACCGGTACGGTCATCCACGCCGTCGAGCTCCGCCCCGGTGGCGGCGCGAAGATCGCCCGCTCCGCCGGTGCGTCCGTGCAGCTCGTCGCGAAGGACGGCCCGTACGCCCAGCTGCGCATGCCGTCCGGCGAGATCCGCAACGTCGACCTGCGCTGCCGCGCCACGGTCGGCGAGGTGGGCAACGCCGAGCAGTCGAACATCAACTGGGGCAAGGCCGGCCGCAAGCGCTGGAAGGGCGTCCGCCCGACCGTGCGTGGTGTGGTCATGAACCCGGTCGACCACCCGCACGGTGGTGGTGAGGGCAAGACCTCCGGTGGTCGCCACCCGGTCAGCCCGTGGGGCCAGCCCGAGGGCCGGACCCGCCGCCCGAACAAGCCGAGCGACAAGCTGATCGTCCGCCGTCGCCGCACCGGCAAGAAGCGCTGATAGGAGCCTGACAGATGCCTCGTAGCCTGAAGAAGGGCCCCTTCGTCGACGACCACCTGCAGAAGAAGGTGGACGCTCAGAACGAGAAGGGGACCAAGAACGTCATCAAGACCTGGTCCCGTCGGTCGGTCATCACGCCCGACTTCCTCGGTCACACCTTTGCCGTGCACGACGGCCGGAAGCACACCCCGGTCTTCGTCACCGAGGCGATGGTCGGCCACAAGCTCGGCGAGTTCGCTCCCACGCGAACCTTCCGCGGCCACGTGAAGGACGACAAGAAGGGCCGTCGCCGCTGACCCCCGGGTCAGCCGGACGACAGGCCCCGACGGTCTGAGAAAAGGAAGCAGGACAGCAATGGAAGCCAAGGCGCAGGCGCGGTTCGTCCGTGTCACGCCCCAGAAGGCCCGGCGCGTCGTGGACCTCATCCGTGGCAAGCAGGCCGCCGAGGCCGTCGCGGTGCTGAAGTTCGCGCCGCAGGCGGCGAGCGAGCCGATCCGCAAGGTTGTGGAGAGCGCCGTCGCGAACGCCCGGGTGAAGGCCGACCGCGCCAGCGAGCGCTTCGACGAGACGGAGCTCTTCGTCTCGGCGGCGTTCGTCGACGAGGGGCCGACGCTCAAGCGGTTCCGTCCGCGGGCGCAGGGGCGTGCGAGCCAGATCCTCAAGCGCACCAGCCACATCACGGTGGTCGTCGCACCGCGTGAGCAGAAGGAAGGGGCCCGATAGTGGGGCAGAAGGTTCACCCGCACGGGTACCGCCTCGGCATCACCACCGACCACCGGTCGCGCTGGTTCGCCGACAGCACCAAGCCTGGTCAGCGGTACCGCGACTACGTCCGCGAGGACGTGGCGATCCGCAAGCTCATGAGCACCGGTCTCGAGCGGGCCGGCATCTCCAAGGTCGAGGTCGAGCGCACCCGCGACCGCGTCCGCGTGGACATCCACACGGCGCGTCCGGGCATCGTCATCGGTCGCCGGGGTGCCGAGGCCGACCGCATCCGCGGCGAGCTCGAGAAGCTCACGGGCAAGCAGGTCCAGCTCAACATCCTCGAGGTCAAGAACGCGGAGATCGACGCGCAGCTGGTCGCGCAGGGCATCGCCGAGCAGCTCGCGAGCCGCGTCTCGTTCCGCCGCGCCATGCGCAAGGGCATCCAGTCCGCCCAGCGGGCCGGTGCCAAGGGCATCCGCGTGCAGGTCTCCGGCCGCCTCGGCGGCGCCGAGATGAGCCGGTCGGAGTTCTACCGCGAGGGTCGTGTGCCGCTGCACACGCTGCGCGCGAACATCGACTACGGCTTCTACGAGGCCCGCACCACCTTCGGCCGCATCGGCGTGAAGGTGTGGATCTACAAGGGCGACATCACCGAGAAGGAGTTCGCCGCGCAGCAGGCCGCCGCCGCGCCCCGTCAGGGTCGTGGCCGTGGTCCGGAGCGTGGGGAGCGCCGCGGTGGCGGTCGTCGCCCCGAGCGTCAGGCCCAGCCGGCCGCCGAGAACGCCCCCGCGTCCGACGCGGCCCCGGCGACGGAGCAGGCTGCGGCCCCCGAGTCCGGAACGGAGGCCTGAGTCATGCTGATCCCCCGCAGGCTCAAGCACCGCAAGCAGCACCACCCCAAGCGCTCCGGCGCGGCCAAGGGTGGCACCACGATCGCGTTCGGCGACTTCGGCATCCAGGCTCTCGAGCCGGCCTACGTCACCAACCGCCAGATCGAGGCTGCTCGTATCGCGATGACCCGCCACATCAAGCGTGGCGGCAAGGTCTGGATCAACATCTACCCGGACCGTCCCCTGACCAAGAAGCCCGCCGAGACCCGCATGGGCTCCGGTAAGGGTTCGCCCGAGTGGTGGGTCGCCAACGTCAAGCCCGGCCGGATCGTCTTCGAGCTGGCGGGTGTCGACGAGGAGCTGGCCCGTGAGGCCATGCGCCGCGCGATCCACAAGCTCCCGATGAAGTGCCGTTTCGTGGTGCGCGAGGGTGGTGCTAACTGATGGCAGTCGGAACCAAGGGCCTGGCCCCCGCTGACCTCGATGGCTTCGACGACGAGAAGCTCGTCGCCGAGCTGAAGAAGGCCAAGGAGGAGCTGTTCAACCTCCGCTTCCAGTCGGCCACCGGCCAGCTGGAGTCCCACGGTCGGATCAAGGCCGTCAAGCGCGACATCGCGCGGATCTACACGGTCCTGCACGAGCGCGAGCTCGGTATCCGCACGGCCCCGAGCGTGAGTGAGTGAGGCATCGATGAGCGAGAACACCAACGCGGTGGCCGCTGAGGCGACCGAGCGCGGTACGCGCAAGGTGCGTCGCGGCTACGTCGTCAGCGACAAGATGGACAAGACCATCGTCGTCGAGGTCGAGGACCGCAAGAAGCACCCGCTGTACGGCAAGGTCCTGCGCACCACCACCAAGGTGAAGGCGCACGACGAGCAGAACTCCGCCGGTATCGGCGACCTGGTCGAGATCATGGAGACCCGTCCGCTGTCCGCGACCAAGCGGTGGCGCCTGACGGAGATCCTCGAGAAGGCCAAGTGATCCAGAAGGTCTTCTGAGACCTTCGGCCGGGGCGGGCCGTGACACACGTATGCGGCCCGTCCCGACCACCACAGCAACTATCCGTTCGGCAAGGCTCGCCCGGGATCTCTCGGGACGAGAACCAGCTCGACGACAGGAGATCAATCGATGATCCAGCAGGAGTCGCGACTGCGGGTCGCCGACAACACGGGTGCCAAGGAGATTCTCTGCATCCGTGTTCTCGGTGGATCCGGCCGTCGCTACGCCGGTATCGGCGACACGATCGTCGCCACCGTCAAGGACGCGATCCCCGGCGGCAACGTGAAGAAGGGCGACGTGGTCAAGGCCGTCGTCGTCCGGACCGCCAAGGAGCGCCGTCGTCCGGACGGTTCCTACATCAAGTTCGACGAGAACGCCGCCGTCATCCTCAAGAACGACGGCGAGCCCCGCGGCACCCGCATCTTCGGCCCGGTCGGGCGCGAGCTGCGCGACAAGCGGTTCATGAAGATCGTCTCGCTGGCGCCGGAGGTGCTCTGACCATGGCGAAGATCAAGAAGGGCGACCAGGTGATCGTCATCGCCGGTCGCGACAAGGGCAAGACGGGCCGTGTGCTCGAGGTCCTCAAGGACTCCGACCGCATCGTGGTCGAGGGCGTGCAGCGCGTCACCAAGCACGTCAAGGCCGGCCAGACGGCTCGCGGCACCCGCACGGGTGGCATCGAGACCGTCGAGGCGCCGATCCACGTCTCGAACGTGATGATCGTCGACCCGGAGACCAAGAAGGGCACGCGCGTCGGGTTCCGCACCGAGCAGGTCGAGCGCGACGGCCGTACCCGCACCGTCCGCGTGCGCGTCGCCAAGCGTTCCGGGAAGGACATCTGATGACCGAGACCACTCTCGAGGCCCCGGCCACCCCGCGCCTCAAGCAGAAGTACCGCGAGGAGATCGTCGCGGCCCTGCGCGAGGAGTTCGGCCACCAGAACCTGCACCAGGTCTCCGGTCTGACCAAGATCGTCGTGAACATGGGTGTCGGTGACGCGGCGAAGGACTCCAAGCTCATCGAGGGCGCGATCCGCGACCTCACCGCGATCACCGGGCAGAAGCCCCAGGTGACGCGGGCGAAGAAGTCCATCGCGCAGTTCAAGCTGCGTGAGGGCATGCCGATCGGCGCGCACGTCACGCTGCGCGGCGACCGGATGTGGGAGTTCCTCGACCGCCTGCTGTCGATCGCGCTGCCGCGTATCCGCGACTTCCGCGGCCTGAGCCCGAAGCAGTTCGACGGGCACGGCAACTACACCTTCGGTCTCACGGAGCAGTCGATGTTCCACGAGATCGACCAGGACAAGATCGACCGCGTCCGCGGCATGGACATCACGGTCGTGACCACGGCGACGACCGAT
Source organism: Isoptericola sp. NPDC055063 (assembly GCF_053608125.1). Classification (NCBI taxonomy): domain Bacteria; kingdom Bacillati; phylum Actinomycetota; class Actinomycetes; order Micrococcales; family Promicromonosporaceae; genus Isoptericola; species Isoptericola sp. NPDC055063. The sequence continues at coordinate 88,674 of NZ_JBSGUW010000007.1, read as the reverse complement.
GACGAGGGCCGCTCCCTGCTGCGCCGTCTCGGCTTCCCCTTCAAGGAGAACTGACATGGCGAAGAAGGCCCTGATCAACAAGGCGAACGCCAAGCCGAAGTTCGCCGTCCGCGCCTACACCCGGTGCCAGCGCTGCGGCCGTCCGCACTCGGTCTACCGCAAGTTCGGCCTGTGCCGGATCTGCCTGCGGGAGATGGCCCACCGCGGCGAGCTCCCCGGCGTCACCAAGAGCAGCTGGTAAAACCACTACGCCGTAGGTCCGGGCGGTACCGCGGTACCGCCCGGATACCCCGGCGAGGAAGGGCTGGAGCCCAATGACCATGACAGACCCCATCGCAGACATGCTCACGCGTCTGCGTAACGCGAACTCGGCGCACCACGAGACGGTCACCATGCCGCACTCGAAGCTGAAGTCGAACATCGCGGAGATCCTGCAGGCGCAGGGTTACATCTCCGGCTGGACCGTCGAGGACGCGAAGGTCGGCAAGACCCTCACCCTCACGCTCAAGTACGGCCCGAGCCGCGAGCGCGCCCTCACCGGCGTCCGCCGCGTCTCGAAGCCCGGTCTCCGCGTCTACGCGAAGTCCACCAACCTGCCTCAGGTCCTCGGCGGCCTCGGCGTGGCGATCCTGTCCACGTCCTCCGGCCTGCTGACCGACCGTCAGGCCCAGGCCAAGGGCGTCGGCGGCGAAGTCCTCGCCTACGTCTGGTAATCCGGAAAGGAGAATCGCCATGTCTCGAATCGGCAAGCTCCCCGTTCCGGTCCCGGCCGGCGTGGACGTCACCATCAGCGGTGCGCTCGTGACCGTCAAGGGCCCGAAGGGGACCCTGGAGCACACGGTGCCCACCCCCATCACGGTCGCTCAGGACGCCGGCACCCTCGTGGTGTCGCGCCCGGACGACGAGCGCAAGTCCCGTGCGCTGCACGGCCTCACGCGCACCCTCCTCGCGAACATCGTCACCGGTGTCACCGAGGGCTACGAGAAGAAGCTCGAGATCGTCGGCACCGGTTACCGCGTGGCCGCCAAGGGTCAGAGCCTCGAGTTCGCCCTCGGCTTCTCGCACCCGGTGACCGTCACGGCGCCGGAGGGCATCACCTTCTCGGTCGAGAGCCCGACCAAGTTCTCGGTCGCGGGTATCGACAAGCAGCAGGTCGGCGAGGTCGCAGCGAACATCCGCAAGATCCGCAAGCCCGAGCCCTACAAGGGCAAGGGCGTGCGCTACGCCGGCGAGGTCGTCCGCCGCAAGGTCGGAAAGGCTGGTAAGTGATGGCTCTCAAGGTTCTGGGCAAGGGCAAGGCCGTCGCTCGTCAGCGCCGTCACCTGCGCCTGCGCAAGAAGATCAAGGGCACCGCGACGCGTCCGCGCCTCGTCGTGACCCGCTCCTCGCGCCACATGGTGGCGCAGGTCGTGGACGACACGGTCGGCAAGACCGTCGCCTCCGCCTCGACCCTCGAGGCGGACCTGCGCGCCCTCGACGGCGACAAGACCGCGAAGGCCCGCAAGGTCGGCGAGCTCGTCGCCGCGCGTGCCAAGGCCGCCGGGGTCGACACCGTGGTCTTCGACCGCGGTGGCAACAAGTACCACGGCCGGGTGGCTGCGGTCGCCGACGGCGCCCGGGAAGCGGGGCTGGAGCTGTGATGGCCGACGTCCGCGATTTCGCACGGAAGATGAGGATCCTCTGATGGCTGCAGGGCAGCGCACCGGCGCCCCCCAGGGCGCCAACGAGTCCAACAAGAACGACGGGCGCCGTGGCGGCGGCCGTCGCGACGACCGCCGGGGCGGCGGCCGCGACGCGGCCGACAAGAACGCCTTCGTCGAGCGCGTGGTGACGATCAACCGCGTCTCGAAGGTCGTCAAGGGTGGTCGTCGCTTCAGCTTCACCGCGCTGGTCGTGGTGGGCGACGGCGACGGCACCGTCGGTGTCGGCTACGGCAAGGCCAAGGAGGTGCCCGCGGCGATCGCCAAGGGTGTCGAGGAGGCGAAGAAGAACTTCTTCCGCGTCCCCCGCATCCAGGGCACCATCCCGCACCCCGTCCAGGGTGAGGAGGCCGCCGGCGTCGTGTTCCTGCGTCCGGCCTCGCCGGGTACCGGTGTGATCGCCGGTGGTCCGGTGCGCGCCGTGCTGGAGTGCGCCGGCATCCACGACGTGCTGAGCAAGTCGCTCGGCTCGTCCAACTCGATCAACATCGTGCACGCCACCGTCGCGGCCCTCAAGGGCCTCGAGGAGCCGGCGGCCGTGGCCGCTCGTCGTGGCCTGCCGCTCGAGGACGTGGCCCCGGCCGCGCTCCTGCGTGCGCAGGCTGCCGGCCTCGCCGCCAAGGCGGCCAAGGCGGACGAGAAGGTGGGTGCGTGATGCCTCGTCTGAAGGTCACCCAGGTCAAGTCCGCCATCGGCGGCAAGCAGAACCAGCGTGACACGCTGCGGACCCTCGGCCTCAAGCGGATCGGCGACACCGCCGTGAAGGAGGACCGTCCGGAGATCCGTGGCATGGTCACCACGGTGGCGCACCTCGTCACCGTCGAGGAGGTCGAGTGATCATGGCCGACAACACCGAGAAGGTGCAGCCGCTCAAGGTCCACCACCTGCGTCCGGCCGAGGGCGCCAAGACCGCGAAGACCCGTGTGGGTCGCGGTGAGGCGTCGAAGGGCAAGACGGCGGGTCGCGGTACCAAGGGCACGAAGGCTCGCTACCAGGTTCCCGCACGCTTCGAGGGTGGGCAGATGCCTCTGCACATGCGCCTCCCGAAGCTGCGCGGGTTCAAGAACCCGTTCCGCGTCGAGTACCAGGTCGTCAACCTGGACAAGCTCGCCGCGCTGTACCCCGAGGGTGGCTCCGTCACCGTCGAGGGCCTCGTCGCCAAGGGCGCGGTCCGCAAGGGTCAGCCGGTGAAGGTGCTCGGCACGGGCGAGATCACCGTCAAGCTGGACGTCACGGTCGACCGCGTCTCCGGCTCCGCCAAGGACAAGATCCTGGCGGCCGGCGGCACGGTCTCCGAGGACTGACATCCGCTCACAGGGCCGGCGGCGCACACGCGCTGCCGGCCCTGTGTGCTCTCGGCGTGCGCGGCCGCGAGGCCGCCGGGGCGGCGTGTGGTCTGGATCACTCGTCCCGGGCACGTAGAATCCGTCACGGTCCGCGCCGCGCACCCGCTCAGGGTGCCGACGAGGTCGGGGGCTCCCCGGCCGGACCATGACCGAGTCGGCGTGACGGCGACGTGGCCCCCGGGCCGCGGCGTCGGGAGTTCGCGCCACACCTCGCCGGTCCCCGGCGACACGACAACCCGCCGCGGCGGGCCAGGAGGATAGGTGCTCAGCGCATTCGGCCGGGCTTTCCGGACACCGGACCTGCGGCGCAAGCTGCTGTTCACGATCGCGATCATGGCGCTCTTCCGGGTGGGGTCCCTCGTGCCCACACCCGGTGTCGACTACGGCAACGTGCAGCAGTGCGTGGCAGCCCTCGAGGGCAGCACGTCGCTGCTCGGGCTCGTCAACGTCTTCAGCGGCGGCGCGCTGCTGCAGCTCTCGATCTTCGCGCTCGGCATCATGCCGTACATCACCGCGAGCATCATCGTGCAGCTGCTGCGCGTGGTCATCCCTCGCTTCGAGGCCCTGCACAAGGAGGGCCAGTCGGGGCAGTCGAAGCTCACGCAGTACACGCGCTACCTGACCATCGCGCTCGCGATCCTGCAGTCGACGACGATCATCACGACCGCCCGCACGGGGATGCTGTTCCCGGGCTGCGGCGTCGACGTCATCGCCGACGACAGCTTCATGACGGCCACGCTGATGGTCATCACGATGACGGCCGGTACGGGCCTGGTCATGTGGCTGGGCGAGATGATCACCGAGCGCGGCGTCGGCAACGGCATGTCGCTGCTGATCTTCACCTCGATCGCGGCGAACTTCCCGTCCGCCCTGTGGTCGATCGCCGGCGGCTCCAACGGCCCGCTGAACTTCATCGTGATGATCGCGGTGATCGTGATCGTGGTCGGCCTCGTCGTCTTCGTCGAGCAGTCGCAGCGCCGCATCCCGGTGCAGTACGCGAAGCGCATGGTGGGCCGCCGCATGTATGGCGGCACCAGCACCTACATCCCGATCAAGATCAACATGGCCGGCGTCATCCCGGTCATCTTCGCGGCGTCGATCCTCGCGATCCCCGGGCTGCTCGCGCAGTTCGGCGACCAGAGCGCGGGCTGGGTGGTGTGGATCTCCAACAACCTGGTCCAGCAGTCCGACCCGCTGTACATCGTGCTGTACGTGCTGATGGTCATCTTCTTCGCGTTCTTCTACACGTCGATCACGTTCAACCCGGACGAGGTCGCGGACAACATGAAGAAGTACGGCGGCTTCATCCCGGGCATCCGCGCCGGCCGGCCCACGGCCGAGTACCTGGACTACGTGATCACGCGCATCACGTCCGCGGGCTCCATCTACCTCGCGATCGTGGCGCTGATCCCCACGATCGTGCTCGTCGTGCTGGGGGTCACCACGAACATCCCGTTCGGCGGTACCTCGATCCTGATCATCGTCGGTGTGGGTCTCGAGACCGTGAAGCAGATCGACTCCCAGCTCCAGCAGCGTCATTACGAAGGGTTCCTCCGTTGACCGAGACGAACGAAGGCGGCACCACCGGTGCCACGCCGACCACCCGCCGCGAGCTCCACGGCGCCCCCAGCGCCGAGGCGCGGGTGACGCGCCTGGTGATCATGGGGCCGCAGGGCGCGGGCAAGGGCACGCAGGCCGCGCGCCTCGCCGAGCTGTTCGGCATCCCCGCCATCTCGACGGGCGACATCTTCCGCGCCAACATCAAGGGCGGCACGGACCTGGGCAAGCTCGCGCAGGAGTACAGCGCCAAGGGCGAGCTCGTCCCGGACGAGGTCACCGACCAGATGGTGCGCTCCCGCCTCGGCGAGGACGACGTGAAGGCCGGGTTCCTGCTCGACGGCTACCCGCGCAACGCCCACCAGGTCGAGGCGCTCGACGCGATCCTCGCCGACCTGGGCTGGGAGCTGGACGGCGTCATCGAGCTCACCGCCGCGCGCGACGAGCTCCTGGCCCGGATCGCCAAGCGCGCCGAGATCGAGGGCCGCGACGACGACACCCCGGACGCCATCGCGCGCCGCCTCGACATCTACGACGAGCAGACGGCGCCCCTCACGGCGGCCTACTCGGAGCGCGGGCTGCTGGCCCAGGTGGACGGCATCGGCGAGGTCTCCGAGGTCACCGAGCGCATCGTCCAGGCGCTGGCCGCCGAGCTCGGCTGAGGTCCCACCCGCCATGATCTTCGGTTCGCGCGAGCGCGTCGAGCTCAAGACGCTCGAGCAGGTGCGCGTCATGCGGCGCGCCGGCCTGGTCGTCGCGTCGGCGCTGGACGCCGTGCGCGCGGCCGCCCGGCCCGGCATGACGACGGCCGACCTCGACGAGGTCGCCGCGCGCGCCATCGCCGACGCGGGGGCCACGCCCTCGTTCCTCGGCTACCAGGGCTACCCGGCGACGATCTGCGTGTCCGTCGGCGACGAGGTCATCCACGGCATCCCGGGTGCGCGCGTCCTGGAGGTCGGGGACGTCGTCTCGGTCGACTGCGGCGCGATCGTGGACGGCTGGCACGGCGACTCCGCGCTGAGCCTGGTGCTCGGCCCGGACGGCGCCCTCGACGTCGACGCCCCGGCGGACGCCGCCGGGGTCGACGCCGCCGACCTCGACCTGGTCCGCGCCACGCGGACCGCGATGTGGGCCGGGATCGCCGCCCTGGCGGGCGGCAAGAAGCTCAACGACGTCGGGACGGCGGTCGAGACCGCCGTCGAGCTGGCGGGCGGGGCCTCGGGCGTGGAGTACGGCATCGTCGAGGACTACGTCGGGCATGGCATCGGCACCGCGATGCACCAGCCGCCGGACATCGTGAACTTCCGCACCTCGGACCGCGGGCCGCGGCTCCGCCCGGGCATGTGCCTGGCGGTGGAGCCGATGGTGACGCGGGGGAGCGGGGCGACGCGCGTGCTCGAGGACGACTGGACGGTCGTGACCGAGGACGGCTCGCGGGCCGCGCACTGGGAGCACACCGTCGCCCTCCTGGAGGACGGCATCAGCGTCCTGACCGCGGTCGACGGGGGCCGGGCCGGCCTCGCGCCGTTCGAGGTCGAGCCCGTGAGCCTCGAGGTGTGACCCACCACCCTGTGACCCACCACCTCCCGGACCGCGTTCGCAGCCACTGGTGCGATCAGGTACGATGTTCTGTCGGGTGTAGTCCGTTCGGCAGTTCCTCGATGCAGCCCCTCACTCTGGCGCTGCAGACCAGCATCGCACCGGCGTGAACGTCGGTCGGTCGGGACGAGGGTGAGCAGGCGGCACGCACGACATCCGGACCTCCGTCACGTTGCTGACGGGCGCCCGGGGCCAGACGAGAGTTAGCGGAGGACATGGCAAAGAAGGACGGCGTCATCGAGATCGAGGGCAGCGTGGTCGAGGCCCTGCCGAACGCGATGTTCCGTGTGGAGCTCGCGAACGGCCACAAGGTCCTCGCGCACATCTCGGGCAAGATGCGTCAGCACTACATCCGGATCCTCCCGGAGGACCGTGTCGTGGTCGAGCTCAGCCCGTACGACCTGTCCCGCGGTCGGATCGTCTACCGCTACAAGTAACCACCACCCCATCGAGCGCCGTCTGGGGCGCCGGCACCTGCCGGCGCGCGTGCGGCGGCGGAGGAACACAGATGAAGGTCAAGCCGAGCGTCAAGAAGATCTGCGACAAGTGCAAGGTGATCCGCCGGCACGGTCGCGTCATGGTGATCTGCGAGAACCTGCGCCACAAGCAGCGCCAGGGCTGATCGCAGCCACCCGCTGACGGCACGCGCTCGCCGTCGGCAACAGCGCACCACCACGAACCTCGACCCTCTCCCGGAGCGAAGCTCCCGGGACACGGGCGAGGGGAACCCTCGGTCCAGGGGCCGGGGCCCGCAGTCTGCGGGAGGGCGGTGCGGCAGACCTCTGGACGAAGTACAGGAGCCGGAAGGCACATGGCACGTCTGATCGGCGTCGACCTCCCCCGCGAGAAGCGGCTCGAGGTTGCGCTCACGTACATCTACGGCGTCGGCCGTACCCGCGCCCAGCAGACGCTGGCCGCGACCGGGATCAACCCGGACCTGCGGGTCAAGGACCTCGGTGACGACCAGCTCGTCGCCCTGCGCGACTACCTGGAGGGCAACTTCCAGCTCGAGGGCGACCTGCGCCGCGAGGTCGCCGCCGACATCCGCCGCAAGGTCGAGATCGGCACCTACCAGGGCCTGCGCCACCGCCGCGGCCTCCCGGTGCGCGGTCAGCGCACCAAGACCAACGCGCGTACCCGCAAGGGTCCGAAGCGCACCGTGGCGGGCAAGAAGAAGGCCCGCTGATAGCAGTCCGTGGTGCGGTCGGCTCCCCGAGCTGAACCGCCCCGGTCCGATCAGACCAGGAGATCAGAGAACACATGCCTCCCAAGACTCGTGCCACGGCCGCGCGCAAGCCGCGCCGCAAGGACAAGAAGAACGTCCCGCTCGGCCAGGCGCACATCAAGAGCACCTTCAACAACACGATCGTCTCGATCACGGACCCGTCGGGCGCCGTGATCTCGTGGGCGTCCGCCGGCCACGTCGGCTTCAAGGGCTCCCGCAAGTCCACGCCGTACGCCGCGCAGCTCGCCGCCGAGTCGGCCGCCCGCCGCGCCCAGGAGCACGGCGTCAAGAAGGTCGACGTCTTCGTCAAGGGCCCGGGTTCCGGTCGTGAGACCGCCATCCGCTCCCTGCAGGCGACCGGCCTCGAGGTCGGCTCGATCCAGGACGTGACGCCCCAGGCGCACAACGGCTGCCGCCCCCCGAAGCGTCGCCGCGTCTGACTTTCCCGACGTCGTCGAGGCCCGGGGCCGAGTGATCGGCCCCGGGCCCCGTACGACGCCGCAGCCTGCCCGGGCGGGTGGACCGAGTCCCGCCCCGGGGCCGCGAGCTCTCGCGGATCCGTGATGCGTCATATGGCGGACGCACACTGAAAGGACCTGACCGTGCTGATCGCACAGCGCCCCTCCCTGACCGAAGAGGTCATCTCGGAGTACCGTTCGCGCTTCTCCATCGAGCCGCTCGAGCCTGGCTTCGGCTACACGCTCGGCAACTCCCTGCGCCGGACCCTCCTGTCGTCCATCCCGGGCGCGGCCGTCACCTCCATCCGCATCGACGGGGTGCTCCACGAGTTCTCCACCGTGCCGGGTGTGAAGGAGGACGTCACCGAGATCATCCTCAACATCAAGAACCTCGTCGTCTCCTCGGAGAACGACGAGCCCGTCGTGATGTACCTGCGCAAGACGGGCGCGGGCGTGGTCACCGCCGCGGACATCGTCCCGCCGGCGGGCGTCGAGGTGCACAACCCCGACCTGCACGTCGCCACGCTCAACGACAAGGGCAAGCTCGAGATCGAGCTCACCGTCGAGCGCGGCCGTGGCTACGTGTCCGCCGCGCAGAACAAGAACGACGAGGCCGAGATCGGTCGGATCCCCGTCGACTCGATCTACTCGCCGGTCCTCAAGGTCACGTACAAGGTCGAGGCCACCCGTGTCGAGCAGCGCACGGACTTCGACAAGCTGATCGTCGACGTCGAGACGAAGGCCGCGATCGCCCCGCGCGACGCGCTCGCCTCGGCCGGCAAGACGCTCGTCGAGCTCTTCGGTCTCGCCCGCGAGCTGAACGTCGAGGCCGAGGGCATCGAGATCGGCCCGTCGCCGACGGACTCCGCGCTGGCCGCGGACCTGGCGCTGCCGATCGAGGAGCTCAACCTCACGATCCGCTCGTACAACTGCCTCAAGCGCGAGGGCATCCACCAGGTGGGTGAGCTCGTGGCGCGCAGCGAGGCCGACCTGCTCGACATCCGCAACTTCGGTGCGAAGTCCATCAACGAGGTCAAGGAGAAGCTCGCCGAGCTGGGCCTCTCGCTGAAGGACTCGCCGCTCGACTTCGACCCGTCCAGCGCCGCGTACTTCAGCGGTGGGGACGACGAGGCCACGTACACCGACGAGCAGTCGTACTGACGTCTCCGCGCCCGCAGCAGCCCGCTCGACCTGACCGGGCCGCGCGGCGCGGAACCACCCTCAAGGAGAACCAGAAATGCCTACCCCCACCAAGGGTCCGCGGCTCGGTGGCAGCCCGGCTCACGAGCGACTGATCCTCGCGAACCTGTCGACGTCGCTCTTCGAGCACGGCCGCATCACCACCACGGAGACGAAGGCGAAGCGCCTGCGCCCCCTGGCCGAGCGCCTCATCACCTTCGCCAAGCGCGGTGACCTGCACGCCCGTCGCCGGGTGCTGACCGTCGTCCGCGACAAGTCCGTGGTGCACACGCTGTTCACCGAGATCGCCCCGGCCATGGCCGAGCGCAACGGTGGCTACACGCGCATCACCAAGATCGGCAACCGCAAGGGCGACAACGCGCCCATGGCGGTCATCGAGCTCGTCACCGAGCCCGTGAGCCCGAAGCAGGCTGTCGTCAAGGAGGCCACGAAGGCCGCCGAGAAGGCCGCCAAGGCCGACGAGAAGCCCGCCAAGGTCGAGGACGAGGCCGCCGTCGAGGCGACCGACGCCCCCGCCGAGGCCACCGAGGCCCCGGCCGAGGAGTCGAAGGACGCCTGATCCAGGTGCCCTAGCTCTCGCTGAGCGCACGACGCAGCCCCGCGCCACCTCCGGGTGGCGCGGGGCTTCGTCGTCCCCGGGGGACCGGCGTGGCTACGGTGGGGTGATGGGAGCAGCCGGCGTGCCTGTCGTCCTCGTCCACGGCTCGCGGACCTCGCGCACGATGTGGCGGCGCCAGCTCGAGGCCCTCGCCGCCGCGGGCGTCCCGGCCGTCGCGATCGACCTGCCGGGGCACGGCACGCGGCGCGGCGAGCGGTTCACGCTCGACGGCGCGGTCGGTGCGGTGCGGGACGCCGCCGACGCCGTCGGGGGGCGGGCGCTCGTCGTCGGGCTCTCCCTCGGCGGGTACGTCGCGATCGAGCACCGTGCGCGCCACCCCGAGCAGAGCGCCGGCCTCCTGGCGGCGTCGTGCAGCACCGTCACGTCGTCGCAGGTCCGCCCGGCGTGGCTGTCGCTGGCCCGGTGGATCGAGCGCTGGCCCGACAGCGGGGCGGGCCTCAACGGCTCCCTCGTCCGTCTCGCCCTCGACGCGGAGAGCGCGCAGGACATGGCGGCGGGCGGCTTCGCGCTCGAGGTCATGAGCGACGTGCTGCGCGAGCTGGCCCCGGTGGACTCCCTGGCCGCGTTGGCCGCGACGGACAGCCCGGTCTGGGTCGTCAACGGCCGCTACGACCACTTCCGGACGCAGGAACGGGCGTTCGTCGCGGCAGCGCGGGCGGGCGGGGCCCCCGTGCGCCTGGTCGTCGTGCCGCACGCACGGCACCTCGTGAGCCTCGACGCGCCCGTGGCGTTCTCCCGGGCGGTGCTGGAGGCGGCGGGGGAGGCCGCTCGCGCGTCAGGCGGGCGGGAGGTCCCAGGCGCGGGCGCCCCCGACGAGGGCCGCGGAGTTCGGGACGACGACGACGTCGTCGCCCAGGCGGTCCAGGGCGGTGGGCGTGATGCGCCGGGAGTTGCCGCCGCCGAGGTAGAGCCGGTCCCAACGGAACACCGGGCGTAGCCCGTCGACCATCGTGACGACGCGGCGCGACCACAGGCCGTCGCCGAGGCGCCGGCGCTCCGGCTCGCCGATGTACTGGTCGTAGGTCGCGCCCCGGCGGAACGGCGCGTGCGACCACTCGAGGTGCGGGGCGAGGCGGCCGCCGTCGAACAGCGCGGACCCGAGCCCGGTGCCGAGCGTGAGCACGAGCTCCACCCCCGACCCCGCCACGACACCCGCGCCGTGCACCTCGGCGTCGTTGAGCACCAGCGCGGGCATCCCGAGGCGGCGCGCGAGGGCGCCGCGGACGTCGAAGCTGGCCCAGGCCTCCACGAGCTCGGGCAGCACCCGCGACCGGGGCCCGGACCGGGTGATGTAGTGCGGGGTGTGCACGACGACGCCGTGCCGGATCATGCCGGGCATCCCGAGCGTCAGCCGGTGCGCCGTCGGCAGCCGCCCGGCGATGTCCGCGACGGTCTCCAGCAGCAGCTGCGGGGGCAGGGGGTAGGGCGTGGGCACGCGCACCGGGGCGGCGTGCCCCGTGCCCGCGGAGTCGAGCACGGCGGCCTTGATGCCCCCGCCACCGCAGTCGACGGCGAGGGTGAGCACGTCGGCGGGGGTGCCGTCGGGACGGGGTCCGGGGGTGTGCGCCGGGGCGCTTGAGTCGACCATCACCGGACATCATCCGGCCACAATGGGTCGGTGAGCACGCCGACACCTCCCGACGACACCCTGCGGGTGCGCCTCGACCTCGCCTACGACGGCACCCGCTTCGCCGGCTGGGCCGCCCAGCCGCGCCTGCGGACCGTGCAGGGGACGCTTGAGGACGCCCTCGCGACCATCCTGCGCACGGAGCCGCTCGGCCTGCCCCGGCCGCGCCTGACCGTCGCGGGCCGGACGGACGCGGGCGTGCACGCGCGCGGGCAGGTCGCGCACGTCGACCTCCCGCGGGAGCGCTGGGAGGAGATGCCGGGCCGCTCCGACCGGGAGCCCGGTGTCGCCCTCGCGGACCGCCTCGCGGGCGTCCTGCCGCCCGACGTCGTCGTGCACCGCGCCGCCCCCGCCCCTGACGGCTTCGACGCGCGCTTCTCCGCGCTGCACCGCCGCTACGCCTACCGCGTGGCGGACCGCCCGGCCCTGCGCGACCCGCTGCGCCGGGACTGGGTGCTGTGGCACCGGCGACCGCTGGACGTCGAGGCGATGCACCGGGCCATGCAGCCGCTCGTCGGCCTGCACGACTTCGCGTCCTTCTGCAAGCCCCGCGAGGGCGCGACGACGATCCGCGAGCTCACCGAGCTGTCGTGGGACCGGCCGACCGACGGCCCGGACGCGGGCCTGGCGGTCGCGACGGTGCAGGCGGACGCGTTCTGCCACTCGATGGTGCGGGCGCTGGTCGGCATGTCCCTGGCCGTGGGGGAGGGGCGACGGCCCGTCGGCGACCCCGCGGCGGTCCTGGCGGGCCGGTCGCGGTCCGCCGCCGCGGGCGTCGTCGCGGCGCGCGGGCTCGTGCTGGAGCGCGTCGCCTACCCGGAGGACGACGAGCTCGCCTCCCGTGCCGAGAGGGTCCGTGCGCGGCGGGACCCGGGCGAGGTCGACGGGGCCGACGAGCCCGGAGGACCCGGGGCTTCCTGACGCCTCGGGCTCAGGGCTCCTCGACCCAGTGCACGGCGGCCTCCTCCGCGCTGGCTCCCGCGCCGTCGATCCCGGCGTCCTCGCCGTAGAGGTCGTTGTCCCGGCCGCCGTCCTCGCCCGGGTCCGCGTCGCGGTCCTCGGTCAGCCGGCCGGCGCGGGTGGTGTCCGGGCGGTCGAGGGGGTCGGCCTCCCAGTAGTCCGGCTGCTCCTCGGCCAGGCGCCGGTCCAGGGGCTCGCCCGCGGACTCCTCCCACGCCGTCTCGCCCCAGTGGTTCGACCGGGAGCGCTCGAGCGGCGAGTACCCCTCGTCGAGGACGTCGTCGAGGTCGGGGTCCTCGAGGGTGTCCTCGTTGGAGAGCTGGTCCTCGTCGCCCTCGGCCCCCGTCTCGGGGTCCGGGGCCGTGCCCGGTGTCGCGTCGGTCATGGGCACCACGGTGCCCCGGGCCGGGGAGCCCCGCATCCCCGGCGGGCGTGACCGGCGTCGCTTTGACCCTGGCACCGCGCGGCCGCTAAACTGGCTCGTCGTTGTGCTATGCCTCCGGCGTCCCGCGTCGTCAGCGCGCCCACTCGCACCGACGATGCCCCGGCCAGGACGCCACCGGAGCACCCGCGCACAACAACCTGACTCATCGGGCGCTGCTTCTCGCCCGACGACACCGAACACGAAAAGGTGACGCAACCGTGCGTACGTACACCCCCAAGCCCGGCGACGTCCAGCGCGACTGGTACGTCGTCGACGCGACCGACGTCGTCCTCGGCCGCCTGGCGAGCCAGGTCGCCACCCTCCTGCGCGGGAAGCACAAGCCGACCTTCGCCCCGCACGTCGACGGTGGTGACTTCGTCATCATCATCAACGCGGACAAGGTCGCCCTGAGCGGCAACAAGCGGGAGACCAAGCTGGCCTACCGCCACTCCGGCTACCCGGGCGGGCTCCGCTCGGTCAACTACGGCGAGCTTCTCGAGAAGAACCCCGAGCGGGCCGTGGAGAAGGCCGTGCGCGGCATGCTCCCGAAGACGTCCCTCGGTCGTGACCAGCTGGGCAAGCTGAAGGTCTACCGCGGCGCGGAGCACCCGCACGCGGCGCAGCAGCCCAAGCCGTTCGAGATCACCCAGGTTTCGCAGCAGGCCTGAGCCGCTGCCGGATGCAAAGCGAAGGATTCACTGTGGCCGAGACCACCGTCGACACCGAGCTGGACGAGAACACGCCCAGCACCTACACCTCTGAGTCCGCCGCGCCCGTCGCGGACGGCGGCCAGTCCATCACCGCTCCCGGCGCCGCTGTCGGTCGCCGCAAGGAGGCCGTGGCGCGCGTGCGCCTCGTCCCCGGCACCGGGTCGTGGAAGATCAACGGTCGCACCCTCGAGGACTACTTCCCGAACAAGGTGCACCAGCAGCTCGTCAACTCGCCGCTGAAGCTGGTCGAGGTCGAGGGCCGCTTCGACGTCATCGTCCGCATCTCCGGTGGTGGCCCCTCGGGCCAGGCCGGTGCGGTGCGCCTGGGCATCGCCCGCGCGCTCAACGCGATCGACTCCGAGGCGAACCGCCCCGCGCTGAAGAAGGCCGGCTACCTCACGCGTGACCCGCGTGCGGTCGAGTCCAAGAAGGCCGGTCTCAAGAAGGCCCGCAAGGCGCCGCAGTACTCGAAGCGCTGATCGAGCGCTCCTGTCGACAGGAGCGTCAGCGCAAGGACGGCCCCGTCGGAACTCTCCGGCGGGGCCGTCCGCACGTCCGGCTACGATCGGTGCGGCGTCCGGACGTGGACGCCGTGGGCGCCAGAGCGGAGCTCCCGCCGCGCCCGGAGGAGGAGACATCGTGCGACTGTTCGGCACCGACGGGGTCCGTGGCCTCGCCAACAGGGACGTCACCGCCGACCTGGCCCTCGGGCTCGGGAGCGCGGCGGCGCACGTCCTCGGCACGTCCGGGGACTTCGCGGGGCACCGCCCGCGCGCCGTCGTGGGTCGCGACCCGCGGGCGTCGGGGGAGTTCCTGTCCGCCGCGGTGGGTGCCGGCCTCGCCAGCTCCGGCGTGGACGTGGTCAACCTCGGCGTGCTGCCCACGCCCGCCCTCGCGCACCTCGTCGGGGCGATGGACATGGACCTCGGCGTGATGATCTCGGCGTCGCACAACGCCATGCCCGACAACGGCATCAAGTTCTTCGCCCGCGGCGGCCACAAGCTGGCCGACCATGTCGAGGACGAGATCGAGGCACGCCTCGGCCAGGAGTGGGACCGCCCGATCGGCGCCGACGTCGGGCGCATGCGCTCCGACAGCGGCAGCGCGGCGGAGCAGTACGTGGAGCACCTCGTCGCGAGCATCGGCACGACGCCCGACGTGCGCCCCCTGGAGGGTCTGCGCATCGCCGTCGACGCGGCCAACGGCGCCGCGAGCCAGGTAGGCCCCGAGGCGCTGCGCGAGGCCGGCGCGGACGTCGTCGTCATCAACGCCAGCCCCGACGGGCGCAACATCAACGAGAAGGCCGGCTCCACGCACCCCGAGCAGCTGCAGGCCGTGGTCGTGGCCGCGGAGGCCGACTTCGGTGTCGCGTTCGACGGCGACGCGGACCGCTGCCTCGCGGTCGACCACGGCGGCGTGCTCGTCGACGGCGACCAGATCCTCGGCATCCTCGCCCGCGCGCTCAAGGACGAGGGCCGCCTGCCCTCGGACACCCTCGTCGTCACGGTGATGAGCAACCTGGGCCTGCTGCTCGCGATGCGCGACGCCGGCATCGCCACCGTCCAGACGGGCGTGGGCGACCGGTACGTGCTCGAGGAGATGCGCGCGCACGGCTACGGCCTCGGCGGCGAGCAGTCCGGCCACATCATCCTGGCCGACCACGCCACGACCGGCGACGGCGTCCTCACCGCCCTGCACCTGGCGGCCCGCGTGAAGGCGACCGGGCGTCGCCTGGCCGACCTCGCCGGGGACGTCCCGCGGCTGCCGCAGACCCTCGTCAACGTCAAGGGCGTGGACAAGGCGCGCGCCGCCGAGGACGAGGGCGTGCGTGCCGCGGTCGAGAGCGCCGAGACCCTGCTCGGCGAGACCGGCCGCGTGCTGCTGCGCCCGTCGGGCACCGAGCCGCTCGTGCGGGTGATGGTCGAGGCCGCCAGCCAGAAGCAGGCCGACGGCGTGGCGGACACGCTCGCCGCCGTCGTGCGCGACCGCCTGGCGCTGTGACGGACCCGGTGACCGGCCCGGCGACCGGCCCGTCCGGTCCCGCCCACGGCGGGTCGGTCGACGAGGCGCTGCGCGCCGCCGTCGTCGACCTGCTGGACCGGGCCGACGCGGCCGCGGGCGGGCCGGGCACCGGCATCCTCCCGATCGTGCAGGCCGGCGCGCCCGTGCTGCGCGCCGTCGCCGCCCCGTACACGGGGCAGCTCGGCGACGTGCTGCCGCGCCTCGTCGAGGCGATGCGGCGCACCATGCACGCCGCGCCCGGCGTCGGGCTCGCCGCCCCGCAGATCGGCCTCGGCCTGGCGATCGCCGTCGTCGAGGACGCGGGGGCCGCGGCCGACGACCCGCGCGAGCGGACGCCGCTGCCGTTCCGCGTGCTCGTCGACCCGTGGTACGAGCCCGTGCCCGGCCCGGACGGCGAGCCGGAGCGCGCGGCGTTCCACGAGGGGTGCCTGTCGGTGCACGGCTGGCAGGCCGTCGTCGCGCGGTACCGCAGCGTGCGCCTCACCGGCCGCGACGAGACCGGCGCACCGATCGACGAGGTCCTGACGGGCTGGCCGGCGCGCATCGCGCAGCACGAGACCGACCACCTGGCGGGCGAGCTCTACCTGGACCGCGCGCGGCTGCGCACGCTGACGTCGAACGAGAACCTCGTGCGCTACGGGGCGGTCGCGGACCCGGGGTTCGTGGACCAGGGGTGAACATTCCGCGCTCAGGGTGGAACCGGGGGAATTCCCTATGCAGCCGGTGCCCTGGTTCTGCCTAGGCTGGGACCTGTGACGCCACCCGGCGTCGTGCGACCGCCGGAGCCTTCCTCCCGGCCGACGAACCGAGGACCGACCTGGTGAACCTGTCGACGATGCTGGCGCAGCTGGAGGGCTGGGTCCTCGACCTGGGCGCGTCGCTGTGGATCTACCCGGCCATGTACGTCTTCGCGACGATCGACGGGTTCTTCCCGCCGATCCCCAGCGAGTCGGTGGTCATCACCCTCACGGTCCTGGCGCACACCGAGGGCGTGCCGTGGCTCCCCGGCGTGCTCGCGCTCGCCATCGCCGGCGCGTGGACGGGCGACCAGATCGCCTACCAGATCGGCCGCTCCGTCGGCACCGAGCGCTTCGCCTTCCTGCGCTCCGCGCGCGGCCGCAAGGCCGTCGAGTGGGCGCGGCACGCGCTCGACCACCGCGGCGCGTCGTTCATCCTCGCCGCCCGCTACGTGCCCATCGGCCGCGTCGCCGTCAACATGACCGCCGGCGCCGTGGGCTACCCGCGCCGTCGGTTCATGATCTACTCCGGGATCGCCGCCGTCACGTGGGGCATCTACTCGATGCTCATCGGGCTGGCCGCCGCGTCGTGGCTCGGCCACAACCCGCTGCTCGCGATGGTGGCCGGGGTGGTCGCCGGCATCGTGCTCGGCATCGTCGTGGACCAGGTGGTGCAGCGCGTCGCCGGCCCCGCGAAGGTCGTGCCGGTGCCCGCCGACGAGGACGACGACGCCGAGGCCGAGCCGACCAGCCGCGCCGCCTGACGGTCCGGCGTCGGCGGCGGCGCGTCAGAGCTTGCGCAGCCGCACCCGCTGCACCGAGTGGTCCGACCCCTTCGTCAGCACCAGCGTGGCCCGCCCGCGCGTCGGCAGCACGTTGTGCTCCAGGTTCGGCGCGTTGATCGACTCCCAGATGGACAGGGCCCGCTCCGTCGCCTCCGAGTCCGACAGGTCCGCGTAGCGCCGGAAGTAGGACTCCGGCTTGCTGAACGCCGTCCTGCGCAGCTGCAGGAAGCGCTCCACGTACCACTGGCGGATGTTGCGGGTGCGGGCGTCGACGTAGATCGAGAAGTCGAAGAAGTCGCTCACCGCGACCGTCGACTCGTCGACGGCCGACGGGCGCGCCGGCTGCAGCACGTTCAGCCCCTCCACGATGAGGACGTCGGGCTTGCGGACCACGACCTCCTCGCCCGGCACGATGTCGTACACGACGTGCGAGTACACGGGGGCGCGCACCTCGGCCTGCCCCGCCTTGACGCGGGACAGGAAGCGGATGAGCGCCCGCCGGTCGTAGGACTCCGGGAAGCCCTTGCGGTCCATGATCCCGCGGCGCTGCAGCTCCGCGTTCGGGTACAGGAAGCCGTCCGTCGTCACCAGCTCGACGTGCGGGGTGTCCGGCCAGCGCGCCATCATCTCGCGCAGGATGCGCGCCGTCGTCGACTTGCCGACCGCCACCGAGCCCGCGACGCCGATGACGTACGGCGTGCGGGGCGGCTCCTCGTGCAGGAACGTCGAGGTGGCGCGGTGCAGCCCGGCGCTCGCGGCGACGTACAGGTTCAGCAGCCGCGACAGGGGCCGGAACACGGCGTCCACCTCGGCGAGGTCGATCGGGTCGCCGAGGCCGCGCAGCCGTTCGACGTCGGCGTCGGTCAGCGGGAGCGGGGTCGACGCCGACAGGCGGCTCCACGCCGCGCGATCGAGGTCGACGTACGGCGACGCCGGCGCGAGCCGGGTCAGGTGCTCGCCCAGCGGCTGCGGTGCGGTGCCGGGTGCGGTGTCGGAGGACTGCGGTGCCACCTGCACGATTCTGCCCGAGTCACCGGTTCGTCCCGCAACTCGGGCGGTCGACCGGTACGCCGACCGGGCCCGCCGGCGCCCGTCGTCCCTAGGGTGGGGGCGTGGAACTCACGGAGCTGGGCGACGAGGTCGAGATCATCTCGCGGGTGTACGAGCGCCGGTTCGGCATCGCGCGCACCGACGACTGGCTCGTGCTGAAGCTGCACGAGGAGGTCGGCGAGCTCACGCAGGCCTACCTCGCCCGCTCGGGCCGGTCGCGGGACCGCGGCGAGCGCGACGGCGAGGTCGACGCGGCGTTCCGGGCGGAGCTCGCCGACGTGCTGGCGCAGCTGCTGCTCGTCGCCCGCCGGTTCGACGTCGACCTCGAGGCGGAGGTGGAGCGCAAGTGGTTCCGCTGGCGCCACCTCGTGGAGCCGCAGGACGAGGCGGGCGTCCGGGCGCCGGGCTGAGCGGCACCGACGTCGGCCGCGACGGACCTAGGCTGGGCGCATGATCATCGGCGTGGGCATCGACGTGGTGGACGTCGCCCGGTTCATGGCGACCGTCGAGCGGGTGCCGCGCCTGCGGGAGAAGCTCTTCACCGAGGCGGAGCGCGACCTCCCCGCGTCGTCCCTGGCGGCGCGGTTCGCTGCGAAGGAGGCCATCGCCAAGGCGCTGGGCGCCCCCGGCGACCTGCACTGGCACGACGCCACCGTGCACCGCGTGATCGGGGGGCCGCCCGAGGTCGAGCTGCGCGGCACCGTGCAGGCGCGGGCCGACGAGCTCGGCGTGAAGGCCTGGCACCTGTCCATCTCTCACGACGCCGGCATCGCCTCCGCCATGGTGGTGGCGGAGGGCTGACGACGGTCAGGCGACGGACCGCCACCAGTCGAGGGTGACCGGCAGCGCGGTGAGCACGCTGACGTGGCCGGCGCGGGGGCGCAACCACAGCTCCGCCGCGGGCAGCGCCTCGACGAGCAGGTCGGCGTGGTGGCGGGGCACCACGCGGTCGGCGCCGCCCTGCACGACCAGGGTCGGGGCCGCGACGTCGGCCAGCGCCACGCCCCACGACTGCACGAACGCGAGGTCGTCGTCGACCTGCCCGCCGGGCCAGGCCTCCCCGGACCGCGACGCGTCGGCGCCGAGGGACGCCCACGTCCCCGCGAGCGTCGCGTAGTCGTCGGCGGTGAAGCTCGACTCGTCGAACTCGGCCGTCTCGGCGTGCCGCTCGCGGGCGGCGGGGCCCTCGAGCGCCGCGCGCAGGCCGCCGTCGTCGGCGATGCCGGCGAACCAGCGCTCGTCGGCGCCGCGCCCGGGGTACGGCGCGACCCCCGCGAGGGTGATCGCGCCGGACACCAGGTCCGGCCGGAGCGCGGCGAGGGCCAGGGCGTGCGGCCCGCCGCCTGAGGCGCCCACCGCGACGCACCGGGTCACGCCGAGGGCGCCCAGGGCGTGCGCCACGTCCGCCGCGGCCAGGGCCACGGTGCGCCCGGGACGGCGGGTGGACCCTCCGTACCCGGCGCGCGCCACGGAGACCACCCGCAGCCCGCGCGCACGGGCGGCGGACACGACCGGTGCGAGCAGCTCGCCCGACTGGGGCGACCCGTGGTGCCAGACGACGGCGTCGGCGGACGACGGACCGTCGTCGTACGCGACCAGCCGCCGACCGTCCGGGAGGTCGAGCTCGTGCCGTGAGCCCACCGCTCAGTCCTGCAGCTCGGGGATGACCTGCCGCTGGAACAGCTCGATCCCGTCGCGGTCGGCCGCAGCGTTCGGGAAGTACGTGATCGCGTACGTCATACCGCGGGCCTTGAGGTCCGTCAGCTTCTCGACGATCTGCTCGGGCGTCCCGACGAGCGGGCCGTTGCGCCAGCTCGCGATCTCGCCCTCGCCGCGCTCCCCGGGGGCGTACTTGCGGAAGTGGGACTCGATCCAGGCGAACCGGTCGTCGATCTCGGCCTGGTTCTCCCCGATGACCACGTTGTAGTCGGCCGAGCGGGTGATCTCGCCGAAGTCGCGGCCCAGGTCGCGGCAGTGCTGCTCCAGCACCGACGACTTGTGCGTGAAGCCCTCGGGCGAGCCGTCGAAGTTGGTGTACTGCGCGAACCGCGCCGCGATCCGCAGGGTCTTCTTCTCGCCGCCGCCCGCGACCCACACCGGGATGGACGGCACCTCGGCACCGCCCTCGCCCACGGCGAGCCGCTGCAAGGGCTGCGGGTAGCAGAGCGCGCCGTCCACCTGGTACGTCTCGCCGTCGAACCTTCCGGACGACCCGGTGCGCCACATCTGCGTGATGATCTGCAGGCCCTCGTCCAGGGCGCGCAGCCGCTCGCCCGCGCGGGGGAAGCCGTAGCCGTACGCCCGCCACTCGTGCTCGTACCAGCCGGCCCCGATGCCCAGCTGGGCCCGGCCGCCGGAGATCGCGTCCACCGTGGAGGCGACCTTCGCCAGATACGCGGGGTTCCGGTACGACATGCACGTGCACATCTGCCCCAGCTTCACCCGCTGGGACGCGGCCGCGAACGCCGCCATGAGCGTCCACGCCTCGTGCGTCGCCTCGGTGCTGGGGACCGGGACGGTGTGAAAATGGTCGTACACCCAGACCGAGTCCCAGGCCCACGGGCCGCCCGGGATCGGCTCCCCGGCCGCGGCGTTGTCGGCGTAGTGGAGGAGAGACAGCATCGTCTCCCAGTGCTGCTCCGGGGGGACGTCGGTGAGCGAGTGGCGCCAGCCCTGCGGGATGAAGAGTCCGAATCGCATGGCCCCGAGCCTATGCCTCGACCTGCGGCAACGCTGCGGGGCTCGGCGACGCGCGGCAGGATGCGTCTCATGATCTCCGCCTGGCCCGCCGCCGCCGTCCGTGCCGCCGAGGAGCCGCTGCTGGCGGCGGGGGTCCCGCTGATGGAGCGGGCGTCGTTCGCGCTGGCGACGCAGGTCGTGCAGGACGTGGCGGCGCGCCGCGGTCCGGTGCGCGGCGCGCGGGTCGTGCTGCTGGTGGGCGCCGGGAACAACGGCGGGGACGCGCTGCACGCGGGGGCGGTGCTGGCGCGGCGCGGGCTGGCGGTCACGGCGGTGCTGGTGGCCGAGCGGTTCCACGCGGGCGGGCATGCGGCGCTGGAGCGGGCCGGCGGCCGCGTCGTCGAGCTGTTCGCCGACCCCGGGCGCCTGGGCGCCATGGCCGACGAGGCCGCGCGCGCCGACGTCGTCCTCGACGGCCTGGTGGGCATCGGCGCCAGCGGCCCCCTGCGAGGCCTCGCCGCCGACGTCGTGGGGGCGCTCGTGGCGGTGGCCGGCAGCGGGCCCGGACGGCCGTGGGTGGTGGCGGTCGACGTGCCGTCGGGCGTCGGGGTGGGCGACGGTGCGGTGACGGGCCCGGTGCTCGCGGCGGACCGGACCGTGACGTTCGGCGCCGCGAAGCCCGGGCTGCTGCTGCCGCCGGGGGCCGCGCTCGCGGGGGAGGTCAGCGTGGTCGACCTCGGCCTGAGCCTGCCGGGTGAACCCGCGGTCCGCCGCCTCGAGCCGGGGGACGTCGCGCGGTCGTGGCCGGTGCCGGGACCCGCCGACCACAAGTACACGCGGGGCGTCGTCGGCGTGGTGGCGGGGACCGCCACCTACCCCGGGGCCGCCGTCCTCGCCACGAGCGCCGCGGTGCGGGCGGGCGCGGGCATGGTGCGCTACCGCGGGTCGGGGCCGGTGTCCGGGCGCGTGCTGACCGCGCGCCCCGAGGTCGTCACGGCGCCCGGGAGGGTGCAGGCGTGGGTGGTCGGGCCGGGCGTGCCGGGCGGGCCGGAGGCAGCCCACGAGGGCGAGGACACCGGCCAGGACGACGGGCAGCACGAGCGCGGACGGGCGGGGCTCGCGGCGGCCGCCGGCCGCCTCGCCGGGACCGCGGGCGGGCCGGTGCCCGCCGTCGTCGACGCCGGGGGCCTGGGCCTGCTGGACGACGTCGCGCCGCCGTGGTTCGTGCTCACCCCGCACGCGGGCGAGCTGACGTCGCTGCTGCGCTCCCGAGGCGAGGACGTGCGGCGCGCCGACGTCGAGGCCGAGCCGCTGCGCTGGGCCCGCCGGGCCCACGAGCTGACCGGCGCGACGGTGCTCCTCAAGGGCGGGGTGACGGTGGTCGTCGGGCACGGCGTCGCCTACGCGCAGGCGGACGGCCCGGCGTGGCTCGCGACCGCGGGAGCGGGCGACGTCCTCGCGGGCGTGCTCGGCGCGATGCTTGCTGCCCGGTCCGCCGAGGTGGTCGAGCGCCCGGCGCTCGCGGCCGAGGTGGCCGCCGCCGCGGCGCTCGTGCACGGGCGCGCCGCGCACCGCGCGAACCCCGGCGGCCCGGTGGCCGCCCTCGACGTCGCCGACGCCGTCCCCGCCGAGATCGCGGCGCTGCTCGCCGCCCGGTGAGCCGGCCACGTGCCTGCCGCTACGCTGCGCCCCGATGACGACGAACCAGAACGCCGTACGGGTGCTGCGCTCCGACGACCCCGAGGCCGCCCGCCTGCTCGACGCCGGCGCACGCGTGGTGTCCGAGTCGTGGGGCGCGCGCCTCACCGTCACCGCGGAGGTACTCGCCACCTGCTGCACGGCCGTCGAGGTCGCCCGGTCGGCAGGCTGGGTGGTCCGCGCCCTCGCGCCGGAGGAGGCCGCGGCGCTCGTCGCGCTCGATGCCACGGCCGCCGCGGACTACCCGGTGACGGCGGCGACCTCCCACGACGTGCCCGACGCCGCGGCGCTCGCGGCCGCGCTCGCGGCCGGGGAGCGGTGGGCGTTCGGGGCGTTCGCCGCGGACGGGCGCCTGGACGCCGCGACGGTGCTGTACCCGGAGGGCGACCGGGTCGACATCGACCTCACGGTGACGCGTGCGGCCGCTCGACGCCGCGGGTTGGCGACCGCCGTCAAGGGCGCCGCCGTCCTGGCGCTCGCCGAGGCCGGGCACACCCTGTTCGGCACCGGCGGCGCCGGGGACAACGTGGGCTCGCGCCGTGCCAACGAGGCGCTGGGCTACGTGGTCACCGAGCGCTGGTTGCACCTGCGGGTGCCCACCGCGGGGACGACGCCGGGGGGACGGCCACTCACCGCGTGGTGAACGCGCCCCCGTTCACGTGCAGGGTCTGTCCCGTCACGTGGCGGCCGCCCGGGGAGGCGAGGTAGGCCACGAGCGCGGCGACGTCGTCCGGGCGGCCCGGACGTCGGTCGTGCGCCGCGGCGACGAGGGAGTCCCGCCGCTCGGGCGTGAGCCGGCTCTTGAAGTAGCCCGTGTCCTCGACGTAGCCGGGCGCCACGCAGTTCGCCGTGATGCCGCGCGGGCCCACCTCGGCGGACAGGCCCGCGGTCCACGCCTGGACGGCGGCCTTGGCGACGCCGTACGACGTGCCGGCGTACTCCGCGCCGATCGAACCCACGGTGACGACGGCACCGCCGGACGGCATCTCGCGGAGCACCGCGGTCACGACGAGCACCGTCGACAGCAGGTTGGCGTCGAGGTTCGCCCGCCACGCCGCGGCGGTCTCCGCGAGCGACGGGTCGCGACCTGCGGGGGCGTCGAAGTCGGTGTTGCCGCCGGACAGGGCCACGAGCACGTCGACGGGCCGGCCGATCTCCGCCACCAGTCGCTCGACGTCCACGGGGTCTGCGGGGTCGCAGCGGACCCCGCGCGCCCCGATGTCGTCGGCGGCGTCCGCCAGCGGGCCCGGCCGACGGCCGGACAGGACGACGTCGTCTCCCGCGGCGGCGAAGGTCCGTGCCACGGCGCGGCCGATGCCACCTGTGCCTCCGGTGACGAGGATGGTGCGGTGCATGGTTCTCTCCCGTATGTTTAGACCTAAACGTCAACCCTACAGGAGGACCCATGGCCGTTCCCGACGGGAGCTCCCCGGAACCCGGCCCGCTGGACGACGTCGCCTCGCTCGCGTCCGCCCGGATCGCCGAGGCGTGGGAGCGGGAGCTGCCCGGGGTCCCGACGTCGTCGATCGGTGTCATCACCCCGCTGTGGCGCGTCGCGAAGCTGCTCGCCGACGAGCGTCGACGCACCCTCGCCCGGCTCGGGGTCGACACGGCCACGCTGGACCTGCTGAGCACGCTGCGGCGTGCCGGCGATCCCTGGACGCTCACCACGAGGGAGCTCGCCGCGCGCTGCCTCGTCACGGCGGGGGCGATCTCCCAGCGGGTGGCCCGGGCCGAGGCCGCCGGCCTGGTGGCCCGGTCGTCGTCGTCCACCGGGCCGCGCGCGGTCGCCGTCACGCTGACGGGCGCCGGGCACGCGACGGTGGAGCGGGTCGTGCGAGAGCTGCTCGACCACGAGGAGCGGCTGCTCGACGTGCTGAGCCACGCGGACCAGGCCCGCGTGGCCGACGCGCTCGAGACCCTGCTCGCGTCGCTCCCGAGGGCCGCCGCGGAGGGCCCGGCGGGCGACTAGCGGGGCAGCGCCTTCTCGATGAGGGCGACGATCTCCGGGGCGTCGGGCACGGTCTGCGGGGAGAAGCGGTGCACGTCGGCGCCCGGCAGCACGAGGAACTTCTCGAAGTTCCAGCGGATCCGTCCGTCGTGCCCGCCGGCGTCGGGCATCTTCTTCAGCTCGGCGTACAGCGGGTGCGCGTGCCGCCCGTTGACCCGGATCTTGGAGAGCACGGGGAAGGTGACCCCGTAGGTGGTGGAGCAGAACTCGGCGATCTTCTCGTCGGTGGACAGCTCCTGCAGGAACTGGTTGGACGGGAAGCCGATCACGGTGAACCCGCGGTCGGCGTACGTCTTCTGCAGCCGCTCCAGCGCCTCGTACTGCGGGGTGAGCCCGCACCGCGAGGCGACGTTGACCACCAGCACGACGTCGTCGCGGTGCTCCGCGAGCGTGGTCGTCGTGCCGTCCATGCGCTCGAACGGGATGTCGTAGAGGCTCATACGGCCCATCATGCCGCGCGCGACAATGGTCCGGTGCCCCCCGGATCGCGCGAGGACCGCCCGCGCAAGCACGTCCCGCCCCTGCCCGTGCGCGACGGCCTCAACCCCACGCGCCTGGTGCTGCCCCACGACGCGGCCAGCGTCGCCCGGTACGCGACGGCGGCGCAGTACCTGCTGGAGCGGTTCGGCCATGACGCGGGCGACGCCGCGCGCCTGCGGGAGAAGCTCGCCGCGGGCGAGGTGGTGACGGGCGCAGGCGCCGTCGTCGACGACGCCACGCCGTACGACCCGCGCGGTTTCCTCTACCTCTACCGCGACCCGCCCGCCGACGAGCCCGAGGTCCCGGCGCTCGCGGAGCTCGAGGTGCTGCACCGCGACGACGACCTGCTGGTGGTGGACAAGCCGCACCTCGTCGCGACGATGCCGCGCGGCCGGTGGGTGACGCGCACCGTGCTGGTGCACCTGCGCGCCACCCTCGACCTGCCCGAGCTGGTGCCCGCGCACCGGCTCGACCGGCCCACCGCCGGCGTGCTCGTGCTCACCGTGCGTCCCGAGGCGCGCGGCCCGTACCAGACGGCGTTCCAGGACCGCGCCGTGCGCAAGGTGTACGAGGCGGTCGCCGCCCTGCCCGCGCCGGGCAGCGAGCTCGACGTCCACGGCACGACGACGGTCCGCTCGCGCATCGTCAAGCATCGCGGCGTGGTGCGGGCCCGTCAGGAGCCGGGGGAGCCGAACGCGGAGTCGCGGGTGACGCTCGTCGCGCGCGACGCCGCGCGCGGCCTCGGGCTGTACCGACTGGAGCCGCGCACCGGCAAGACGCACCAGCTGCGCCTGCACATGGCGTCCCTGGGGCTGCCGCTGCTGCACGACACGTTCTGGCCCCGGCTGCGCGAGGACGCGCCCGACGACCCGGCGCGCCCGCTGCAGCTGCTCTCGCGCTCGCTGGCGTTCGTCGACCCCCTCAGCGGCGAGCGGCGCGCGTTCCGCTCCCGGCGACGGCTCGCGGAATGGCCCGCGGAGCTGCCCGGGGACGTCGGCGACGACGGGACCCCGGGCGGGCGGTGAGAGAATCGGTGACCGTGAGCACCGAGGTCCCCTCCGAGGTCCCGACCGCCCCCACGGGCGCTGCCGCCGCCGACCTGCCCTTCCCCGACGACTCCCTCGCCCGCGCCGTCGTCGACCTGTCCGCCGTGCGCGACAACGTCCGCGCGCTGGCCGGGCACGCGCCGACCGCCGCGGTGATGGCCGTGGTCAAGGCGGACGGCTACGGGCACGGGATGCTGCCGGTGGCGCGGGCCGCGCTCACGGGCGGGGCCACGTGGCTCGGCACCGCCGTGCCCGCCGAGGCGCTCGCGCTGCGCGCCGGCGGGATCACCCCCGCCGACGCCCGGGTGCTCACCTGGCTCGCGACGCCCGGCGCGCCGTTCGACCGGCTGGTCGCCGCGGGCGTGGACGTGGGCGTCGCGGCGCCCTGGGCGCTCGCCGAGGTGGCCGCCGGGGCACGCGCCGCGGGCGAGACCGCGCGGGTGCACCTCAAGGTCGACACGGGCCTCGGGCGCAGCGGGATCACGCCCGCGGACCTGCCGGACGTCGTGCGGCGCGCGGCCGCGCTGGAGGCCGAGGGCGTGCTGCGCGTCGTCGGGGTGATGTCCCACCTGGCGTGCGCGGACGAGCCGGGCCACCCGTCGATCGCGCTGCAGGCCGCGGCCTTCGACGACGCCGTGCGGCGCGTCGAGCGCGCCGGGCTGAGCCTGGAGGTGCGGCACCTGGCGAACTCGGCGGCCGTGCTCACCGACCCGCGCCTGCACCACGACCTCGTGCGGCCCGGCATCGCCGTCTACGGGCACTCGCCGGTGCCGCAGCTCGGCGCGCCGGGCGACTACGGGCTGCGGGGCGCGATGACGCTGCAGGCACGACTCGCCACGGTCAAGGACGTGCCGGCCGGCCACGGCGTGTCGTACGGGCATCACTACACGACGCCGCGGGCCACCCGCCTCGGCGTCGTGCCCCTGGGCTACGCGGACGGCATCCAGCGGCACGCGTCGGGCGGGGACCTCGGCGTCGGCGGGCCGGTGGCCGTCGGCGGGGGCGGCCCCGCGGGGACGGGGGACGCTCGGGTGCTGCGGGTAGCGGGCCGGGTCTGCATGGACCAGTTCGTCCTCGACCTCGGCCCGGGCGCGCCGGAGCGCGCGGGGGACGTCGTGACGCTGTTCGGGGAGTCGGACGGCGTCGAGCGCGGCGTCGTCGGCGGTATCACGCGGCCGAACGCCGAGGACTGGGCCCGCGCCGCGGGCACC
This sequence comes from Isoptericola sp. NPDC055063, assembly GCF_053608125.1. Taxonomy (NCBI): domain Bacteria; kingdom Bacillati; phylum Actinomycetota; class Actinomycetes; order Micrococcales; family Promicromonosporaceae; genus Isoptericola; species Isoptericola sp. NPDC055063. Next base: position 61,530 of record NZ_JBSGUW010000007.1, on the reverse strand, counting down.
ATCAGCTACGAGATCGTCACGGGCATCGGGGCGCGCGCCGCGCGCGTGTACACGGGCCTCGACACCCCGACCAGGAAGGAAGTGCAGCGGTGAGCGACGTCGTCGTGCGGACGGAGACGGACCTGCCGGACGCGGAGGCCACCCGCGCGCTCGGGGCGGCCCTGGCGGACGTGCTCCGGGCGGGGGACCTGGTGATCCTCACGGGGGACCTGGGGGCGGGAAAGACGACGCTCACGCAGGGCCTGGGGGCTGCGCTGGGCGTGCGGGGCCAGGTGGCGTCGCCCACGTTCATCGTGGCGCGCGAGCACCCGCCGCTGCCGCGGGAGGACGGCTCGCGCGGGCCCGCCCTCGTGCACGTGGACGCCTACCGCCTCGGCAGCCTCGGCGAGCTGGACGCCCTCGACCTCGACTCCTCGCTCGAGGAGTCGGTGACGGTCGTCGAGTGGGGCCGCGGTCTGGCCGAGGCGCTCACCGAGGACCGCCTGGAGATCGACCTGGAGCGTCCGCGCGGGCAGGCCGGCGACGTTCCGGACCCGGCGGACGACGACACCGACCCGGGCGCCGGTACCCGGCACGCCACCCTGCGGGGCGTCGGCGCGCGCTGGTCCGGCGTCGACCTGGCCGCCCTCGCCGCGCGCTGACCCTGCCGCTCGACGCGTCCCCCGGTCCGGTCGGGGGAACCGTAGGCTGGGGCCGTGGCAGTTCTCGCTCTTGACACGTCCGCAGCCGTCGCCGTCGCGCTCGTCGACGAGGCGGGCGCCCGGCTCGCCTCGCGCTCGGCCGACGAGCGTCGCCGGCACGCCGAGTCGCTCGGCCCGCTCGTCGCCGAGGTGCTCGACGACGCCGGCCTCGACCGCTCGGCGCTCACCGCCGTGGTCGCCGGCACCGGGCCCGCCCCGTTCACCGGCCTGCGCGTGGGGCTCGTCACCGCGCGCACCCTCGCCCTGAGCCTGGGCATCGAGGTGCTCGGCGTACCGAGCATCGACGCGGTGGCCGTGCAGGCGGTCGCCGACCTCGGCCTCACGCCGGGCGACGAGGTGCTCGTCGCGACCGACGCCCGCCGCAAGGAGGTCTACTGGGCGCACTACCGCGTCGTCGCGCACGAGGGCCCGCACGGCGTCCCCGTCGTCGAGACGCTGGCGGGACCCGGCGTGGACAAGGCCGTCGAGGTCGCCGCCCGGCTCGCGGACGCGCCCGCCGACGGCGGGCGGCTGGTCGTCGTGGGGGAGGGCGCCACGCTGTACCCGGAGCACCTGCCGGCCGACGAGGACGCACCGCTCGTGCCGGACGCCGCGGTCCTGGCCCGGCTCGCGCTCGCCCGCCGCGCCGCGGGCGAGGACCTGCCCACGGAGCCGCTGTACCTGCGCCGCCCCGACGTGCAGGAGCCGGCGCCCGCACGCCTCGTGCCCGCCACGGGGAGCCCGGCGTGACCACGGACCAGCCCACGGTCGGTGGTCCGACGGCCGAGCAGCCCGAGCGGCCGGAGCTGCCCCGCACGGTCCAGCACGTCTACGCGCCGACCTGCCGTCTGCGCCCGCTGCGCAGCACCGACTTCGACCGGGTGCTGGAGCTGGAGCGCGTGCTCTTCGGCGCCGGGGCGTGGACCTACGGGATGCTCACCGACGAGCTGGCCGGCCTCGGCCGCTGGTACGTCGTCGCCGAGCCCACGGGGCCGGACGCCGTGGCCGTGTACGGCGCGGGGCCGAAGCCGGTGGTGGGGTACGCGGGCCTGTGGTTCGACGGCGACGTCGTGCAGGTCATGACGATCGGTGTGGACCCGCGCTACCAGCGGCACGGCGTCGGGCGGGCGCTCCTCGAGGCGCTCGTGGAGCGCGCGCGCACGCTGCGGGCCACCGCCGTCCTGCTCGAGGTGCGCGTGGACAACGACCCCGCCCTCGCGCTGTACGAGCGGCTCGGCTTCGAGCGGATCGGGCTGCGCAAGCGGTACTACCAGCCGGAGGACAAGGACGCCTTCACCATGCGCCTGGACCTGGGGAGCGCGGCGTGAGCGCCGCCGGGACGCACCGCGCCCGCGTGCTGGTGTCCGTCGCCGAGCTCGCGGCGGACCTGCGCCTCAGCGCCGGGCCCGACCCGTCGGACGGGGCGCCCGTGCTGCTCGACGTACGCTGGGCGCTCGGCATGACCGACGGCCGCGAGCGCTACCTCGAGGGCCACCTGCCCGACGCCGTGTACGTGGACCTGGAGTCCGAGCTGGCCGCCGAGGCGTCACCCCAGGAGGGCCGCCACCCGCTGCCGTCTGCGTCGTCGTTCCAGCGCAGCGCACGGGCCTGGGGCCTGCGGGCGGGGACGCGCGTCGTCGTCTACGACACCGTCGGCGGCCTGTCCGCGGCTCGCGCCTGGTGGCTGCTGCGCTACTTCGGCGTCCACGACGTGCGCATCCTGGACGGCGGCCTGCCGGCCTGGGTGCGCGCGGGCTACGCGCTGGAGAGCGGCGACGTCACCCGCGCGCCCGGCGACCTCGTGGTCCGGCCGGGACACCTGCCCGTGCTCGACGCCGACGACGCGGCGGAGCTGGCGGAGGCCGGCACCCTGCTGGACGCGCGCGCCGCCGAGCGGTACCGCGGTGAGACGGAGCCCGTGGACCCGCGGGCGGGGCACGTCCCCGGCGCGCTCAGCGCGCCGACCGCGGCCAATCTCGGCGACGACGGGAGGTTCCTCGACGACGAGGCGCTCGAGGCCCGGTTCGCCGACCTCGGCCTGACCGCGGCGGACGCCGTGGGGGACGACGGCGTGCTGGCCGTGGGCGTGTACTGCGGGTCCGGCGTGACCGCGGCGCACGAGATCGCGGCCCTGGCGTGCGCCGGCATCCCCGCGGCCCTGTACGCCGGGTCGTGGTCGCAGTGGTCGAACGACGACACCCGCCCCGCGGCGGTCGGGGACCGCCCGTAGCGACCCCGCGGCGACACGCTCCGACGACGACGGCCCGGCCCCCTCCAGGGGACCGGGCCGTTCGCGTCGGGGGCGCGACGGTCAGAGGACCTGCGCGACCTCGTCGAAGGACAGACGCGGGGCGCGCGGGTACGGGGAGCCCTCGCCCTCGGCGTGGCCGACGTTGATGACCAGGAACGACTTCCAGCCGGACTCGGCGAAGAACTCGGCGTCCACGCCGTCGAAGTCCATGCCGTTCATCGGGCCGGCGGCGAGGCCGGCGGCGCGCAGGCCGACGATGAGGTAGCCGGCCTGGATGAGGGCGTTGTTGCGGGCCATCTGCTCGCGGACGTCCGCGGCGGGCTCCAGCTGGTCCTTCATGCCCGGGTAGGCGGGGAACAGGGTGTCGAGGTGCTGGTGGAACGCCGGGTCGGCGGCGAGCACGAGCGAGACGGGCGCGTTCGCGACGCGGTCCTTGTTGTTGCCGCCCATGTGGGTCACGAGGCGCTCGCGCGCCTCGCCCGAGCGCAGCACGAGCACGCGCAGCGGCAGCGTGTTCATCGCGGTCGGGCCGAACTTGGCGAGGTCCCAGGCCGAGGTGAGCTGCTCGTCGGTGACGGGCTCGTCGGTCCAGAGCGAGGTGGTGCGGGCGGCGCGGAACAGGAGGTCCGCCACGTCGTCGCCGACGGCGAGCGACGTGGACGGGTGCGTGAGGGTCTCGGTCATGGTTGCCCTAACCGATCGATGCAGAATCATGATTCCCGGATCCGCCGTGACGCCGGTCACGCGGCCGTGCCGGGGGCGGTGATGGGGGAAGATGTCGGCATGGCTGCATCGCTCGCGGGCTCCGGCCCGCTCGTCCTCGGCATCGAGACCTCCTGCGACGAGACGGGCGTCGCGCTCGTCCGCGGCGACGAGCTGCTGGTCGACGCCGTCGCGAGCTCCATGGACGAGCACGCGCGCTACGGCGGGATCATCCCGGAGGTCGCGAGCCGCGCCCACCTCGAGGCGATGGTCCCCACCATCACGCGGGCGCTGGGCGAGGCGGACGTCGACCTGTCGGAGCTCGACGCGATCGCCGTCACCGCGGGGCCCGGGCTCGTCGGCCCCCTGACCATCGGGGCGTCGGCCGCGAAGGCGCTCGCGATCGGCCTGGACAAGCCGCTCTACGGCGTCAACCACGTCATCGGGCACGCGGCGGTGAACCAGCTCGTGGACGGGCCGTTCACGGGGCGCACGATGGCGCTGGTCGTCTCGGGCGGTCACAGCACCCTGATGCTCGTGGAGGACGTCGCGACCGGCGTGACCGAGCTCGGCTCCACCCTCGACGACGCGGCGGGGGAGGCGTTCGACAAGGTCGGCCGCCTGCTCGGCCTGCCGTACCCGGGCGGCCCGCACGTGGACCGCCTGGCGCGCGAGGGCGACCCCGAGGCCATCCGCTTCCCGCGCGGCCTCACGGCCGCCAAGGACCAGGAGAAGCACGCCTACGACTTCTCCTTCTCGGGGCTCAAGACCGCCGTGGCGCGCTGGATCGAGGCCTGCGTGGACTCCGGGCGCGAGGTGCCGGCGGCCGACGTCGCCGCGTCGTTCGCCGCCGCCGTCGCCGACGTGCTCACCGCCAAGACCATCGCCGCGTGCCGCCGGCACGACGTCGACACGCTCGTCGTGGGGGGCGGCTTCTCCGCGAACAGCCAGCTGCGCGAGATGGCGGCCGCGCGCTGCGCGGAGGCCGGCATCGACCTGCGCATCCCGCCGATCCGCTACTGCACCGACAACGGCGCGATGATCGCCGCGCTGGGCTCCGCCGTCGTCCGCGCCGGCGTGGCGCCGTCGACCCTCGACTTCCCCGTCGACTCGTCGATGCCGATGAGCACCATCACGGTCTGACGGGACCGTCTGACCGGCACCGTCCGACCGGCACCACCCGAAAAGGCCTCGTCGCGGCCGGTGAGCGTCGGTAGCGTCGCGACGCGTGGACACCGCGCGCCCGAGCATCTACCAGCACCCGCTCGCCTACCTCGTCGGGCTCGAGGGGGTGGCGCTGCTGCGGGCGTTCGCCGGCGAGCACGACCGCGCGTTCGTCGAGGCCCGGCTCGCGGACGTGCGCGCCCTGCTGGACGCTGCCGAGAAGTTCGACGGTCATGACGTCCCGCCGATCAGCACCCAGGACGGCTACCGGCACTGGGCGCCCCGCTATGACGGCCCGAACGGGTTCTGGGGCATGGAGGAGCCGCTCGTCCGGCCGCTGATGGAGCGCCTGCCCCGGGGTGTCGCGATCGACGCGGCGTGCGGTACGGGCCGGCACGCGGAGTGGCTGGTCGAGCAGGGGCACGACGTGCTCGGCGTCGACTCGTCGCCCGACATGCTCGAGATCGCCCGCGCCAAGGTCCCCGGGGCTCGGTTCGCCGAGGGGGACCTGCACCACCTGCCGGTGCCCGACGCCTCCGCGGACCTCGTCCTCGTCACCCTCGCGCTGTGCCACGTGCGGGACCTGGGGCCGGTGTTCGCCGAGCTGGCGCGCGTGCTGCGGCCCGGCGGGCACCTGGTCGTCTCCGACACGCGCGGGTACTTCGTGGGCTCGCCGCTCTACCCGCTGGTCGAGGGGGCGGACGGCGAGTTCGGGTACATCCCGAACTGGAGGCACGCCACGAGCGAGTACCTGCAGGCGGCGCTGCCGGTCGGGTTCGTGCCCCGGTTCTGCCGCGAGTACGCGGGCGGGGGCGCCGACGATGCCGACGGCGGCCCCGAGTACACGGCGGCCCCGGACGCCGGCACCGGCGGGTTCGACCCCGCCGCCGACCCGGCGTTCGAGGACCCGACGAGGCCGCCGAACATCTGGGAGATGATGCCGTGGGTCGAGGCGGCCTCCCGCGCGGCGTACGCCGGCACGCCCTCGCTTGTCGTGTGGGACTTCGAGAAGGAGTAGCCGCACTCGGATCGCGACACACGATTTGTCACGAGGCTGCCGTCCGTGGACGCAGGCTCATGCTCGGTTCGTGTCGTGCCAGACTCGGCGCGATGAGCCCTCTGACCAGCCCGGGCGCCGTCCGCGCCCCGTACCTCGAGGCGGCCGCCAGGGCCGCTGCCCTGCTGCACGACCCACGTGTGGCGGGCGCGTGGGACGAAGGATCGATCCTGGACGGCATGACGCTCGGCGCGCTCGCCGGCCACCTGGCGCGCAGCATCCTCCAGGTCGAGTGGTTCCTCGACGGGCCGCTCGGCCAAGGCATCGAACCCACGACCGCGGTGACCTACTACGCCCGCATCGTGGACGCCCCGGACCCGGGCTCGGCGCTCAACCGTGGCGTGCGAGCGCGCAGCCAGGAGTCCGCGCTGGCGGGCGCTGGGGCCGTGGCGAGCGACACCGCGGAGGCGCTCGACCGGCTGCGCGCCCGGCTCCCGCAGGAGCCTGCCGACCGCCGCGTGGCGATCCTGCACCGGCCTGGCGAGGAGATGCTCCTCGACGAGTACCTCCGCACCCGGTGCGTCGAGCTGGCCGTGCACACCGACGACCTCGCCCTCAGCGTCGGGGCGGACATGCGCGCGCCCGACGCTGCGACGGGGGTCGCGATCGACCTCCTTGTCGCCGCTGGCGCCGAGCGGCACGGCCGGCTCGCCGTCCTGCGTGCCCTCACCCGGCGTGAGCGAGACGATGTCGGGGCGCTGCGCGTGCTCTGAGTCAGGCCCGACGGCCGCACCTGCAGCACGGGCGGACCGGTCCGCTCGCGGTCTCCCGGCTCGTCACACCGTCGCGGGCAGGGGCCGGCCCGCGTGCAGCTCGGCGACGAGCGACGCGACGACGGCCTCGAGCGCGTCCTGCCCGCCGCCGTGGGCGCGGGCCACCGCCCGCTGCCGCTGGTACGACGCGCCGCCGCGCACGATCTCGCGCGCGCCGTCGAGCTCGGCGGCGCAGCCCAGCCGCTCGGCGACGGGCTCCAGGGTCGCCAGCAGGCGGGGGAGCGCGTCCGTGACGAGCTCCTCCTCGCCGGCGTCGTCGAGGATGATGATCGCGTCGGTCCCGTAGCGGGCGGCGCGCCACTTGTTCTCGTGCACGAACCACGGCGGCAGGGTGGGCAGGCGTCGGCCCTCGTCGAGCATCGTCGACAGGTGCTCGACCAGGCAGTGCACCAGCGCGCCGAGCGCGGCCAGCTCGAGGGTGTTGGACGTGCCGTCGCAGATGCGCACCTCGACGGTGCCGAAGTGCGGGGCCGGCCGCACGTCCCAGCGCACCTCGGTGAAGTCGTCGATGACGCCGGTGTGCAGCATGTCCGCGACGTACCGCTCCAGCTCGGCCCAGGCGCCGAACTGGTACGGCAGCCCCGCTGTCGGGAGCTGCTGGAAGATCATCGTCCGCATCGAGGCGTACCCGGTGTCGTCGCCCCCGAAGAACGGCGACGACGCCGACAGCACCTGAAGGTACGGCAGGTACACGAGCAGCGAGTTCACGATGGGCAGCACCTTGGCCCGGTCCTCGATGCCCACGTGCGCGTGCACGCCGTAGACGATCTGCTGGCGCCCCACCACCTGCGCCCGGTCGACGACGGTGGCGTACCGCTCCTTGTCGGTGACCTTCTGCTGCGACCAGTGCGCGAACGGGTGCGTGCCCGCGCCCATGAGGTCGACGCGCATCGGGCCGGTCGCGTCGTGGATCGCGGCGATCCCCCGCTCGAGGTCCGCGATCGCGTCGGGGACGGTGCGCCGCACACCGCTGATCACCTCGACGGTGTTCCGCAGGAACTCGGGCTTGACGTAGCGGTGGCGCACGTCGTCGGCCACCGCCTCGATGACCGCGGGGGCCACCTGCCGGAGGTTGCCGGAGTCGGCGTCGACCAGCGCGAGCTCCCACTCGAGGCCGACGCTCGACCGGTCGGAGGCGGCGAAGTCCAGCACCATGCGGGCCATGCTTCCACGGGGGGACGGCGGGCCGCGCGCCGGTCCGGCGGCGTCCCGGTCCGCGCGGGATCAGCGCAGCGGCTCGACGACCAGCACGTGCTGCGCCCCGCCGACGCGCGTGAGCACGAGCGTCGCCTCCGCGTCGCCCTTCGGCGAGAGCTGGGCGCGCAGCTGCTCCGGCGTCACGGCGGTGCCCCGCTTCTTGATCGTGAGGCGCCCGACGCCGCGCTCGCGCAGGTACGCCTTGAGGCGCTTCAGGTTGAACGGCATGAGGTCGAGCACCCGGTAGCCGGTGGCGAGGGGTGCGACCCCGGCGGCCTGCGGCGCCGCGGGCTGGTCGGTCGTGACGTACGCGATGGTCCGGTCGAGCAGGCGCCCGCCGAGCTCCGCGGCGGCGTGCGCCACGAGCCCGGCCCGGATCACGGCGCCGTCAGGCTCGTACAGGTAGGCGCCGGCGGGCCCGACGTCGGGAACGAGGTCCGAGCCGTCGCCGTCGGTGCGCAGGGTGCGGGACGCCGTCGCGCCGTCGCGCGTCGTGAGCACGAGGGCGGAGCGGCCCGGCCCGGCCGGGGCGAGCGGGCCGAACCACAGGCCCGCCTCGACGACGTCCCCGTCCACGGACACCCACTGCGTCTCCGCGTCCTCCGGGAGCCCCTGGTGCGGGATGCCGGGCCCGACCTTGATCCCGAGGGCGGGGACCTGGTCGCGCAGCGCCCAGACGGCGTCGAGCGGGGGCGCGTAGGCGGCGGGGTCGAAGACGCGGCGCCCGCCACGCGTGCGCCGGGCCGGGTCGGCGTACACGCCGTCCACGCCCTCGGCGGCGAGGTCGAGCGCGAGCCCGTCGGCGTGCCGCACCTCCGCCTCGGGGAAGTGGCGCAGGTTCACGGTGGCGAGCGCGGCCGTCATCTCGTCGACGTCCGTGGCGAGCACCCGCAGGCCCACGCCCGCGAACGCGAGCGCGTCGGCGCCGATCCCGCTGGTGAGGTCGGCGACCTTCGTGACGCCGGCCGCGAGGTAGCGCCGGGCGTGCAGGGCGGCCACCACGAGGCGGGTCGCCTGCTCGACGCCGTCGGGCGTGAAGAGCATCCCGTCCGCGAAGTCGCCGAGCTTGGCGCGGGCCTTGGCGCGCAGCCGCGACTGGGTGAGCGCGGCGGCGGCGAGGTCGGGGTCGACCCCGTCGGCCCGCAGCCGCGTCGCGAGCGTCATGGCCTGCTTCTCGTCGTACGGGGGGAGCGAGTTGAGCAGCGCCCACCCGTCCGGGCTCAGCAGCTTGCTCACGGAGGCGGCGTCCATCGGGCCATCGTCTCAGGCGCGCCGGGGCTCTCGGGCGCGGCCCGGGCGTGACGCCCTCGGCGAACTGCTGGCACTCGACTTGTCAGAGTGCTAACGCCTGCCTAGATTTGTCGTCAGCGACCGCAAGGCTGTGCCGGCACCCGCGACGACGGCCGGCCCTCGGACGCGACCTGGTCAATCAGCAAGTCCATCCACGCATCGCGAATCAAGGAGGTCCGACGTGTCGGTCCCCATCAAGCCGCTCGAGGACCGGATCGTCGTCAAGGCCATCGAGGCCGAGACCACGACCGCTTCCGGCCTGGTCATCCCGGACACCGCCAAGGAGAAGCCCCAGGAGGGCGAGGTCCTGGCCGTGGGCGAGGGTCGCTTCGACGACAAGGGCAACCGCGTCCCCGTCGACGTCAAGGTCGGTGACAAGGTCATCTACAGCAAGTACGGCGGCACCGAGGTCAAGTACGCCGGCGAGGACTACCTCGTCCTGTCGGCCCGTGACATCCTCGCGGTCGTCGTCGCCTGACGACGCCGAACGCAGAAGGCCTCGCACCGTCGTCGGTGCGAGGCCTTCGTGCTTTGCTCAACCGGTCTTGCGTGCTCCGCCGGCGAGGATCGCGGACCGCTCGTCCTCGCTGAGGCCGCCCCACACCCCGTAGGGCTCGCGGACCCGGAGCGACTGCTCGCGGCACTGCATCATCACGGGGCACGAGCGGCAGATCGCCTTGGCCGCCTCGGCGCGGCGTCGACGCGTCGAGCCGCGCTCACCCTCGGGGTGGAAGAACAGCGTGTCGTCCGCGTCGCGGCAGGAGCCCTGGTACTGCCACTCCCACAGCTCCATCACCGGACCGGGAAGCCTCGAGATCTCCGTCATGGCGAACAACCTACAAGTTGTGCAGAAGTTGTTCAAGGTCCGGTTTTGTGACCGGGTTCGATGATTCAGTGTTCAACTTTCCGGTGCGCGCTGAACGGGTTCGACCGGGTTCTGAACTGCTTTGACCTGCGTCGACGAGATGTTCCGCGGCGCGCCCGGTGGCGCGGTGGCGACCCTCCGATCCTCTCGGCAGAATCGACGCCATGACCTCATCCCGGCCCGCCCCTCACGGGGGCGGGTCTCGCGCGTCGAGCCCTGGCCTCGCCGTCGCCGCGGTCGCCAGGCGCCTCGGGGTGGCCCCCGCCACCCTGCGCACGTGGGACCGCCGCTACGGGCTCGGCCCGTCCGCCCGCACCGCAGGCTCGCACCGTCGCTACACGCCCGAGGACGTGGCGCGGCTGCTCGTCATGCGCCGGCTCACCCTGGAGGGGGTCGCGCCGGTCGACGCCGCGCGGGCCGCGCTCGAGGCCGGCGTCCAGGAGCTGGAGGAGGCGACGGAGCAGGCCGCGTCCTCGGCGTCCGGCGAGGATGGCCAGGACTCCTCGGAGGGTGCGGGCGAGCGGCCCGCGCCAGCGGCCGGCGACGAGCCGCCGCGGCCGGGACGCGCGCACCTGAGGGCCCTGCCCGGCGGCGGCGAAGGAAGCCCTGCGGCCAGCAGCCACGTCCCGGGTGGGAGCGCTTCCGGCCGGGTGTCCGCCGTCGTCGACGCCGCCCTCGCGTACGACCAGCAGGCCTGCGACGAGATCCTGGCCATCCCGGCGCAGGGCGACCCCGCGGCATGGTGGACGGAGATCGCCGAGCCCGCGTGGCAGCGGGTCGCCCAGCGGACGGTGCTCGCCGGACCGGGCGCCGTGCCGGAGGTGGTGCTCGCGACCGCCGCCCTGCGTGCGCTGCGCGACTTCACCGAGGCGTTCGAGCGGGCCATGGTCGCCGGGGGCGCGCCGCCGGCCAACCACCCGAGCCGGATGCGCAAGATCGTCCTCATCTTCGCCGCGCCCGACGAGGTGGTGCCGTTGTCGGCGCACGCCCTCGCCGCCGCGCTGACCGCGAAGGGCGCGACCGCGCGGATCGTCACCGGCCCGGCCAGCACGCACCGCTCGCTCGAGCTCGTGACGATGGTGCGGCCCGCCGCCCTCGTGCTCGCCACGTCGCAGCGGCGCCCGGACCTCGACCTCGTGCACGCCGTGCACGAGGGGTTCGCGGAGCTGCCGATCATCGTCAGCCTGCGCCGCGACGACGCCGCGAGCGAGCTGCCCCTGGCCGCGACCGTGCAGCGCGTGCGGTCGTTCACCGCGATGCTGCACGAGGCCCTCGCCGTCGTGGCGTGAGCCGCGACGGGAGCCGCGACGTGAGGTCCGCCACGGGCGGCCCCCGCAGGGGCGGACGGCCGGAATAACCGAGGGCCTCAGAACGTAGACTCCTGTCATGACGGACTCGACCTCGCCCGCGCACGACCCGTTCGGATTCCTCGGCCTCACCTACGACGACGTCCTGCTGCTGCCGGGGTACTCCGACCTCGCCCCGTCGGACATCGACACCACGTCGCGCCTCACGCGCGAGATCTCCCTGCGGGTGCCGCTCGTCTCGGCCGCGATGGACACCGTCACGGAGTCGCGGATGGCGATCGCGATGGCCCGCCAGGGCGGCATCGGCGTCCTGCACCGCAACCTCTCCATCGAGGACCAGGCGTACCAGGTGGACCTGGTCAAGCGGACGCAGACCGGCATCATCTCCAACCCGGTGACGATCGGCCCGGACGCCACCCTCGAGGAGCTCGACAAGCGCGCGGGGGAGTACCGCATCTCCGGCTTCCCGGTCGTGGACGCGGGCGGGCACCTCACCGGCATCGTCACCAACCGCGACCTGCGCTTCACGCCCGTCGCCGAGTGGGGCACCACCAAGGTCTCCGAGGTCATGACGCCCGCCCCGCTCATCACGGGCCCGGCCGGGATCTCGCGCGAGGACGCCACGCTGCTGCTGCGCAAGCACAAGCTCGAGCGCCTGCCGCTGGTCGACGACGAGGGCCGGCTCGCGGGGCTCATCACCGTCAAGGACTTTGTGAAGTCCGAGCAGTTCCCGAACGCCTCCAAGGACGGCCAGGGCCGCCTGCTCGTCGGCGCGGCCATCGGCTACTTCGGCGACGCGTGGCAGCGGGCGACCACGCTGGTCGACGCCGGCGTCGACATGCTCGTCGCGGACACCGCGCACGGCAACGTCGCGATGCTCATCGAGATGGTCCGCAAGCTCAAGACGGACCCCGCGACCCGCCACGTGCAGGTGATCGGCGGCAACGTCGCGACGAAGGAGGGCGCGCAGTCGTTCGTCGACGCGGGCGCGGACGCGATCAAGGTCGGCGTCGGACCGGGCTCCATCTGCACCACGCGCATCGTCACCGGCGTCGGCGTCCCGCAGATCACCGCCGTGTACGAGGCGTCGCTGGCCGCTCGGGCCGCGGGTATCCCGGTCATCGCCGACGGCGGCATGCGCCACTCGGGCGAGATCGGCAAGGCGATCGTCGCGGGCGCGGAGGCCGTGATGCTCGGCTCGATGCTGGCCGGCACCGAGGAGGCGCCCGGCGAGACCATCCTCGTGAACGGCAAGCAGTACAAGGCGTACCGCGGCATGGGCTCGATGGGCGCCATGTCCTCGCGCGGCAAGAAGTCCTACTCCAAGGACCGCTACTTCCAGGCCGAGGTCACCAGCGACGACATGATCGTGCCCGAGGGCATCGAGGGGCAGGTGCCGTACAAGGGCACGCTGCACACCGTCGCCCACCAGCTGGTCGGCGGGCTGCACCAGTCGATGTTCTACGTCGGAGCCCGCACCATCCCCGAGCTGCAGGCCAAGGGCCGCTTCGTGCGCATCACGTCGGCGTCGCTCAAGGAGAGCCACCCGCACGACGTGCAGATGACCGTCGAGGCGCCGAACTACGCCGGCTTCTGAGCCGCGGCCCCCGGCGGCCACGAGCGGCCACGAACCACGCCACGACGACGGCCCGTGCCCTCCCTCGCGGAGGACCCGGGCCGTCGTCGTTCCCGGGCGTGGAGGGTCAGGACGCCATCACGCGCGCGTGCAGCGCCTGCACGGCGTACCGCGCGGACCAGAACGCGCCGTGCTGCCAGGCGGACACCTCGGACATCCAGTCGCCCGCGAAGAAGACGCGGCCGGCGCCCTGCTGGAGCATCTTGAAACCCGTCGACGACGTGTCCGGGTACGCCCAGGCGCCCTCGATGTACGGCACCTTGTGCCAGGCGATCGAGAACGAGGACTCGAGCTCGCTGCGGTACTTCTCGCCGTGGATCTTCACGCCCTGGGCCACGGCGCGCCGCTCCCGCTCGCGGGGCGTGAGGTCGGCGTACGTGCGGGCGTTCGTCCCGGTGTTGTAGTAGCCGACCACGAGGCCCTTGCGCTCCCCGTACCCGTACGACGGGTACCAGATGTGCGCCAGGTCCATGTCGGTCTCCGTGATGCCGCCGAAGATGCGGTGGTCGTCCTCCCACCACCGGGACCGGTACTGCAGGCCGATCTTGCCCGCCGGCGAGCCGACGGCGAACTCGCCCAGGGCGGCGTCGATCCCGGCGCCCCAGTTCGTGTCCCACTTCCGCATCTGCCCGGCCGGCGCGGCCACGACGGCGAAGTCCGCCTCGATCTGGCGCGCGGGGCCGTGCGCCGGCGTGTAGGTGACGCGCACGCCGCCGGGCGTGTTCTCGACCCCCGTCACCGGCGAGCTGAAGTGCACGTTCTGCGAGCCGATCGCCTTCACGAAGTACCGGTACGTGGTGTCCATGCCGCCCTTCGGCTGGAACATGAGCATCGACTGCTCCCAGTTGATCTCGAACGGGAAGTACTGCCCCACCTTCGAGGCCAGCACCTCCGAGACCGTGCCGGGCCCGGCGAGCGGCGTGCCGTGCTCGTTCCACGCCGACGGGTACGTCGCGAACCCGCGGTTGTCGCCGCCCGCGTACGTGCCGTCCGACTTCAGCGAGCCCCAGCTGCGCAGGAAGGAGCGCAGGTTCTCCTTGTCGGCCGCGGTGAGCTTCTGGTCCAGCGCGCCCTGGTCGGTGGCGTAGGTCAGCAGCTCCGAGGTGTACCCGAAGACGTCCGCCTTGGCCGTGCGGTAGCGGACCGGGTTGCCGGGCGTCGCGCCGCTCTTCTCGTTGTAGAGGTAGGCGTCCGCGTTCGCGTTGGTGAACACCTCGTACGGCACGCCGAGCTCGCGCAGGTAGTCCATGGTCACCATCCACTGCGCGATGCGGCCGGCGCCCGCGTTCATGTAGATGCCGTCGTCGAACCGCGCCGTCTGCGTGACCCCGTCGACGTCGGTCTCGGAGTCGCCGCCGCGGATCGTCAGTGTGCGGCCGCCGGGCCGGTGCCGCGCCTCGAGCACGGTGACCCGGTACCCCGCCTTCTGCAGCTCGTAGGCCGACGCGAGCCCCGCCGGCCCGGCGCCGACGACCACGACCTTCTTCGCGGAGCGGCCGGTGAGCGTGAAGTCGCTGCCGCGGGGCGGGGTCCAGGCCGCGGCGGTGGGCTGGGCGGCTGCCGTGGGGGCGAGGCCCATCGCCCCCATCGTGGCGAACATGACGCCGGCGCTGGAGCCCACGCCGACGGCCTGGAGGAAGTTGCGGCGGGAGACGCCGGACGGGCGGCCGTCGGTGACGGTGTCAGTGACCATGGGCACTACCTCTCGTGTCGACAGGTCTGACGGACGGACGCGGGCGGCCCTCGATGCCGGGCGCCGCCGTCAGCACCGCGGCCGACGGTAGGAGGGGCAGGTCACGGCACGGGGTCGGGGGCGTTTCCGGGCCGTCGCCCGCGGTAACGAGTGCGTTTCGCCGGCGTCGCCGCAGGTCGGAGACTTCTGATGGACCACCGGCCGTCATCGCGCCGAAACGGCGCACCCCTACGTTCCCCGGCATGAAGAACACCACGAAGGTCGTCCTCGCGGTCGTCGTCTCGACCGCCGTCGCCGTGCCCGCCACCGCCGTCGCGGGCGGGCGCCTCTTCGAGCCCCGGCCCACCGAGGCGCACTCGTTCGTCACGGGCGCCACCCCGTCGATCGCCGACGGCGTCGCCATCGGCAAGAACGTGGCCTGGTACAAGTCGTCCGGGCTCGGCCCGTCCGCACTGAACAAGGCACCGGGCGCGACCGCGGAGGAGCGGTACATCCCCACCGACGTGTTCCCGGGCGGCGAGCTGCCCGACGGCGTGACCCTCACCGAGGCCCAGGGGATCAACGCGCTGATGCGCATCGGGGAGAACCTGGAGCGGGCGGGGCTGTCGTACGACGACGTCGTCTCGATGCGCGTGTTCCTGCAGAACCCGGACGGTGCGGAGGCGATGGACTTCGCGGGCTGGAACCGCGCCTACCGCCAGTTCTTCGCCAACACGAACCTCGCGACGGGCGCGACGCTCGACGTCGCGCTGGGCTCGACGACCGGTGCGCCGATGGTGGTCAATGCGGCCCGGCCCTCGCGCTTCGCGCTGGAGATCGAGAACCTGCCCGTGGACGGCTGGCTCGTCGAGGTGGAGGTCGACGCGGTCTACGACCGCTAGGCCGCCGACGGACGCGGCCTCCCGGGCGGCGGCGGGGCGTTCCGGCGCGCCGCCCGGGAGGTCGGGTGGATCAGTCCTTGAAGGTCTCGATGTTGGCGCCGAGCTCGCGCAGGCGCTCGGTGAGGCCCTCGTAGCCGCGGGCGATGATGTCGACGCCGCGCAGCACGGACGTGCCCTTGGCGGCGAGCATCGCCAGCAGGATGACGACGGCGGGGCGCAGGGCAGGCGGGCAGCTCACCTCGGCGCCGGACCAGCGGGTGGGCCCGGTGATCTGGAGGCGGTGGGAGTCGAGGAGCCGCACGTCGGCGCCGAGGCGCGTGAGGTCCGTGAGGTGGATGGCGCGGCCCTCGTAGACCCAGTCGTGGATCAGCGTGGTGCCCTGCGCGTTCGCGGCGATGACGGCGAAGAACGGCAGGTTGTCGATGTTCAGGCCGGGGAACGGCATGGGGTGGATCTTGTCGATCGGGGCGTGCAGCTCGCTCGGGTGCACGGTGACGTCGACGAGGCGCGTGCGCCCGTTGCGCGCGACGTACTCCTCGCTCTGCGTGTAGCGCAGCCCCATCTCGGCAAGGGTCGCGAGCTCGATCTCCATGAACTCGATCGGGACGCGGGCCACCGTGATCTCCGACCCGGTGACGATGCCGGCGGTGAGCAGGCTCATCGCCTCGACCGGGTCCTCCGAGACCGCGTACTCCACGTCGACGTCGATGTCCGTGCGCCCGTGGACGCGCAGCGTCGTCGTCCCGATGCCCTCCACCCGGACGCCCAGCAGCTCCAGGTAGAAGCACAGGTCCTGGACCATGTAGTTGGGGCTGGCGTTGCGGATCGTCGTCACGCCGTCGCGGCGGGCCGCGGCCATGAGCGCGTTCTCGGTGACGGTGTCGCCGCGCTCGGTGAGCACGACGGACAGGTCGGCGCCCGAGGCGGGCGCGACCGTCGCGTGGTAGTTGCCGCCGGTCGCGGTGACGGCCAGGCCGAACGGGCGCAGCGCGATCATGTGCGGCTCGACGGTGCGGGTGCCGAGGTCGCAGCCCCCCGCGTACGGGAGCTCGAAGGTGTCGCGCAGCCCGAGCAGCGGGCCCAGGAACATGATGATCGAGCGGGTGCGGCGCGCGGCGTCGACGTCGATGGCGGCGAGGTCGAGCTGGTCGGGCACCACGATCTCGAGGTCGCGGCCGCCGGTGGTCCACGTCGCGCGGACGCCGACGGAGCGCAGCACGTCGACGATCCGGTCGACCTCGACGATGCGGGCGACGCCGCGCAGCGTCGTCCTGCCGCGGTTGAGCAGCGAGGCGCACAGCAGCGCGACCGCGCCGTTCTTGGAGGAGTTGACGTCGATGCGGCCGGAGAGGGTCTGGCCGCCGCGCACGCGCAGGTGTGCGTGCTTGGACCCGCCGAGGCTGATGATCTCGGAGTCCAGGGCGAGGCCGATCCGGTTGAGCATCTCGAGGCTGACGTTCTGGGCGCCCTGCTCGATCCGGTGGACGGCGCTCTGGCTGGTGCCGAGCTGTTCCGCGAGCTGGGTCTGGGTGAGGCCGCGGTTCTGGCGGGCGCCGCGGATGAGGGCGCCGACCTGACTCAGGGGTGCATCGTCGATCATCGTCATGCCGGCGACGATATCTCATGGATGAGATATTGGGGACCCGATCAGCGCCCGAGGTCGCGAAAATGCCCTCCAGGGCAGGCGATTCATCCGTGTGGTGAGATGCGCCTCGTTCAGCGGGCGCCCGCCGCGGGCCACGCGGTGGACGTGGGCGGGCGCCCGTCGGCCTGTGCGGCGCGCTCGGCGTTGACCCGCTCGGCCCACGCGCGGTGCGCGCCCGACTGCGCGGCGTGCAGGGCGTCGAGCGCGACGCCGCGCAGGTGCGGGTGCGCGGCGAGCTGGGCGTCCAGGACGTCGAGCGTGGCCAGGACGTCGACGTCGGCCGTGTGCAGGTCGCCGTCGCCCTCGATCCCGTACAGCGCGCAGAGGTCGCCGAGGCGGCGCTTGCCCGCGCGGGCGCCGTCGAGCCACCGGTCGAGCACGAGCGGGTCGAGGACCGGGGCGACCGGGCGGCCGAGCCGCTGGGGGACGGTGGGCAGGCCGTGGCGGGCGAGCTCGACGTCCAGCAGCGTCAGGTCGAAGGACGCGTTGTACGCGACGACGGGCACACCGTCGCGCACCTGCGCGACGAGGATCGCGGCGATCTCCTCGAGCGCGCCGATCGGCTCCCGGCCGTGCGCCCGGGCGTGGGCGGTCGTGATGCCGTGGATGGCGGTGGCCTCGGCCGGGATCTCGACGCCCGGGTCGAGCAGCCAGGTGCGCACGCTGCTGCCGCCGGGGGAGCGCAGCACGAGCGCCGCGGTGACGATGCGGTCGGACCGGACGTCGAGCCCCGTGGTCTCCGTGTCGAAGCCCAGCAGCGGGCCGCGGGACCAGCCGGGCTCGGGCGGGGCCGCGGCGTGCGCCGCCCCCGCTGCCTCGTGGTCCGCGTACGTCGTCATGTCCACGGACTGTGCCACCGGCCACCGACAGGACCGCGCCGGTAGGCTGTCCTGGTGAGCAACGAGATCGAGATCGGGCGCGGAAAGCGCGGCCGCCGCGCATACTCCTTCGACGACATCGCGATCGTGCCCTCGCGGCGCACGCGCGACCCGAAGGACGTCTCGGTGGAGTGGCAGATCGACGCGTACCACTTCGACCTGCCGATCATGTCGGCGCCGATGGACTCCGTCATGAGCCCGGCCACCGCCGTCGCGCTCGGCAACCACGGCGGCCTCGGCGTCCTCGACCTCGAGGGCCTGTGGACCCGGTACGAGTCTCCCGAGCTGCTGCTGGCCGAGATCCGCGACCTCCCGGCGGGGGCTGCGACGCGGCGCATGCAGGAGATCTACGCCGAGCCCATCAAGCCCGAGCTGATCACGCAGCGCCTCAAGGAGATCCGCGCCGCGGGCGTCACCGTCGCCGGCGCCCTGTCCCCGCAGCGCACGCAGGAGCACTACCAGACCGTGGTCGACGCGGGCGTGGACCTGTTCGTCATCCGCGGCACCACCGTCTCCGCCGAGCACGTCTCCGGCAACGCCGAGCCGCTGAACCTCAAGCGGTTCATCTACGAGCTCGACGTGCCCGTCGTCGTGGGCGGCGCGTCCACCTACACCGCGGCGCTGCACCTCATGCGGACCGGCGCGGCCGGCGTCCTCGTCGGCTTCGGCGGCGGCGCGGCGCACACCACGCGCGTGGGCCTCGGCATCCACGCCCCCATGGCCACGGCCGTGTCCGACGTCGCCGCGGCCCGCCGCGACTACCTCGACGAGTCGGGCGGCCGGTACGTGCACGTCATCGCCGACGGCGGCGTGGGCCGCTCCGGCGACATCGTCAAGGCCGTCGCCTGCGGCGCCGACGCGGTCATGCTGGGCGCGGCGCTCGCGCGGGCGTCCGAGGCGCCCGGCCAGGGCTGGCACTGGGGCCCCGAGGCGCACCACTCCGTGCTGCCCCGTGGCGAGCGCGTGGAGGTCGGCACGGCGGGCACCCTCGAGCAGATCCTCTTCGGGCCCAGCGGCACCGCCGACGGCACGCTCAACCTCGTCGGGGCGCTGCGGCGGGCCATGGCCACGACCGGCTACTCCGACCTCAAGGAGTTCCAGCGGGTCGAGGTCGTCGTGTCGCCGTACCAGCCGCGGTGACGGCCGGCGCCACCACCCCGACCACGATCCGGGACGCGCCGGACGTCGCATTCCGGGAGATCGAGGACGGCGACGTCGATCGGGTCGTCGCGCTGTGGGAGGCCTGCGGGCTGACCCGGCCGTGGAACGACCCGCGCCGCGACGTCGCCGACGCGCGACGCACCCCGACGTCGACGGTCCTCGTCGGCCTGGCGGGCGAACGCGTCGTGTCGTCCGTGCTCGCCGGCCACGACGGGCACCGCGGCTGGCTGTACTACGTGGCCGTCGACCCGCAGGTGCAGGGCAGCGGCCTCGGTCGCGCCACCGTGGCCGCCGCGGAGGACTGGCTGCGGGGCCGGGGCGTGCGCAAGGTGCAGCTCATGGTACGGGCCACGAACACGCGGGTCGTGGGCTTCTACGACCGCCTGGGGTACGCAGAGCAGGAGACCGTCGTGCTCGGGAGGTGGCTCGACGGGTCGCGCTGAGAGCGAACGACCCGGACGAACCGGGACGGGGGTTGCGGACCGGTCAGACTGTCCGCGTAGGGTGTCGGCCATGTCCACCGCGCACGAGGGCGAAGGCGCTCTCGGGGAACTTCTGGACCCCGAGCTGCCCGCCGCCACCTATGTCCTGGAGCCCGACGTCGTGGAGCCGCTGACGCGGCGCATCGTCACCTCCCACTCCGCCGGGACGCACCGCTCGACGCTGCCCTTCACGGGAGCCCCGCTCGCGGCGTTCCCGCTGTCGTCGCCGGACGACGTGGCGACGGCCGTCGGGCGCGGCCGGGCGGCGCAGGCCGAGTGGGCCCGCACGCCCGTCCGGGAGCGCGCCGCCGTGCTCGACCGCCTCGGCGCGCTCGTGCTCGCGCGGCAGTCGGAGATCCTCGACCTGATCCAGATGGAGTCGGGCAAGGCGCGCCGCAGCGCGTTCGAGGAGGTCGCCGACGTCGCGCAGGTGTGCCGGCACTACGCCGTGCGCGGCGCGCGGTACCTGGCCGACCGGCGCGAGCCGGGGCTGCTGCCGGCGCTCACCGGGGTGCGCGTGCACCGCCGCCCCGTGGGGGTGGTCGGAGCCATCGCGCCGTGGAACTACCCGCTGACGCTCGTGCTGTCCGAGGCGGTGCCCGCGCTGCTCGCAGGGAACGCCGTGGTGGTCAAGCCGGACCCGCAGACCACCCTCTCGGCCCTGTGGGTCGCCGAGGTGCTGCAGGACGCCGGCCTGCCCGACGACCTGTTCCTCGTCGTCACCGGCGGCGGCGAGATCGGTGCCGCCCTCGTGCAGCACGTGGACCACGTCGCGTTCACCGGGTCCACCGCGACGGGCCGCAAGGTGGCCGCGCAGGCGGGGGAGCGGCTCATCGGCGCGACGCTCGAGCTGGGCGGCAAGAACCCGCTGTACGTCACGGCCGACGCCGACCTGGACTCCACGGTGCCGGGCGTCGTGCGGGCGTGCTTCGCCAACGCGGGCCAGCTGTGCATGTCGATCGAGCGCCTCGTGCTGCACGAGCGGATCGCCGACGAGTTCCTGGAGCGGTTCACGGCCGCCGTCCGCGACCTCACGCTCGGCACCGGTCTCGACTACACGTCCGACGTCGGCTCGCTGGTCTCCGCGGCGCAGCTCGACCGCGTCACCGAGCACGTGGACGACGCCCTCGCCAAGGGCGCCCGCGCCCTGGTCGGCGGCGTGCACCGCTCCGACGTCGGCCCCTTCTTCTACGCGCCGACCGTGCTCGACGACGTCCCCGAGGACGCGCTGTGCGCCCGCGAGGAGACGTTCGGGCCCGTGGTCGCGGTGACGCGCGTCGCCTCGGACGACGAGGCCGTGCGCGTCATGAACGACACGGACCTCGGCCTCAACGCGAGCATCTGGTCCCGCGACGTCGCCCGCGCCCGCCGCCTCGCGGCGCGCGTCGAGGCCGGCACGGTGAACATCAACGACGGCTACACCTCCGCGTGGGGCTCCCCGGGCGCGCCGATGGGCGGGTTCAAGGCCTCCGGGCTGGGGCGGCGGCACGGCCGCGAGGCCGTCGACGCGCTGACCGAGGCGCAGACCGTGGCCGTGCAGCGGGGCGCCCGCCTGGGCCTGTCCATGGACACGCTCTACGCGCTCGGCGGGGAGACACCCAGCCGGCTGCTCACCGTGGCGCTCGGCGCCATGCGCCGGCTGCGCCTGCCCTAGCCGAGCTCGCGCACGGCGGCGCGCCACGACGCGGGGACCTCGCGCACGTGCCACCACAGCCAGTGGCGCGGGGTGGCGCTCGCCGACGAGACGCCCAGGCCCTGGGCGTCCAGGCCCGCGCGGGCGCAGCTGAACAGAGCGCGGCGCAGGTGGTAGTCCTGCGTGACGACGACGGCGGTCCGCGCCCCGGTGAGGTCGACCGTCCGGCGGCACGACGCCGTGGTGTCGAGGCCGTCGCGGTCCAGGGTGAGCGCCTCGTCGGGCACGCCCCGGGCGAGGATCCACTCGCGCATCGAGGCGGGCTCGTCGTAGGGCGTGCCGTCCCGGCGCGGCTGGCCGTCGCCGCTGAGCACCACGCGGTCGGCGACGCCCGCGTGGTAGAGCTCGGCCGCCGCGTCGACCCGCCGCCGCAGGTAGGTGGACGGGGTACCGTCGGGACGCAGGCCGGCGCCCAGCACGAGGATCGCGTCGACGGGCTCGACCGCCTCGACCGACGGGCGCACGCGGGACTGGCCGGTGAGCTGCACCCAGGCGACCGGGACCACCAGGGCGACGGCGAGCGCGCCGAGCGTCGCGGCGGTGGCGACCAGGGTCCGGCGGCGCCGGCGCGGGTGGGCGGGACGTCCGGGCGGGGTCGCGGTCACGACGGCAACCTAGCGCCCGGCGGCCAGCCCGTCCCGCTCGCCGCGCAGGTTGCGCCGCGCGGCGTCGTCCCAGCGCCTGGCGGCGGCGGCGGAG
The DNA here is from genome assembly GCF_053608125.1 of Isoptericola sp. NPDC055063. Classification (NCBI taxonomy): domain Bacteria; kingdom Bacillati; phylum Actinomycetota; class Actinomycetes; order Micrococcales; family Promicromonosporaceae; genus Isoptericola; species Isoptericola sp. NPDC055063. Next base: position 39,476 of record NZ_JBSGUW010000007.1, on the reverse strand, counting down.
CGGTACAGGTGCGGCATCCCCGCGAGCTGGTCGAGGACGGCGGCGCGGCCGGTGCGGAAGGCGTCGTCCGGCACGTGCCCGTACTCCGCCCGCACCTGCGCGGCGTACCGGGCGTAGCGGCGGGGGTCCGCGCCGAGCACGGCCAGATCGGCGTCGCTGACGAGCGCGCCCGACGCGTCGCCCGGTCCCGGCGCGTGGTCGGTCGTGACGAGGACGAGGCGCTCGACCTCGGCGACGTCGCCCGTCGTCAGCCCGCGGGCGCGCCCGGCCGGGCGCGCGGTCCCGGCGAGCGGGCCGAGCAGCGTTGCGACCAGCCCCGCCGAGCGCTCCTCGTCGCGGCCCGCCTCGCCGTCGTGCACGGCGTCGTGGAACCACAGCGCGACGGCCGCGTGCCAGGCGTCCCCCGGTGCGCCGTCGGCCGTCAGCAGGTCCAGGGAGTCGAGGGAGTCGGCCAGGTGCAGCCGCGAGTGGTAGACGCGGTGCGGCTCGCGCCAGCGGTCCACGAGGTCCTGCCCCACGGCGTCGACCCCGGCGTCGGGAAGCTCCCACAGCCGCGCCCACCGCGCGCGCAGCGCGTCGCGGGAGGCCCGCCGGCGCTCCCACCCCGGCACCCGCAGCACCGAGCCGGCGAGCCGCCGTGACAGCTCGCCGCCCGTGACGGGCACGGCGCCCGCGGCGACGAGGGCGTCGTGCAGGTCGGCGGGGACGTCGTAGTGGTCGAGGTCGAACGCCCGGTCGCGCACCCCCTGCGCGCGGGCGAAGGCCCGCAGCTCGTGCAGGGAGCTGTCGGACACGAGGTGGGACCACAGCGTGCCGTGGGCGGGCCACGCGGGCGGGTCGAGCCAGAGCGTCATCGGCCCGCCCCCCGGTCGACGCGTGAGTAGACGAGCGCGCCCGGCACCTCGCCGCGCGCGCCGAGGTCCTCGCCCCGCGCGAAGGCGCCCCACACCGCCCGCACCCCGCGGGCGCTGCGCTGCAGGTCCTCCCAGGACGCGCCGTCCGTGAGGGCCGCCGTCGCCCACGCCTTCTCGTCGCCGAAGAGCAGCGGCAGGTCCACCGTGTGGGCGGCGCCCCACGGGTTGCCCTGCGCCGCCCACGTCACGACGTACCGGTACGCGGTGCCCCCGGCCGCCGCGTGCCGGGCGGCGAACCGGCGCGCGGGACGCCCGTAGACCCGGGCGGTGACGGCCGCGACCATCGCGCGCCGCGCCCACGGCCCGACGACGGGCAGCTCGGCGATCCGGCGCACGGCGGGCAGGCGGCGCACGAAGAGCCGCGCCTCCTCGGCGGTGCTGCCGACGAGCAGCGCCACCTGCGGGGCCGCGGCGTCCCACGCCGCGACAACCTCGTCCTCGGGCGGCAGCGGGTCGTGGCCGTACTGGGTGCCGAACGGCATCGCGGCGCGCAGCCCGAAGCCGCGCGCGACGTCGCCGACCCGCGCCTCCGCGGCCACGACGTCGTCGACCGGCGTACGCGCCGACACGCCGGCCGCGGCGCGCGCCATGGCGGCGTTCATCCGCGCCCGGCCGCGGGAGATGCCCAGCGGCGCGCTCTGGACGATCGCACGGGAGAACAGGCCCGCCGCGGCCGGCGCCGCCATGAGGTGCGCGACGGCGTCCCCGCCCGCGGACTGCCCGAAGAGGGTGACGCGCGCCGGGTCGCCCCCGAACGCTGCGATGTTGCGCCGCACCCAGCGCAGCGCCTCGAGCTGGTCGAGCAGCCCCAGGTTGGCGGGGCGGTCCGGGCCGCCGTCGCCCAGGTAGCCGAACAGGCCCAGGCGGTAGGTCACCGTCACCACGACCACCCGCTGCTCCGCGACCAGCGGGCGCGGGTCCATGACCGGCACGTCCCCGGCGCCGGCGGTGTACGAGCCGCCGTGGATCCACACCATGACGGGCAGCCGGTCGTCGGGGCCCGCGTCGGCGGGCATCGTCACCGACAGGCGCTGGCAGTCCTCGTCGACGGGCACGCCCGACCCGGCCGGGCCCAGCACCTCGTCGAGGAGCGGCACCGGCCCCTGCGGGCACGCGGGCGACCAGGACGTCGCCTCCAGCACCTCGGCGCGGTCGGGGGCGGGCACCGGGCGCCGGAAGCGCTCGGCGTGCGCGTAGGGGATGCCGGTGGCGCGGCGGACGTCGCCGTCCGCCCAGCCGCGGACCGGGCCGCAGGGAGGACTGAAGTGCAGCGTCACGCGTCGAGACTACGGCGGGAGGGCGCGACGCGGGGCCCGGCTTGCGGCGGGCCCGCCCCGCCGGGAATGCTCGGCGCATGACTGCCACGGGGGACGGCGCCCATCTCGTCGTCATGGGCGTCGCGGGGTCCGGCAAGACGACGGTGGCGGCCCTGCTCGCCGACCGTCTCGGCCTGGAGCTCGCGGAGGCCGACGACTTCCACCCGGCCGCGAACGTCGCCAAGATGCACGCCGGCCACCCGCTGACCGACGAGGACCGGGCCCCGTGGCTCCTGGCGATCCGCGACTGGCTGGACGGTCACTCGGGCGGCGGGCGGCACGCCGTCGTCACCTGCTCCGCGCTGAAGCGGGCCTACCGCGACGTGCTGCGCACCGCCCACAGCCCCGTCCGGTTCGTCCACCTGGACGGCCCGCGCGAGCTGCTCGCCGAGCGGCTGGCCGCCCGCAAGGGGCACTTCATGCCGCCGTCCCTGCTCGACTCCCAGCTCGAGACCCTCGAGCCGCTCGACCCCGACGAGGACGGCTTCACCGTCGGGATCGGGCCGGCGCCCGAGGAGATCGTCGACGAGATCGTGGCGCGCCTCGGCCTGGGGTGACGCTCAGCCGGACGTGACCGACGACGTGGGGCCCAGGTGCTCCACGGCCTCCACGCACTGCCGCGCGATCGCCAGCTCCTCCATCGTCGGGATCACCATGACCAGCGTGGACGTCCAGTCCGGGGAGATGATGCGCTCCGCACCCGGGCGCTCGTTGCGCTCCGGGTCGACCGCGATACCCATGCCCTCCAGCCCCTCGCAGACCGCGGCCCGCACGCGCGCGTCGTTCTCCCCGACTCCCGCCGTGAACGCGAGGACGTCCACCCGGCCCAGCAGGGCGGCGTAGGCGCCCACGTACTTCTTCAGCCGGTGGACGTAGACGTCGAACGCGAGCGCCGCGGCCTCGTCGCCCCCGTCGATGAGCCGGCGCAGCTCGCGGAAGTCGTTGACGCCCGAGAGCCCGAGCATCCCCGAGCGCTTGTTCAGCAGGGTGTCCAGCTCGTCGATGCTCATCCCGGCGTTGCGGGCGAGGTGGAAGACGACGGCCGGGTCGACGTCGCCCGACCGCGTGCCCATCACCAGCCCCTCCAGCGGCGTCAGGCCCATGGACGTGTCGATCGGGACGCCGCCGGCCACCGCCGACGCCGACGCCCCGTTGCCCAGGTGCAGCACGATCGTGTGCAGGTCCTGGACCCGGCGGCCCAGCACCCGCGCCACCTTGCCGGCCACGTACTGGTGGCTGGTGCCGTGGAACCCGTACCGGCGCACGTCGTACTCCTTCGCGACCCCCCGGTCGATGGCGTAGGTGTACGCCTCCGCGGGCAGCCCCTGGAAGAACGCCGTGTCGAAGACGGCGACGTGGGGGACGTCGGACAGCAGCTCCCGCGCCACCCGGATGCCCTGCACGTTGGCCGGGTTGTGCAGGGGGGCGAGGGGGACCAGCGCGTCGATGCGCGCCACGACGTCGTCGTCCACCACGACCGGCCCCGAGAACTCCGCGCCCCCGTGCACCACCCGGTGCCCGACCGCGTAGATGCCGGCGTCCGCGAGGCGGGGGCCGATCTCGTCGAACATGCCGAGGGCGAGGCGCAGCGCCTCGCCGTGGTCGGGCACCTCGAGCTCGCGGCGCGTCCGGTTGCCCGCGAACGTGTGCGTGACGATGCCCGACGGCTCGCCGATGCGCTCGATCGTGCCCGCCGCGATCGCCTCCCCGCCCACGGGGTTGACGAGCTGGTACTTGAGCGACGACGAGCCCGAGTTGAGGACCAGCACCGACCCGTGCGCCCCGTACGCGCTGTACGGGGTGGGGCGCTCGGCCTCGGGGACGATGCTCATGCGGTGGCCTCCTGGTGGTCCTCGGCCCGGTCCTTGTCCTGTGCCTGGGCCTGGATCGCGGTGATGGCGACGGTGTTGACGATGTCGGCCACGAGCGCGCCGCGCGACAGGTCGTTCACCGGCTTGTTCAGGCCCTGCAGCACGGGGCCGACGGCCACCGCGCCCGCGGAGCGCTGCACCGCCTTGTAGGTGTTGTTGCCCGTGTTGAGGTCGGGGAAGACGAACACCGTCGCCTGCCCGGCCACCGACGACTCCGGCAGCTTGGACTTCGCGACCGACGCGTCGACAGCGGCGTCGTACTGGATCGGGCCCTCCACGGACAGGTCGGGGCGACGCTCGCGGACCAGGCCGGTGGCCGTGCGCACCTTGTCGACGTCGGCACCCGAGCCGGACGTGCCCGTCGAGTACGACAGCATCGCGACCTTCGGGTCCACGCCGAACTGCGCGGCCGTGGCCGACGAGGAGATGGCGATGTCCGCGAGCTGCTCCGCCGTCGGGTCGGGGATGACGGCGCAGTCGCCGTACACGAGCACCCGGTCCGTCAGGCACATGAGGAACACCGACGACACCACCGAGACGCCGGGCTGGGTCTTGACGATCTCGAACGACGGCCGGATGGTGTGCGCCGTCGTGTGCGCGGCGCCCGAGACCATCCCGTCGGCGAGGCCGAGGTGCACCATCATCGTGCCGAAGTACGACACGTCGGTGACGATCTCGCGGGCCCGCTCCACCGTCATGCCCTTGTGCGCGCGCAGCTTCGCGTACTCGGTCGCGAAGAGCTCGACGTGCTCGGGGTCGGTGGGGGCCAGGACCGTGGCCGCGGCGATGTCGAGCCCGAGCTCGGCGGCCCGCGCCCGGATCGACGTCTCGTCGCCCAGGATCACGAGGTCCGCGATGCCGCGGGCCAGCACGGTGGACGCGGCGCGCAGGATGCGGTCGTCGTCGCCCTCGGGCAGCACCACCCGGCGGCGGTCGCCGCGGGCGCGTTCGATGAGCTCGTACTCGAACATCAGCGGCGTCACGACGCGCGTGCGCGGCAGGTCGAGGCGGGCCAGCAGCGCGGCCCCGTCCACGTGCTGCTCGAACAGGGCCCGCGCCACGTCGATCTTGCGCGTCGAGGAGACGGTCACGTAGCCGTGCGTCTCGGCCGCGCGACGGGCGGCGTGGAACGTGTCCAGCCGGGTCGCGACCACCGGCACGCGCGGGCCGAGCGCCGCGAGGAGCTGCGCGATCACCCCGCGCGGCACGTAGCCGCCGGTGAGCATGATGCCCGCCAGCGACGGGAACGTCGCGGCGGCGTGGGCGGACAGCAGCCCGAGCAGCACGTCCGACCGGTCGCCCGGCAGGATGACCACCGCGCCGTCGGACAGGTGGTCGAGCACGTGCTCGAACGACATCGCCCCGACGATGACCTCCAGCGCCTCGCGGCCCAGCAGGTCGGGGTCGCCGAGCATCAGCGTGCCCTCGACCGCCTCGGTGAGCCGGCCCACCGTGGGCGCGTGGAGGAACGGCTCCTCGGGGATCGTCCACACGGGCAGGTCGAGGTCGCCGACGAGCGCCGTCGGCCCCGAGGCGAGGACGGCCGGCGTGCTCCGGTTCACGACCACGCCGACGGGCTGGGCGTGGTTGGCGCGCAGCTCGACGACGCTCAGCCGCACCAGGGCGCGGACGTCCTCCGCCGTGCGACCCCGCCCGGACGCCACGAGCAGCACCGGGGCGCCCAGGTTGGCCGCGACGCGGGCGTTGAACGCCAGCTCGGTGGCGCCCGCGACGTCCGTGTAGTCCGTCCCGACCACGACCACCGCGTCGCACCGCTCCGCCACCGCGTGGTAGCGGTCGAGGATCCTGGCCAGCGCCGCCTCGGGGTCGGCGTGCACGTCGTCGTACGTGACGCCGACCGCGTCCTCGTAGGAGAGGTCCACGCCGTCGTGCGCGAGCAGCATCTCCAGCACGTGGTCGCGCGGGGCGTCGCCCCCCGCGTCCGACGCCGGCGGCGACGGGACGCGGGAGACGGCGCGGAACACCCCGACGCGGGAGACCTGCCGGACCAGCAGGTCCAGCACGCCCAGCGCGACCGTCGACTTGCCGGTCTCGCCCTCGGGGGAGGCGATGTAGATGCTGCGAGACGTACCGGTCACTCGTTGTCGCCACCCGTCGCCGTCGCGGCGTCGTACTGCGGGCCGCCCTGCTCGGTGGCGGTGTCGCCGGCGTCCGGCCACACCCAGTCGCGCACCTCGGGGATGTCCTCGCCGTGCTCGCGGGTGTACTGCCGTGCCGCGAGGCGCGCGTCCACCATCTCCTGGCGCAGGCCGGCGTACTTCGAGCGCAGCGACGGCACCCGGTCGATGACGTCGACCACCAGGTGGTAGCGGTCGATGTCGTTGAGCATCGCCATGTCGAAGGGCGTCGTCGTGGTGCCCTCCTCCTTGAAGCCGCGCACGTGGATGTTGGCGTGGTTGGTGCGGCGGTAGGTGAGGCGGTGGATGAGCCACGGGTAGCCGTGGTAGTTGAAGATCACCGGCCGGTCAGCGGTGAACAGCGTGTCGAAGTCCTTGTCCGACAGGCCGTGCGGGTGCTCCTTCTCGTCCTGGAGCCGCATGAGGTCGACGACGTTGACCACGCGGACCTTGAGGTCCGGGATGCGGCGGCGCAGGATGTCGGCCGCGGCGAGCACCTCGAGCGTCGGGACGTCGCCCGCCGCGCCCAGCACGACGTCGGGCTCCGTGCCCTCCACCTCCGTGCCCGCCCACTCCCAGATGCCCAGACCGCGCGTGCAGTGCGCGACGGCCTGCTCCATCGAGAGGAACTGCGGCGCCGGCTGCTTGCCCGCCACCACGACGTTCACGTACTGGCGGCTCTGCAGGCAGTGGCTGTAGGTGCTGAGCAGGGTGTTCGCGTCCGGCGGCAGGTACACCCGGACGATCTCGGCCTTCTTGTTCACGACGTGGTCGATGAAGCCCGGGTCCTGGTGGCTGAAGCCGTTGTGGTCCTGGCGCCACACGTGGCTGGAGAGCAGGTAGTTGAGGCTCGCGACCGGGCGCCGCCACGGGATGTCGTTCGTGACCTTGAGCCACTTGGCGTGCTGGTTGAACATCGAGTCGACGATGTGGATGAAGGCCTCGTAGCTGGTGAACAGGCCGTGCCGCCCGGTGAGCAGGTAGCCCTCCAGCCAGCCCTGGCACTGGTGCTCGCTCAGCATCTCCATGACGCGGCCGGCGCGGGCGAGGTGCTCGTCGACGTCGGGCCCGAAGAACTCCGCGTTCCACTGCTTGTCCGTGACCTCGTAGACCGCCTGGAGGCGGTTGGACGCCGTCTCGTCGGGGCCGAAGATCCGGAAATTGTCCGGGTTGAGGCGCACGACGTCGGTGAGCCACTGCCCGAGGACGCGCGTCGCCTCGGCGACCGAGCCGCCGGGCGCCTCGACCTCCACCCCGTAGTCGCGGAAGTCCGGCAGGCGCAGGTCCTTGAGCAGCAGGCCGCCGTTGGTGTGCGGGTTGGCGCTCATGCGCAGCTCGCCCTCGGGCGCCTGCTCGGCGATCTCCGGGAGCAGCCGGCCCGTGGTGTCGAACAGCTCGTGCGCGCGGTACGACTCGAGCCAGCCGCGCAGCACCTCCAGGTGCTCCGGGGTGTCCCTGGCGCTCGCGAGCGGCACCTGGTGGGCGCGCCACGAGTCCTCGGTCTTCTTGCCGTCGATGACGGGAGGGCAGGTCCAGCCCTTCGGCGTGCGGAAGACGATCATCGGCCACGCGGGGCGCTCGTCGTTGCCCGCCGCGGCCTCCGCCTTGATCCGCGCGATGTGGTCGAGAACCTCGTCGAGGAGGCGCGCGAAGCGGGCGTGCGCGGCTGCATGGTCCTCGCCGTCGAACCCGCCGACGAAGAAGTACGGGGTGTGGCCGTAGCCGATCATGAGGTCGCGCAGCTCGTCGTCGCTGATGCGGCCCAGCACCGTCGGGTTGGCGATCTTGTAGCCGTTGAGGTGCAGGATCGGCAGCACGACGCCGTCGGTCCGCGCGTTGACGAACTTGTTGGAGTGCCAGCTCGTGGCGAGCGGCCCCGTCTCGGCCTCGCCGTCGCCGACGACGGCCGCGACCAGCAGGTCCGGGTTGTCGAACGCGGCGCCGTACGCGTGGCTGAGCGCGTAGCCCAGCTCGCCGCCCTCGTGGATGGATCCCGGCGTCTCCGGCGCCACGTGCGACGGGATACCGCCAGGGAACGAGAACTGGCGGAAGAGCCGCCGCAGGCCCTCGTCGTCCTGCGTGATGTCCGAGTAGGTCTCGGAGTACGTGCCCTCGAGGTAGGTGTTCGCCACCAGGCCGGGGCCGCCGTGGCCGGGGCCGGCGACGTAGATCGTGGACTGCTCGCGCTCCTTGATCGCCCGGTTGAGGTGCGCGTACAGGAAGTTGAGGCCGGGCGTCGTGCCCCAGTGGCCCAGCAGCCGCGGCTTCACGTGGTCGCGCGTGAGGGGCTCGCGCATCAGCGGGTTGTCCAGCAGGTAGATCTGCCCGATGGACAGGTAGTTCGCCGCTCGCCACCACCGGTCGATCCGGTCGATCGCCTCGGCCGAGATCTCTGTGCCGCCGCCGGCACGCCACGGGGTGGGGCTGACGGTCGGGGTGGTCGTGGTGCTCATCACACGCTCCTGGGGCTCGGGGGAAGACCGGCGCCTTCATTCCACCGCACCGGGGAGGCCCGCGCAGCACGACCCGCGAGGTCAGCGGCGTGACGTCGATCTGCCGGCGCGTCAGGTGCCGTCGCAGGACCGATTCCTGTGCTGCGCCCCGCGCCGATTACGGTGGTGCCGTGCCCAGCCCCCAGCCCGCCCGCAGGTCGTTCTGGGCGGTGGCCCTCCAGCCCCGCATGATCGGGATCCTGCTCCTCTTCCTGCTCGCGGCCGCCGTCTGCGGCCGCCTCGGGGTGTGGCAGCTCGACCGCGCCTACCAGCGCGCCGCGGTCGCCGCCCAGCAGGAGGCCGCGGAGCAGGCGGCCCACGGCCCGGAGGCGCTCGGCGACCTCCTGGAGCCGCAGACGTCGTTCCCCGGCGAGCTGGTCGGCACCGAGGCGTGGGTCACCGGCACGTACGAGCCCGAGGACCAGGTGCTCGTCGCCGGGCGCGCGCTCGACGGCCGCACCGGCTACCTCGTCCTCACGCCGCTGCGCGTCACCGACGACGGCACGGGCGGCGCGTCGTGGGCGGACCTGTCCGGCCCGCCCGTGCTGCCCGTCGTCCGCGGCTGGGTGGACTCGCCTAACCCCGACGCGGCCGCGCTCGAGGTGCCCGACGGCGAGGTGCGCGTCACCGGGTGGCTGCAGGCGTCGGAGTCGCTCCAGGAGGGCGGCGCGCCGCTGCCCGACAACCCGGACGGGCCGCCCCTCGTCGACTCCATCTCCACCGGGTCGCTGGTCAACACGTGGGGCGGCCCGATCTACTCCGGGTACGTCGTGCTCACGACGTCGGACCCCGCGCAGGCGACCGCCGCAGAAGGTGGGCCCGCGCTGCTGCCGCGCCCGGTGCTCGAGGGCAGCGACGGCGTCAACCTGCAGAACCTGTTCTACGCGCTGCAGTGGTGGGTCTTCGGCCTCTTCGCCGTGCTGTTGTGGGTGCGCCTGGTGCGCGACGAGGCCGCCGGCACGAAGCGCGGCCGCGGCCACGACGACACCGACGACCCCGTGGGCACCGGCATCGCCGGCCTGCCGGGCTGAGACCGCTCCGCCATCATCGACGCATGGCGAGCATCGACCTCAAGCGAGACCCGGGGCTCCACTACCGCGCGGCGACGGCGCCGGCGCTCGTGACGCTGCCCGCCCGCTCGTTCCTCATGATCGACGGCGAGGGCGACCCGAACACGGCCCCCGCGTACCGCGAGGCGGTCGCGACGCTGTACCCGCTCGCGTACGCGCTGCGGGCGGCGATCAAGGAGGCGACGGGCGACGCGTACACGGTCCTGCCGCTCGAGGGCCTGTGGTGGGCCGAGGACATGAGCCGGTTCAGCGTGGACGCCAAGGACGAGTGGCGCTGGACGCTGATGATCGGCCTGCCGGACGCCGTCGAGCAGGTCGACGCCGCCGACGTGCTGGCCCGCGCCGTCGCCGCGAAGCGGCCGCCCGCCGGCGACCGCGTCCGCCTGGAGGTCTACGACGAGGGCGCGGCCGCGCAGGTGCTGCACCGCGGCCCGTTCGCCACCGAGCCGGAGACCGTCGAGCGGCTGCACGCGTTCGTCGCCGCCGAGGGACGGGCGCTGCGCGGCGTGCACCACGAGATCTACCTGTCCGACCTGCGTCGCACCGCCCCCGAGCGTCTGTGCACCGTGATCCGTCAGCCCGTCGCGCCGAGGTAGTTCCGAACCCGCCGAGGTAGTGGTCTGGTCCACTACTTCGGCGAGATCCGGACTACCTCGCGGTCACTCGTGCTGCCAGCTGTGCCAGAGCTTGGCGTAGTCGCCGCCGGCGGCGACGAGGTCGTCGTGCGGGCCGATCTCGGTGATGCGGCCGCCGTCGACGACGGCGACGCGGTCCGCGTCGTGCGCCGTGTGCAGGCGGTGTGCGATGGCGACCACGGTGCGGCCGGTGAGCACGGCGTTGAGCGACCGCTCGAGGTGGCGGGCGGCGCGCGGGTCGAGCAGCGACGTCGCCTCGTCGAGGACGAGCGTGTGCGGGTCGAGCAGCACCAGCCGCGCGAGCGCGACCTGCTGCGCCTGCGCCGGGGTGAGGGTGTGCCCGCCCGACCCGACGGCCGTCTCGAGCCCCTCGGGCAGCGCGGACGCCCAGCTCGCCGCGTCGACGGCGCCCAGCGCGCCCCAGAGGGCGTCGTCGGTGGCCGACGTGTCCGCGAGGCGCAGGTTCTCCGCCAGCGACCCGACGAACACGTGGTGCTCCTGCGTCACCAGCGCGACGTGGTGGCGCAGGTCCTCCAGCGGCAGCTCGACGAGCGGCACCTCGCCCACGGTGACCGACCCGCCCGTGGGCGGGTGGATGCCCGCGAGCATGCGGCCCAGGGTCGACTTGCCCGCACCGGACGGCCCGACGACGGCCAGCCGCTCGCCGGGAGCGAGGTCGAGGTCGATGCCGTGCAGCACGTCGTGACCCTCGCGGTACGCGTACCGCACCGACCGGGCGCGCACGTCCTCCGACGTCGGGACGGCGGTGCCGGCGGTGCGGTCCGGGCCGACGAGGCCGACGCCGACGACGCGCGCCAGCGCGACGGCCGCGACCTGCAGCTCGTCGAGCCAGAACACGAGGTCGAACACCGGGCCGCCCATCTGGTGGCCGTACATCGCGATCGTGGCGACGGTGCCCACCGTGGTGACGTCCTGCGAGACGAGCCAGCCGCCCCACAGGATGACGACGATCGGCGCGATCGCGACCGCGGCGTCCAGCGACGGGATGAGCCGCAGCCGCAGGCCCAGGGTGTACGACTCGGCGTCGAACGCCTCGCGCAGGTCGCGGTCAATCCGCCGGCGCACCCGCCCGCCGAGGTGCAGCGCGTCGGTGGTGCGGGCGCCCTCCACGGCCTCCGTGATGGAGCCGTTGATGGTGGCGTACGCGGCCGACTCCCGCAGGTAGCCCGGCGTGGCCCGCTTGAGGTACCAGCGGGTGGCCACGACGATCAGCGGCACGCCCGTCAGCAGGCCGATCGCGACCAGCGGGCTGGCGAGGAACGACGCGACGAGGGTCAGCGCGATCGTCACGATGCAGACGAGCACGCGGGGCACGCCGAACCGGACGGCGTGCTGCAGCTTGTTCACGTCGTTGGTGGTGCGCGCGACGAGGTCGCCGGTGCCGGCCTTCTCGACCGTGGACAGCGGCAGCCGCGTCACGGCGTCCATGAACTCCTCGCGCAGGTCCGCGAAGACCCGCTCCCCGAACACCATGGACAGCCGCTGCGCGTACCGCGTGATGACGGCCTGCGCGACGACGGCGCCCACGAGGATCATCGCCAGGGAGTCGACGGCCGACAGGGTGGTGCCGGCGGCGACCTTGTCGATGATCCGGCCCAGCAGGAACGGGCCCGCGAGGCCGGCGAGCGCGGCGAGCGTGTGCAGCACCGCGACACCGCCGAGCTGGCCGCGGTGGCGCCGGAACAGGCGGCCGACGGTGCGGTTGACCTCGGCCTGGTCGGCGATCGGCAGCAGGTTCGGGTTGGGGGTGCCGGACGACGGGGGTGCGGCGGCGGGGGCGCTCATCGCGCGGCTCCTTCCAGGTCGGTGTCGCTGATCTCGTCGGACTCGTTCTCGGCCTCGTCCTCGGCCTCGTCCTCGGCCATGCTCCGGCCGACGACGGCGCGGTACGCCGCACCGTGCTCGTCCCGGCGCGCGAGCAGCTCGGCGTGCGTGCCGCTGGCGGCCACGGTCGCGTCGGCGTCCAGCAGGACGACCTCGTCGACGTGGTCGAGCACGAGCGGGCTCGCGGTGACCACCAGGGTGGTGCGGCCGCGGCGGACCTCGCTCACGCGCTCGGCGATCCGCGCCTCGGTGTGGGCGTCCACCGCGCTGGTGGGCTCCACGAGCACGAGGATCTCCGGCTCGGTGAGCAGGGCGCGCGCCAGCGCGACGCGCTGCCGCTGCCCGCCCGACAGGGACCGGCCCTTCTCCGGCAGCTCGCCGGCGAGCCCGCCGGGCACGCTGTCGAGCACGTCGTGCGCGTCGGCGGTGACCATCGCGGCCAGCAGGTCGGCCTCGGTGGCGCGGCCGCGGGCGTCGAGCGCCTCGCCGAGCACGCCCGAGAACAGGTGCGGCGTCGCCTCGGAGACCACGACGCGGTGGCGCAGCGCATCCTTGTCGAGGTCGGCCAGCAGCACCCCGCCGAGGCGGACCGGCGTGCCGGCCTCGGCCTCGTCGTCGAGCCGCCCCAGCCGCGTCGCGATGCGCGCCGAGGCGTCCGGGTCGGCGCTGACGAGGCCGACCACGCGGCCGTCGCGCAGCACCAGGCCGCTGGTCTCGTCGACCAGGTCGGCGCCGGCGCCGGGCGCGTCGGCGGGGGTCTCCGAGGACGGCGTCGCCTCGGCGACGCGCAGCACGTCGAGGATCTTGCGTGACGAGATCACGGCGCGGATGACCATCTGCAGCATCTGCGTGGCCATCTGCACCGGCCAGGCGAGGAACGCGGCGTAGCCGTAGAACGTCACGAGCTGACCGCTGGTGATCTCGCCGCGGACGGCGGCACGGGCGCCCAGCCACAGCACGAGCGCGGCGAGCAGCCCGGGCAGCAGCACCTGCAGGCCGTCGAGCACCGACTGCAGCACGGCGACGCGCACGCCCTGGTGGCGCACCTCCTGCGACTGGCGCGCGTAGCGGGCGGCGAACTCGTCCTCGCCGCCGATGCCGCGCAGGATGCGCAGCCCGGAGACGGTGTCCGCGCCGAGCGAGGTGAGCCGGCCGGTGGCCTCGCGCTGCGTGGTCTGGCGGGACTGCAGCGGCTTGACCAGCAGGCCGAGCACGACGGCGACCGCGGGGATGCCGAGCGCCAGGACCAGTCCGAGCTGCACGTGCTGGGACAGCATGATCGCGACGACCACGACGTACGCCAGCACGCCGCCGGTGAACCGGCCGGCCATGGAGAACATGTCGCCGACGCGCAGCGCGTCGTTCGCGACGGCGGACACGACCTCGCCGGTGGGCAGCTTGCGCGTGATCGCGTGCCCCGCGCGCGACGCCTTGTAGCCGACGAGCTGGGAGAACGACAGCGACGCCCGGACCCAGTTCTCGACGTCCCAGATGTGGTTGAAGATGCCGGCGACGACGATGACGAGCGCGGCGCCGAGCATCGCGCCGCACCACAGGAACAGCGGGCCGCCGAAGCCCTGCGACAGGCCCTCGTCGATGGCGCGGCCGATCAGCAGCGGGGCCGCGGCCGACGCGAGCATCGCCACCACGCCCGCCACCAGGGACTTCGCCAGCACGTCGCGCTGGCGCCACCCCTGCCACGCGAGGAGCTTGGCCGGGGAGGTCAGAGGAGGGTTGCCCACGTCGGGCAGGGGGAGGGGTCGCACGGGGATCAAGCGTACGGACGCGTACCGACACCGGGCGACGGTTTATCGCGCCTACGATGCTGGGGTGAGCACGCCGCAGCAGACCCCCGCCGCCACCCAGGCCCAGGCCGAGACCGCCATCCGCAAGGCCCGTGGGTCGCTGAAGCGCTACCGGTTCATGGCGATCCTCACCGGCTGCATGCTGCTGGTGCTGTGCGTCGAGATGTTCTTCAAGTACGTGGTCCCGGTCGAGGTCGTCGTCGACTACATGGGCTGGGTCCCGTTCGCCCACGGCTGGATCTACGTGGTCTACCTCGTGACCGTCCTGGACCTGTGGTCCAAGATGCGCTGGGGCTTCGGCCGCCTGGCCACGATGGTCTTCGCCGGCGTCGTGCCGGTGATGTCGTTCATCCTCGAGAAGCGCGTGCACGCGGGGGCCGACGCGAAGCTCGGCGCCCTCGCGGAGCGGTACTCGGCATGACGTCGCTCGCCCCGCTCGTCGCGCCGGGCCCGCCGCTCGACGCCGGACGCCTCGCCCGGTACGCCCGGCACCTGCCGCTGCCGGGCGTCGGCGCCCAGGGGCAGCGTCGGCTCGCCGCGGCGCGCGTGCTGGTCGTGGGGGCGGGCGGCCTGGGCAGCCCGGCCCTGCAGTACCTCGCGGCCGCGGGCGTGGGCACGCTCGGCGTCGTCGACGACGACGTCGTGGACGTCTCGAACCTGCAGCGCCAGGTGGTGCACGGCACCGCCTACGTCGGCCGGCCCAAGGTGGACTCGGTCCGGGACCGCCTCGCGGACCTGGCGCCCGACGTCGAGGTCGTGGCCCACGCGGAGCGGCTGACCCCCGAGAACGTGCTCGACATCCTGCGCGGGTACGACCTCGTGCTCGACGGGGCCGACAACTTCCCGACGCGCTACCTCGTGTCCGACGCCGCGGAGATCCTCGGCGTGCCGGTCGTGTGGGGCGCGATCCACCAGTTCGACGGCCAGGTGGCCGTGTTCTGGGGCGCGCCGGTGCGCGAGGACGGTACCCGCGAGCGCGGCGCCACCTACCGCGACGTCTTCCCCGTCCCCCCGCCGCCCGGCACCGTGCCGGACTGCGCGACGGGCGGCGTGCTGGGCGCGCTGTGCGGCACCGTCGGTTCGGTCATGGCCACCGAGGCCGTCAAGCTGATCACCGGCGCGGGCACCACGCTGCTCGGCCGCATCGCCGTCTACGACGCCCTCGACCTCACGTGGCGCCAGCTCGCCGTCCGCCCGGACCCGACCCGCGAGCCCGTCGCGGCCCTGCTCGCCGACGACGCCGCGTACGCCGCGTTCTGCGGCCTGCCCGCGCCGTCGGGCGGGTCGGCCGACGCCCGCGCCACGGTCGCGGGGCTGGGCCCCGCCAGCGTGAGCGCGCAGGACGCCGCCGCGCTGCTCGCGGGCGACGCGCCCGTCGCGCTCGTGGACGTGCGCGAGGACTGGGAGGTCCAGGCGCTGCCGGTCGCGGGCGCGACCGTGGCGCCGAGCGGCACGTTCCTGGGCGGAGGGGACGACGCCGCGGCGGCGGTCGCAGCGCTGCCCGCCGACCGCCCCGTGCTGCTGGTCTGCGCGGCCGGCGCGCGCTCGGCCCGCGTGGCCGACGTCGCCCGCGCCGCCGGCGTCGACGCCCGCTCCGTCGAGGGCGGCGCCCCGGCGCTCCTCCTCGCCGTCTGACGCCGAGGTAGTCCGAAACCCCGCGAGTCCCGTTCCCGCCGAGGTAGTGGTCTGGTCCACTACCTCGGCAAGAACGGAACTACCTCGGCAGATCTGGGACTACCTCAGCGGGCGGGTGCCCCCGTCAGAGGGCGAGGTCGAGGCGCCCGTCGGGGGAGGAGCTGGCCAGGGCGCCCTCGCGGCGCGGGATGCGCCCCGCGCCGGCGGCCAGCCGGCCGGCCTGCACGGCGAGGCGCATGGCGTGCGCCATGCGGACCGGGTCGGCGGCCCGCGTGACGGCCGTGGCGAGGAGGACACCGGCGCAGCCGAGCTCCATCGCCAGCGCGGCGTCGGACGCCGTGCCGACCCCGGCGTCGAGGATGACCGGCACCCGCGCGGCGGCCGCGATCGCCTCGATGTTGCGCGGGTTGAGCACGCCCAGGCCGGTGCCGATGGGCGCGCCGAGCGGCATGACGGCGGCGCACCCGACGTCCTCCAGCCGCCGCGCCAGGATCGGGTCGTCGTTGGTGTACGGCAGCACGACGAACCCGTCGCGCACCAGCGCGTCGGCCGCCTCGACGAGGCCGATCGGGTCGGGCAGCAGGGTGACGTCGTCGGCGATCACCTCGAGCTTGACCCAGTCGGTGCCGCACGCCTCACGGGCGAGCTGCGCGGTGAGCACGGCCTCCCGGGCGGAGAAGCAGCCGGCCGTGTTGGGCAGGGCGCGGATGCCGAGCCGCTCCAGGAGTCCCCAGATGCCGCCGTCCTCGGCGCCCGCCCCGCCGGGCCGCACGGCGACGCGGCGCATCGCCACGGTGGTGAGGCCGGTGCCCGACGCGACCAGCGCGTCCTCGAGCGTCATGAGGTTCGACGCGCCGCCCGTGCCCATGACGAGGCGCGAGCCGATCGTGGTGCCGGCGATCTCGAACGGGTCGGCGAGCGGGTCGGCCGACGGGTCGGTGAGGGTCGTGGTGCTGGTCATGGTTCCTCCGTGCTTCGTGGTCAGCCGCCCTGGACGGCGGTGACGATCTCGACCCGGTCGCCGGGCGCGATGCGGGTGCCCGCCCACAGGCCGCGGGGGACGACGGCGTCGTTGACGGCGACGGCGATGCCCTGCGCCGTACCGTCGGCGACGAACGCCGGGACGAGGGCTGCGACGAGCGCCTCGACGCCGTCGCCGTGCGGCCCGTCGAGGGGGTAGGGCTCGCCGTTCACGACGGCGGTGGCGGTGCTCGTGCTCGGGCTCATGGGTGTGCTCCTTCAGGGTCGGGGCGGGCGGCAGGCGCGAAGCGCCGCGGATCGGCCGCGGCGAGCGAGTCGTCGGGCGGCGCCCCGCCGGTCAGCTCTGCCACGACCGCGTCGGCCGTGAGCGGCGCGAGCAGCACGCCGTTGCGCCCGTGCCCGACGGCGGCCAGCAGCCCGGGCGCGGCGGTGCTCCCGACGAGCGGCAGGTTGTCGGGGGTGGCGGGGCGGGCGCGCGGCGTGACGTCGACGAGCGCCGCCTCGTCGATGCCGGGCACGAGGGCGCGCGCGTCGCGCAGGAGGGCGAACACGCCCCCGGCCTCGGCCCGACGGTCGTCCGGGCGCTCGTCGCTGGTGGCCCCCACGACGATCTCCCGGTGCCCCGGCCCGCCGCCGGGTCCCGACCGGGTGCCCGGCGCCCGCGGCACGAGATACACCGGCCGCCCCTGCACGGTGCCGCGCACCACGTGCTCCAGCGCGAGCTCGGGGCCGGCGTCCAGCCGCAGGGTGATCCCCTTGACGGGCCGCACCGGCACCCTGGCCTCCGGCACCCCGTCGAGCAGCCCCACCGGCGGTACGACGCCGGTCGCGAGCACGACGGCGCCCGCGGCGTGGCGCGCGCCGGCGTCGTCGTGCGCCGCGACCACCCGGCCCGCGCCGTCGCGCTCCAGCCGCACCGCCGCACGCCGCACGACCGCGCCGCCCAGCACGTCGACGAGCGCCGCGTGCACCCCGCGCGGGTCGACGGCGAGGTCGCCCTCGACGACGGCGGCCCCGGCCAGCCGCGGCCCGAGGTACGGCTCCCGGCGCCGCGCGTCGGCCACCGGGACCTCCGCGGACGCGAGCCCCCACTCCCGGTGCAGCGCCAGCACGCGGCGCAGCAGGGCGGCGTCGTCGGCGTCGTACGCGACGGCGAGCGAGCCGGCGCGCAGCAGGGGGACGTCGCGGCCGGTCGCGGCGGCGAGGTCGGCGGCGTACGACGGCCAGCGGGCGGCGGACGCGAGGTTGAGGCGGGCGAGGTCCCGCTCGCCGAAGTCGGCCTCGCTGACCGCCGCGAGCATCCCCGCGGCCGCGCGGGTGGCGCCGTCGCCGGGGGACGGGTCGAGGACCGTGACGGACAGCCCGGCCGTGGCGGCGCGCCACGCGACGGCGAGGCCGACGATGCCACCTCCGACCACGACGAGGTCGACGACGTCGCGGGCGGACTCAGGTGCGGACGTGGGTGTGGACGTAAGCATGTGCGCTCCCTTCGCTGGCATGACCCAGATCAGGTTCGACGGTCGGCTCCTGCGCCCTCTCAGCCCCGAGCGGGGCTCCCGTGCGCGGCCACTGTAACCCGGGCCGTGGTTACCCTGACTGGCGTGACCACGACCCGTGCCCGCCTCGCCGACGCCCGCCTGTACCTGTGCACCGACGCCCGCGAGGACCGCGGCGACCTGGAGGACTTCCTGCACGCGGCGCTCGCGGGCGGGGTCGACGTCGTGCAGCTGCGCGACAAGTCCCTCGACGTGGCGCGCGAGCTGGAGATCCAGGCGGTCGTGGCCCGCGTCGCCGCGGAGCACGGCGCGCTCTGGGCGGTGAACGACCGGGCCGACGTCGCGCAGCTCACCGGCGCTCCCGTCGTGCACATGGGGCAGCGGGACCTGCCCGTGCCGGCCGTGCGCGAGCTGCTCGGCGCGGAGCCGGTCCTGGGCCGTTCCACGCACTCCGCCGACCAGGCCGCGGAGGCCGAGGCCGACCCGGACGTCGACTACTTCTGCGTGGGCCCGCTGTGGGCCACGCCCACCAAGCCCGGTCGTGCGGCCGTCGGCCTCGACCTGCTGCGCGAGGTCGCGGCGACCCGCCCGGCGACGCCGTGGTTCGCCATCGGCGGGGTCGACGCCGAGCGGCTGGACGCCGTGCTCGACGCCGGCGCGTCGCGCGTCGTCGTCGTGCGCGCGATCACCCAGGCGCCCGACCCCGAGCGGGCCGCCCGCGAGCTGCGCGAGCGGCTGGGCTGACACGGGCGCCCGAGGTCTGTGACCTGGGGAGTTCTCCCCATGGATGCCTCGGGCGGGCCCCGCCGACGCGTGCCACAGTGGGCACCTGCCCCCCACCACGGCCGGGACCGGCCGTGCGCCCCGACCCTGGAGGACGCATGTCCGCACGGACCGCACGCGCCCGCACCACCGCGACCCTCGCCCTCGCCGGCACGCTCCTGCTCGCCGGCTGCACCGGCAGCTCCGGCGACGACGGGGCCGGTACGAAGGGCGAGGCCGCCCCCGCGGAGCAGGCCGCCGCCGACCCGGGCACCGCCACCGTCGCCGACCAGGTGATGGCGGAGCAGAAGATCGCCACGCCGCACGGGGGCGGTGACGCCCACGGCGGAGAGCTCACGGTGACGCTCCGCTCCGTGGAGGTCGGCGCCGAGAACATGACCGTGCGATGGGCGCTGCGCTGGGACGACGACGAGTCGCCCGCCGACGCCGGCGCCAGCTACTACGACATGGGCGTCGTGCCCGCGACGACCGTGACGGACCGCGCGGCGCTCAAGGCCTACAAGCCCTACTGCACCGAGGGGGCCTGGCAGCTGGACAGCGACGACGCGTCGCAGGTGTCGCTGGCCCAGCTCAGGTGCAGGGAGTCGATGCTGGTCTCGCCGCTCGAGAACATCACGTTCAAGTTCCCCAACCACGGCACGATCGAGGCGTCCGCCGTGCTGCCTGCTCCCGACGGCGAGCCCGCGACCGTGGACGTGCTGCCCGCGGAGGGGCTGCCGCTGTTCACGGACGCGACGGTCACCTACGGCGACGGGGCCGCGCAGTGACACCCCGCCGTCCGCGGACGCTCGCCGCCGCGGCGCTCGCGGCGCTGCTCGTGACGGCTTTCGCGCCATCGGCCGACGCCGAGGAGGCGAGCCCATCGTCGTCGGCGTCGTCGTCCGGCACGCCGTCGGCGGACCCGGAGCTGATGACGACGGCGCACGAGGCGCTCGCGGAGCAGGACGCGGCGATCGAGGCTGCCGAGGTCACCGACGCGATGCGCGCGGACTCGACGCTCGACCTGCGAGCGCCGGACTCGACGTTCGACCTCCGGCCCGACGACTCCACGACCGTGCTGGAGAAGACGCAGGAGAAGGCGGACGACACGGTCGTCACGCTGACCTCCGACCTGCTGTTCGACTTCGGCAAGGCGACGCTGACGCCGGAGGCGGAGGCCGCCGTCGCGGCGCTGGCCGACGACGTCCCGCAGGACGCGGCGGTGCACGTGGACGGCTACACGGACTCCGTGGGCTCGGACGCGTTCAACCGGCGCCTGTCGACGAAGCGCGCGCACGCCGTCGCCGACGTGCTCGCGGCGGAGCGTCCGGACCTCACGCTGAAGGTGCAGGGCCACGGCGAGGCGGACCCGGTCGCGGACAACGAGGTGAGCGGTGACGACAACCCCGCCGGCCGCGCGCTGAACCGCCGGGTCGAGGTGACCTACCCCACCGCGTGACCGGCGCGAGGGGCCGGGAGGGGGTGCGTCCGACGGCTACGATGGCTCGGTGACGTCTCCCGCCACCGACTCCCCCCGCCCGGTCCTGGTCGTCGACTTCGGCGCCCAGTACGCCCAGCTCATCGCGCGCCGCGTGCGCGAGGCCAGCGTGTACTCCGAGATCGTGCCGCACACGTTCACCACGGAGCAGATGCTCGCCAAGAACCCGGCGGCGATCATCCTCTCGGGCGGACCCTCGTCGGTGTACGCCGCCGGCGCGCCGTTCGTGGACCCGGCGCTGTTCGAGGCCGGCGTGCCGGTGCTCGGCATCTGCTACGGCTTCCAGGCGATGGCGCAGGCTCTCGGCGGCACCGTCGCCCAGACGGGGCAGCGCGAGTACGGCGGCACCGAGGTCGAGGTCTGCGAGGCCGGCGTGCTGCTGGCCGGCACGCCCGACCACCAGACCACGTGGATGAGCCACGGCGACTCCGTGCACGCGGCGCCCGAGGGCTTCACCGTCCTCGCGACCTCCTCCGGCTCGCCCGTCGCGGCGATCGAGGACACCGGTCGCCGCCTGTACGGCGTGCAGTGGCACCCCGAGGTCAAGCACTCCGCGCACGGCCAGGCCGTGCTGGAGAAGTTCCTCTACGAGGGCGCCGGCCTGAAGCCCGACTGGACGCCCGGCAACGTCATCGCCGACCAGGTCGCCGCGATCCGCGCGCAGGTCGGCGACGCGCGCGTCATCTGCGCCCTGTCGGGCGGCGTGGACTCCGCCGTCGCGGCCGCGCTGGTCCAGCGCGCCGTCGGCGACCAGCTCACCTGCGTGCACGTGGACCACGGCCTGCTGCGCGAGGGCGAGGTCGAGCAGATCGAGCGCGACTTCGTCGCGTCCACGGGCGTGAAGCTCATCATCCGCGACGAGAAGGAGCGGTTCCTGTCCGCCCTCGCGGGCGTGAGCGACCCCGAGACGAAGCGCAAGATCATCGGCCGCGAGTTCATCCGCGTCTTCGAGGACGCGCAGCGCGACATCGTCGCCGAGGCAGGCGCCCACGGCGAGGAGGTCAAGTTCCTCGTGCAGGGCACGCTGTACCCGGACGTCGTGGAGTCGGGCGGTGGCGAGGGCGCGGCCAACATCAAGAGCCACCACAACGTGGGCGGCCTGCCGGACGACCTGCAGTTCGAGCTGGTCGAGCCGCTGCGCACGCTGTTCAAGGACGAGGTCCGCGCGGTGGGCCGCGAGCTCGGCGTGCCGGAGGAGATCGTCTCCCGCCAGCCGTTCCCGGGCCCCGGCCTGGGCATCCGCATCGTCGGCGAGGTCACGGCCGAGCGCCTGGAGACCCTGCGCAAGGCGGACGCCATCGCCCGCGAGGAGCTCACCAGGGCCGGCCTGGACGACGAGATCTGGCAGTGCCCCGTGGTGCTGCTGGCGGACGTCCGCTCCGTCGGCGTGCAGGGCGACGGCCGCACCTACGGCCACCCGATCGTGCTGCGCCCGGTGTCGTCGGAGGACGCCATGACGGCCGACTGGACGCGCCTGCCCTACGACGTGCTGTCCGTCATCTCGACCCGCATCACCAACGAGGTGAGCGAGGTCAACCGCGTGGTGCTCGACGTGACGAGCAAGCCGCCGGGCACCATCGAGTGGGAGTGACGACCCGCGGCCCCGCCCCCCGGAAGGGGAGCGGGGTCGCGGTCGTCCCGGGCGTCGCGGCGCGGGAGCGGGTCAGGAGATCGCGAACGAGCTCGCCCGGTTGTTGAGCGAGCCGAGCTTGCTGCTGCGGTCGACCCAGCCGGTGTGGGCGCCGTTCTTCGACGCCCCGTCGAACAGCTTGATGTCGCAGTGGTTGTAGGTCTTGACCGACGTCACCCTGTTCGACATCGCGCCGAGGACGGAGCCGCCCTCGTTGTCCGTGGTCTTGGCCGTACAGCCCACCTTGTACTTCGGGTTGAAGATCACGACCTGGCGGCCGGTGTATCCCGCCCCGTCCCAGAGCCGCGCCACGACGAGCCCCTTGCCGTAGGCGTAGGGCTTGCAGCCGAACGTGCCGTCGAGGACGGCGCAGTAGAGCGTGCCCGATGCCGCGGTGGCGGCGACGTCCTGCACGGTGACGGGCCTGTCGCCGGTCACCTTCTGGACCTGGACGGGCGCGGCGCCGTCGTCGGGCGCCGCCGTGGCGGCCGGGCCGGTGAGGCCCAGGGCTGCGATCGCCGCGATGCCGCCGGCCACGGCGGCGAGCCGGGCGCGGCGGGTGCGGGTGCGGGTCGTGATGGTCATCGTCGCTCCTCACGTCAGCCGGCGATCCCCTCTGTCGCCGGTCTGCGAGTGATGGAGGCGTCCGCGCCCGCGGGTGATACGCCGGGGCACCGATCGTGCGGTGACCTGGGCCGACGGCGGAGCCGGGTCAGCGCGCGAGCGCGGCGGCCTTACGGTACGCGGCGTCGACGTCGGCGAGCACGCGCGGCCACGACGTCGCGAGCTCGGCCGTGCGGTTGTGCGCGATGATCGCGTCGAGCAGGGCGGGTTCGTCGGCCAGGCGCACGAGCGCGTCGGCGAGGGCCGCGTCGTCGTCCACGAGGAGCGCGTCGCGGCCGTCGACGAGGCGCTCCGCGACGCCCGACTGCGACCGGCTCACGACGGCCAGGCCCGCGGCCTGCGCCTCCAGGGCGGCGATGCCGAACGCGTCCTGCACGGCCGGGGCGACGAACACGTCGGCGCGGATGTACAGCCGCTTGAGCTCGGTGGGCGTGAGCCGGCCGACCAGGCGCACCACGTCCGCGAGCCCGCGCTCGCGCACCCACCGGCGCGCCTCCGCCAGCTGGGGGCCGTCCCCGCCGATCGTCGCGACGAGCCGTCCGGGAGCGCGGTCGTGGGCCGCGGCGATCGCCTCGAGCATGGGCAGCACCCGCTTGCGCGGCGCGAAGCGCGTGGCGGAGACGACGTGCACCTCGCGCCCCTCCGCCCGCTCGCCGCGCTCGACGCGGGGCAGACGCCACGCGTCGACGTCGATGCCGTTGCCCAGCACGGACACGCGCGCCGCGGCGGCGTCCGGGCCGAGCCTGCGCCCGACGACGCGGCGCAGGGGGGCGGCGGTCATCTCGCTCACCGCGGACCACTGCACCGGCCACGCGGACCAGCCGGTCAGCCTGTCGAACCCGGCGAACGCGCGCTCCCAGCCGTCCCACACGCTGTGCACCGTGAGCAGCGCGGGCAGGCCGAGGCGGGTGACGGCGCGCAGCGACAGCTCCACGGTCGGGGCGAGCACGCCCATGTGCAGGTGCACGGCGTCGGGCCGCCGGCCGTCCGCCTCCAGCGCGCGCAGCCGCGACACGACGTGCCGCGTGGCGCGCGGGTGCACGGGGTAGCCGCCGGGCACCCGCGCCGCGACACGGTGGACGACGACGCGGTCCTCGTCCGGCGCGGTGCTGACGCCGTGGGCGCCGGGGGCCGCGGGGGTCGTCGTGATCACCTCGACCTGGTGCCCCGCCTCCGCCTGCCGGCGGGCCAGCCGGGCGACCTGGGTCTCGATGCCGCCCAGCAGCGGCAGGTAGGAGTCGGAGACGTGGACGATGCGCACCGGGTCATCCTGCCATCGGGCACGGCCCGGTCACCTGCGGGTTCGCCGAGCCGATGGCGTGCCAGGGCGCTACCGTGCGAGAAGCGGTACCTCCAGCGCATGCATCACGGCACACACCTGAGGAGAGGTGCGACATGTCGAGCACTGTCACCGTTCATCCGACCAAGGGCGTCCGCGGGATCGGGATGATCACCGTCATCGCGGGCATCGTCATGATCGTGCTCGGCCTGGGGGTGTGGGTGGTCGTCTCCCAGACCCTCTCCGACGAGCAGATCACCGTGTCCGACGACTCCACCTTCATGAACGGCACGTTCGCGGGGCAGCACGTCGCCGGCCCGTTGACCGCGTACGCGCAGGCCGACGTCATCGACATGCACGCCACCGAGATGGCCGGCGGCAAGACGTACGCGGAGCTGCCCCAGGACGACCCCGTCCGCGAGAGCGTGATGGACGCGTCCTTCCTGCGGGCGTCGCTGTTCACGTCCGTGGTGGCGTTCGGCGTCTGCGCCCTCGTCATCGGCCTCGGGATCGTGTTCATCCTGCTGGGGAGCGCGCTGCGCAAGCTCGCCGGCGGGCCCCAGGTGGTGGTCGACACGCCGGCGCTCAGCTCGGGCGGCGACCTGTCGCACGCCGCGCACCGCGCGGAGCCCGCCGAGCCCGCGAGGCCGGCGCCCGGCAAGCCTGAACCCACCACGCCCGAGCCCACCAGACCTGCGCGCACCGAGGCCCCGGCGCCGCCGCCCGAGCGACCGAGCACGCGCACCGCCCCCGAGGCGCCCGCCGGCGGGACGCCGCCGCCGACCTCGACGACGCCTCCGTCGACGACGCCCCCGTCGGCGCCGCCGGCAGCCCCGTCGACGCCGCCGGAGAACCCGCCCGCCACGCCGCCGTCGAGCGGCAGCGGATCCCCGTCCGCCTGAGGCGCGACGGCACCCGACAAGCCGGTATCAGCACGACGACGCGGCGGTGATCCTGAGGGGTCACCGCCGCGTCGTCGTGCGGGGCGTGTCGCGACCGTGCGTCAGCGGGCCGTCGTGCGACGCCGGCGCCGCACCGCGCTCACCACGGAGCCGATGACGAGCAGCACTCCCGCCGCGGCGAGCAGCACGATGGCGGCCAGCTCGACGTCGATGTGCATGCCCGCGCCGTTGGCGACCAGGCCGACGCCGAACGCCACCACGAGGAACCCCCACACGATCGTGCTGGCCCGCGGGCCCGGGGCCGGCACGTGGCGGTCGTCGGAGGAGGTGGCCGTCCCGTACGCCGCCGTGCCCGCGACAGGCTCCGGGGCGGCCGCAGCTGCGGCGGGCTCGTCGTGGGCAGGCTGTGCGTAGCCAGGTTGCCCGTAGACAGGTTGCCCGTAGGCGGGCTGGTCGTACGCGGGCTGCTCGTACGTCGGCCGGTCGGGCTGGTCGAAGATCGACAGCGGGTCCTGGTCGCCGGCCACGGGCAGCGCGCGGGTCTCGTCCGCTGCGGGCAGGGCCTGCGTCTCGTCCGTGGCGGGCAGGGCCTGCGTCTCGTCCGTGGCGGGCAGGGCCTGCGTCTCGTCGCCGCGGTCCTCAGGCTCGGGGACGGGGGTCGTGGGCTTGTCGTCGCTCATCGGGACTCCTCGATGGTCAGGTCGCCGGCGCGGACGTCGACGTCGAGCAGGAGGCGGGCGCCGTCGGCGCCGGCGACCTCGTCGCTGCTGAAGTGCGCCGGGCCGTTGGTGTACGTGTTCACGGAGTTGTCCTGCCCG
The DNA here is from genome assembly GCF_053608125.1 of Isoptericola sp. NPDC055063. Taxonomy (NCBI): domain Bacteria; kingdom Bacillati; phylum Actinomycetota; class Actinomycetes; order Micrococcales; family Promicromonosporaceae; genus Isoptericola; species Isoptericola sp. NPDC055063. The sequence goes on along the minus strand of NZ_JBSGUW010000007.1, from coordinate 13,765 downwards.
TCGACGCGCCAGGTGGCGCTGCCGGCGATGACCTCGACGTCGGCCGCGACGGCCTGGTCGTCGGGGATCAGCACCTGCGCGCTGCCCGCGGTCATGGAGATCGGTACGACGACGGGGTCGCCCGGGGTGACGTCGCCGAGGTCCAGCGCGGTGAGGTCGACGACCGCGCTGCCGAAGCGCACGTGCATGCCCTCCTCGGCCTCGGCCACGGTGCGGGGGGTCAGGGTGCCGTCGCTGACGACGGCGCCGCTGTCCTGCGGGCCGGCGTCCCAGAAGTCCCAGGAGTCGCGGCCCCCGGCGAACGGCCAGGTGATGACGCCGGCGATCAGGGCGAGGATCGCGAGGAAGGTCAGCGTGCCGCCGCGGCGTCCGCGCAGCCCGGTCACGACGAGGCCGAGACCGAGGACCACGATCGAGGTGCCCAGCCACGTGGCGCCCAGGGGGACGCCGAGGTCGCCCACGCGGTCGGCGACGAGCAGGAGCGCGCCGACCAGCAGGACGATCCCGACGACGATGCCGACGGCGCCCGCTCCGGGGCCGCGGCGCGGCGGACGCGGCGGCCGCGGGGGAGCCGGGGGCGCGAGCGGGGCGGGGGCGGGGAGCGGCGCCGGGGCGGGCGCCGCGGACCAGGTGCCGGTGGGCGGCGGGGTCGGTTGCGGCGCCGCGGGCGCGGCCAGGTACGGCGCGGGCGGCGCCGGCGTGAACGAGTCCGTGGGCACGTCCGCGGCGGGGCCGGCGGGGCTGCCGGGGGAGGGCGCGGAGCCCGGCGTGCCGGGGTAGGACGTGGCGGGGGAGGGCGTGGCGGGGGAGGGCGTGGCGGGGTACGGCGGGGTGGGCGCCACGGTGGGGCCGCCGGACCGCGGCTTGCGGTCGCGGACCAGCTTGACGATCAGCCAGACGATCCCGACCCAGACGGCCACCCACAGGACGCCGCGGATCCACTCGACGCCGAAGCCCCACCAGCCGAGGCCGTCGTCCAACGCGAACCCGACGATCAGCGCGACGACGGCGCCGAGCAGGGCGACGTCGAAGTCGCCGCGGAACGCCTGCTGCAGGTGGATGCGGCCGTCGCGCTCCGGCAGCAGCGCCCACGCGATCGCGTAGACGACGATGCCGGCGCCGGTGAGGAAGAAGCTGAGGATCAGCAGGCCGCGCACCAGCAGGGGGTCGAGCCCGAACCGCTCGGCGACCCCGCCCGCGACGCCGCCGACCCACCGGTTGTCGGACCGGGTGATCCCGAGGCGGCGGATGGAGTCGAAGAAGCCGTCGCCGGTGCGGCGGGGCGGCACGGGGCCGCCCGCGGCGGTGGTGCCGCCGGTGCCGGGCTGCGACCCGGGCGGCTGGGGGAGGTCGTCGGTGCTCATGGCTCCATCCTGACGAGCGCGGCGGCGCCGCGGCATCGGGTGCTGCCCTGACGCGACCCTGAAACACCGGGGTCGGCCACCCTGAAACCTCGGGATCCCGCGGCCGGGGACGCCCCCGACGTGCCAGGATCGGGAGCGTGAGCACCCCCCGACCCCCGCGCCTCCCGCTGCGCCGGCCCCCGCAGGGCCGGATCCTCGGTGGTGTCGCCGCGGGCCTCGCCGCGCACCTGGGCCTGTCGGTCCTGCTGGTGCGGCTCGCGTTCGTGCTCCTCGCCTTCGCGGGCGGGGCGGGCGCGGTCGCGTACGTGTTCTGGTGGGTGACGGTCCCGTCGGGCGACCCGCGGCAGGCGGCCGCGGCGGCCGCCCCCACGGCGCTGCAGCGCCTGGCGCCGCGGCTGCGGCTGCAGGGCCCGGTGGCGGCGCTGCCCGTGCGCGACGTCCTCATCGGCGCCGCCCTCATCGCGGGCGCGTTCATCCTGGTCGCGGTCCGCGCGGGCTGGGACGTCGGGGCGTCGTGGGTGCTGCCCGCGCTGGTCGCCGTCGGCGGCCTCGCGCTCGCGTGGAGCCAGCTCGACGCCGCGCAGCGCGGTCGCCGCTCGGGCGACGGCGGCGCCACCAGCCGCTCGACGCTCGTGCTGCGCCTGGTCGGCGGCGTCGTCCTCGTCATGGTCGGCGTGCTGCTCCTCATCGGCCAGGACGCCCCGGTGCCGGTGCTGCTCCAGGCGGGTGCGGCGTCGCTGGCGGTGCTGGCGGGCGCGGCCCTGATGCTGGCGCCGTGGTGGCTGCGCCTGGTGCGCGAGCTGGGCGACGAGCGGGCGGCCCGCGCCCGGGAGGCGGAGCGCGCGGACATCGCCGCCCACCTGCACGACTCGGTGCTGCAGACGCTCGCGCTGATCCGTTCGCGCGCGGACGACCCGGAGGCCGTGGCGCGCATGGCCCGCGCCCAGGAGCGCGAGCTGCGCGAGTGGCTCTACACCGACCGCACGGCCCCCGGCACGTCGCTCGCGGCCGAGCTGCGGGCGCTGGTGGCCGAGGTCGAGGACGGCCGCGCCGTCGAGATCGAGTCCGTGATGGTGGGCGACTGCGTCCCCACGGAGGAGACGTCGGCGTTGCTGCAGGCGTCCCGCGAGGCGCTGGTCAACGCCGTCGCGCACGGCCGCCCGCCCGTGACGGTGTACCTCGAGGTGACCGACGCGGCGGTCGAGGTGTTCGTCCGCGACCGCGGCGACGGCTTCGAGATGGACGACATCGCCCCCGACCGGTTCGGCGTGCGCGAGTCGATCCTGGGCCGCGTGCACCGGCGCGGCGGCACCGCCGACGTGACGAGCCGCCCGGGCTGGGGCACCGAGGTGCGGCTGCGGATGCCGAGGTCCCCGACGAACGACAGCAGCAGGCCCATCGACGAAGGAGCACGCACGTGACCACGACGCCCGACGCCCCCGAGCAGCCGAACCGGCCCGTGCCGGTGGTCCTCGTCGACGACCACCACATGTTCCGCACGGGGGTGCGCGCCAGCCTGGACGGGCGCGTGGACGTGGTCGGCGAGGCGGCCGACGTCGACCAGGCGGTCGCCGTCGTGCACGAGCTGCGGCCCCCGGTGGTGCTGCTCGACGTGCACCTGCCGGGAGGCAACGGCGGGGGCGGGGCCGAGGTCGTGCGGAGGTGCGCCGACCTGCTGGGCGGGACGAAGTTCCTCGCGCTGTCCGTGTCCGACGCGGCCGAGGACGTGGTGGCCGTCATCCGCGCCGGGGCGCGCGGCTACGTCACGAAGAACATCTCGGCGTCCGACCTGTCCGGCGCGGTGGTGCGGGTCGCGGGCGGCGACGCGGTGTTCTCGCCGCGGCTGGCGGGCTTCGTGCTCGACGCGTTCGGCACGGCGGCGGGCGACGTCGCGGTGGCCGACGACGAGCTGGACCGGCTGTCCAAGCGCGAGCAGGAGGTCATGCGCCTCATCGCGCGCGGGTACTCCTACCGCGAGGTGGCGAGCGAGCTGTTCATCTCCATCAAGACGGTCGAGACCCACGTGTCCGCCGTGCTGCGCAAGCTGCAGCTGTCCAGCCGCTACGAGCTCACGCGGTGGGCCGCGGCGCGCCGCCTGCTCTGACCACGGCACCGTAGCGCTCGGCCACGACCTCGACCAGCTCGTCGGGCGCCTCGGCGCCCGCGACCAGCAGCGGCGCGGTCGTGACGTCGCCGCCCGCCCGTGCGGCGAGGTCGGCGAAGAACCCCGGCGCGAGCAGGTAGGTGGCGACGACGACGCGGCGCCCCGGGCGCTCCGCCCGGGCGGCGGCGACCACCTCGTGCACCCGCGGGGTCGCGTTCGCGATGTACCCGACGGTGACGGGCCTGCCGACCCGCGCCGCGAGCCGGCCCGCGGTGGTCTCGCAGTCGGCGACGGCGCGCGGGTCGCTGGACCCGGCGGCGGCCAGCACCACCGTGTCGTCGGGGCGCAGGCCGGCCTCGTCCAGGCGTCGCACCAGCACGTCGACGAGCCGGTCGTCCGGGCCGAGCGCGCCGCCGAGGGCCACGTCGCCGCCGCCCGCCACGGCGGCGTCGACGTCCTCGCGCAGGTCCACGTGCACGTGGTACCCGGCGGACAGGAGCAGCGGCACGACGACCGTGGACGCGACGGCCGGGTGCTCCCGCAGCCCCGCGAGGCAGGTGGGCACGTCCGGCTGCTGCACGTCGACGAAGCCCGCGTGCACGGGGACGTCGGGCACGCGCGCGGCGACCGCGTCGACCAGGGTCGCGACGGCGCCCGCGCCGGTGGCGGACGCCGTCCCGTGCGAGACGGCAAGGAGCGCGGGAGCGGTCATGCGCGCGACCCTACGACCGGCACCGACCGGCGCCGTTTCGTCCGCGTGAACCGCCGTCACGACGACCTCACCGCGGGCCGGGCCCCGGCGTGAGCCGAGGTCGGCCCCGCCCACGCGGGGCTGCGGCGCACGACGTCGCCGACGACGGTCACCGCGGGCGCCTGCACGCCGACGGCGCGCGCCCGGTCCGCGATGTCCGCGAGCGTGCCCACCGTGGTCCGCTGGCGCGGGCCGAACCCGTCCTCCACCACGGCGACCGGCGTGGCCGCGGGCCGTCCGGCCGCGACGAGCGCGCGGGCGGTCTCGGCGAGCCGGGTGACGCCCATGAGCAGCACGACGGTGTGGTCGGTGCCGCCGGGCACCTGCCCGACGTCGTCGTGCCCGGTGAGCACGCTGAACCCGCGCGCCAGGCCGCGGTGGGTGACGGGGATGCCGGCGGCGGCGGGGACGGACACCGCGGAGGTGACCCCGGGCACGACCTCCACCTCGACGCCCGCCGCGAGGCACTCGTCCAGCTCCTCGCCGCCGCGGCCGAAGACGTACGGGTCGCCGCCCTTGAGGCGCACCACGTCCCGTCCGGCCAGGGCGTGGCGCACCAGCAGGGCGGAGATCTCCTCCTGCGGCACGGGGTGGTGGCCGGGCGTCTTGCCAACGTCGACCACCTCGACGTCGTCGCCCAGGCCGGCGAGGAGGGACCGCGGGGCGAGGCGGTCCACGACGACGACGTCCGCGGTCGCGAGCAGGCGACGGCCGCGTACCGTGACCAGGCCGGCCGCGCCGGGCCCGCCGCCCACGAGGGCGACGCGCCCGCGCCGCGGGGGAGCGCCGTCGGCGGCGGGGTCGGTGGGGTCCGGGTCGCCGGCGGGCCGCACCGCGCGCAGGGGCAGGCTGCCGTCGTCGAGCCCGGCGACGACGGCGTCGCGCACCCGCACGGCGCGCCGCGGGTCGCGCGCCGCCGTGACGGCGACGGTGAGGTCGCCCGCCGGCCGGCCGGCGGCGTCGGTGACGGGAGTGCGGGCCACCGCAGGCACCCAGGCGCTGCCGAGGCCGGCGTCCCCGGCGGTGACGCAGAAGGTGCGCAGCAGCTCGGCGTCGCCGGCCACGCGGGCGTCGACCTCGGGGTCGCCGGTGGCCGTGTGCACGAGCCACGCGCCGTCGAGGTCGCCGTCGCAGTACCCGCGCGTGACCCGCTCGATCGCGCCCGCGGCGACGAGCGCCGCCAGGTCGGGGACGACATCGGGCGCGATCACGCGCACGCGGGCGCCCGCGGCGAGCAGGCCGCGCACGCGGCGCAGGGCCACGGGTCCACCGCCCACCACGATGACGAGCCGGCCGGCGACGCGCAGGCCCAGGGGGTACGTGTCGTGCACGGGGGCCACCTTCCTCTTCATACGTGCAGCCCGCACTCGGTCTTGTCGCGGCCGGCCCAGCGCCCGGCACGGGCGTCCTGCCCGGCCTCCACGCGCTGGGTGCAGGGCTCGCAGCCCACCGACGGGTAGCCGTCGCTGAGCAGGGGGTTGACGACGACGCCGTGCTCCCGCGCGTACTCCTCGACGTCCTCGTCGGTCCAGGCCGCGAGGGGGTTGATCTTCACGACGCCGTTCTTCTCGTCCCAGGCGACGAGCGGCGCGTTCGCGCGGGCCGCGGTCTCGCCGCGACGCACGCCGGTGGCCCATGCCTCGTAGCCCTGCAGCGCCTGCCGCATGGGGGCGACCTTGCGCATCGCGCAGCAGGCCTCGGGGTCGCGGTCGTGCAGGCGAGGGCCGTGCGCGGCGTCCTGCTGCGCGACGGTGAGCTCGGGGCGCACGTCCACGACGTCGACGTCCATCTCGATCTCGACGGCGCCGCGCGTGCCGAGCGTCTCCGCGAAGTGGTAGCCGGTGTCGCCGAACAGGACGTCGACGAACGGCAGCTGCCGGGACACCAGGTGCGCCAGCACGAGGTCCTGCATCGAGGAGGCGACGGCGAGGTACGGGCCGAACTCCCGCACCGCCCACGCGACGACCTCCGCGGCCGTCGCCTCGGGACGGTCGCCGTCGGCGTGGAGCTGGGCCCGCCCGCGCTCGACGACGTGCCGCAGCTCCTCGGGGGAGCGGCGGTGCCGCGCCGCGCGGGCGTGCTGCCGGGCCTCCCGCGACGTCTCGCGCGCCCGGGCCCGGGCCCGGACCTCGGCGAGGCGGCCGCCGCCCGCCGGCGAGGCGAGCAGCGTCACCGCGGCGGACTCCTCGACGGCGGTCACCGCAAGGCCTCCTCGTCGGCCCGGTGCGCCCACTGCGCGAACGTCTCGTCGCCGGTGTGCTCGGCGTCGTACCGCCGCACGACGCGCTCCACGTAGTCACCGACCTCCGCCGCCGGGACCTTGAGGCCGCGCACCGTGCGGCCCAGCTCCCCGGCGTCGCGGCCGGCGCCCACGAGGCCGCCGCCCAGGTGCACCTGGAAGCCAGGCATCTGCTCGCCGTCGACGGTGATGATCTGGCCCTTGAGCCCGATGTCGGCGGTCTGGATCCGGGCGCACGAGTTGGGGCAGCCGTTGACGTTGAGCTCGATGGGCCGCTCGAGGCGGGCGGTGACGTCGCCGAGCCGGTCCTCCAGCTCGCCGATCACGCGGGCCGCGGTGTCCTTGGTGTCGACGATCGCGAGCTTGCAGAACTCGATGCCCGTGCAGGCGATCGTCGAGCGGCGGAAGAGGCTCGGGCGGGCGGTGAGGCCCAGCGGCTCCAGGCCCGCGACGAGCTCGTCCACGCGGTCGGCCGGGACGCCGAGGATCACGACCTTCTGGTGCGCGGTGAGCCGCGCCCCGTCCGCGCCGACCCGCTCGACCAGGTCCGCGAGCCCGGTGAGCGTGTTGCCGCCCACCCGCCCGACGACGGGCGCCGCGCCCACGTAGAACCGGCCGTCCTTCTGCGCGTGCACGCCGACGTGGTCGCCGGGGCGGGTGGCCGGCGCGGGGGCCGGGCCGTCGGGCAGCGCGTACCCGAGGTACTCGGTCTCCAGCACCTCGCGGAACTTCGCGGTGCCCCAGTCCGCGAGCAGGAACTTCAGGCGGGCCTTGTTGCGCAGCCGCCGGTAGCCGTAGTCGCGGAAGATGCGGATGACGCCGTGCCAGACGTCGGGAGCCTGCTCCTGCGTGACGAAGACGCCGAGCCGCTCGCCGAGCCGCGGCGTCGTCGACAGCGCCCCGCCCACCCACAGGTCGTAGCCCGGGCCGAGCTCGGGGTGCACCACGCCGACCAGCGAGATGTCGTTGATCTCGTGCACGACGTCGAGGCTCGGGTGCCCGGTGATCGCCGTCTTGAACTTGCGGGGCAGGTTCGCCAGCTCCGGGTCACCGATGTAGCGCCGCTTGATCTCGTGGATCACCGGGGTCGGGTCGATGATCTCGTCCGCCGCGACGCCCGCCACCGGGCTGCCGAGGAAGCCGCGGGGAGAGTCGCCGCACGCCGTCGTCGTCTCCAGGCCCACCGTGTCCAACCGGCGCCAGATCTCCGGCATGCTCTCGATCTCGATCCAGTGGTACTGGATGTTCTGCCGGTCGGTGATGTCCGCCGAGCCCCGCCCGAAGTCCGCGGAGATGCCCCCCAGTACCCGCAGCGCCGCCGGGTCGAGCAGCTGCCCGTCCGACCGGACGCGCAGCATGAAGTAGCGGTCCTCCAGCTCGTGCGGCTCGAGCGTGGCGGTGCGGCCGCCGTCGATCCCGGGCTTGCGCTGCGTGTACAGGCCCCACCAGCGGAAGCGACCGTGCAGGTCGTCGTCGGCGATGGAGTCGAAGCCGTCGCGCGCGTAGATCGTCTCGATGCGCTCGCGGACCCCGAGCGGCGCCGCCTCCTGCTTGAACACCTCGTTGTGGTTGAGCGGCTCGGTGCCGTCCACCTTCCACTGCCCGTTCGGGCGGGTGGCGCGCGGCGGACGCACGCGGGCGGCGGTCTCTCGGGGCGTGGCGGCGTTCTCGCTGGTGGCGGAGGGTGCGGGGGCGGTGGTCTGCGTCGTCATCTGGGGGAGTTCCTCGGTCCTCGGGGGGCGGGGACGCGCGACGACGAGCGACTCAGCAGGGGTGGGCCGAGGACCGACGGCGCGCGCCGGTGCTCAGGAGCCGCGGGGTGGCGGCGGGGCTGAGGTAGGGCGCGATCAGCGACAGCAGCACAGACAGCTGCGCATGCTGCGACGCACGCACGCCGGCATCTCGTGACGCGTCGTCACGAGGAGGCGGTGCGCGGCCGTGGTCATGGCGACGACGGTAACCGGTCGGGGACAGGGAGCGCGAGAGCTGTTCCACATCGTGGGACCACATTGTGGGACGGCGTTCCGGGACGGTCGCGCGAGGCGCCGTCGGGCGGTGCCCGGGTGTGACATGTGACCGGTTGCGGACACCGGCGTCAGATCCCTGTCCGCGCGCGGATAGGGTGACGGCATGGAGTTTCTCTACCACGTCTTTGTCGCGCTCCACTTCGTGGGCTGGGCGATCGTCCTCGGCGGCTACATCGCGTCGATGAAGAGCCCCGGCCTCTACCGCGGGGTCTTCCACGGCGCCGCGACGGCCCTCGTCGCGGGCGTCGTCATGGTCGGTGTCGCCGAGATGGGCGACCTCTGGGCGGACGGCGGCCCGAGCATGGCCAAGATCGGCGTCAAGCTCGTGATCGCGCTGATCATCGCCGTGCTCGCCTTCCTCGCCAAGCGCCAGGGCGCCAAGGGCGACAACGGCACGGGTGCCGTCAGCCCGGCGCTGAAGCACTCGATCGGCGCACTGACGCTGGTCAACATCCTGGTCGCCGTCTTCTGGTGACCTCCGCCCTCGTGTCCCCGCGATGAGCGTCCTGGGGGAGGTGCTGGTCGGGCTGGCGATCGCCGTCGGCCTGGTCGGCATCGTCGTCCAGGTGCTCCCCGGCAACGTGCTCGTGCTGGGGAGCATCCTCGTGTGGGCGTGGGTCACGGGCGGCACGACGGCGTGGGTGTGCTTCGCCGTCGCCGCGGTGGCGGTCCTGCTCGCCGAGACCGGGCAGTGGCTGCTGGCCGGCCGCCACATGCGCCGCGCGGAGGTGCCGTGGGGCACGCTCGCCGTCGCCGGGCTCGCGGGGGTCGTCGGGTTCTTCGTGGTCCCCGTGGTCGGGCTCTTCCTCTTCTTCGCCGCCGCGGTCTTCCTCGTCGAGCTGGCCCGCCGGCGCGACGCCGCCGTCGCCTGGACCGCCACCCGCGCTGCGCTCAAGGCCACCCTGATCACCATCGGCGTGCAGCTCGCGGGCGGCCTGGTCGCCACCGTCGTGTGGGTGGTCGGGCTCGTCCTGACCTGACCTGACCTGACCCAACCTGGTCTGAACCGACCTGGCCCGCCCTGGACCCGACCCGCCCCGACCCGGCCGCTCAGCGACCTGCCGCCGGCGGCGTGCCGAAGTCGCCACGCCCGATCCGCTGCGCAGGGACGGGGGCGGACCGTCCGGGATCGTGGCTCTCGAGCGTCGCCGCATCGCCCGACGCTCCGGCCCCCGCATGGTCGACGACGGTGAGTGCCGCCGCGCCTGCCAGGGCCCCGCACACCAGCGCCCCGCAGACCAGCGCAGTGACGCCGCCCGGGGCTCGGGGCCGGGCGCTCGCCGGGGCGGGGGAAGAGGGAGGGGCGTCGTCGGGCGGGGAGAGCTCGATGGTCCAGGACATGGCCGCCTCCCTCCGCCCCCGCCACCCGAGCGTGCAGCCCTCGGCGGCGGGCGCGCATCAGGCGACTCCCTTGCCTCCCGGCGGCGCCATCCGCGCCATCCGCGCCCCGAGCTCCGCGCGGGAGCGGATGGCGAGCTTCGCGTACGCCCGGGACAGGTGCGCCTCGACGGTCTTCGCGCTCATCGACAGGGCGGCCGCCACCTCACGGTTCGTGCGGCCGGTGGCCGCGAGCTCACAGACCCGCGTCTCCATCGCCGTGAGCGGCGACCCGGCGCGGGGCCCGGTCAGCCGGTCGCGCTCCGCCGCGGCCACGCCGGCCCAGAGCGCACAACCGACCGCATCCAGCTCGGTCACGGCGCGCCGGGCGGCATCGGCCGCGGCCGCCCGTCGGCGGGCCCGGCGTTCGATCCGGGCCTGAGCGAGCCGGGTGCGCCCGCGCTCGTAACCGAGGTCCGGGGCGGCGAAGTCGTCGAGGGCTTCGTCCAGGAGGCGCCGGGCCGTCGTGACGTCGCCGGTCGCCGCCGCCACGGCCGCGCGCCCCCGCGCCAGCACGCCCTGCAGCCACACCCCGCCCGGGAGCGCGCCGGCCGCCTCGTAGCCGTCGAGCACCTCGCTCGCCCCGGCGGTGTCCCCCGTCGCGACGAGCGCGTCCACCAGGTCGGGCACGAAGCCCGCGAACCCCGGATGGCGGTAGCCGGCGGCGACGACCGTGCGCTCCAGCGGGCGCAGGAGTGTCACGACGGCGGCGGCGTCGGCCGAGGCGAGGAGGACCGAGGCGAGCGTGGATGCCGGCAGGGCGCTGACGTGCGGGGCGTCGTAGGCCGTGAACTGCGCGACGGCGTCCCGCGCCCGCGGCTCCGCTCCCGCGGTGTCGCCCGTCCACGCGAGGAGGTGTGCTCGGGCGGTCGCCGCCATGAGGGCGAGGACGGGGCCGTCGGTGCCGCGGGCGCGGTCCTCGAGCCGTCGGACGGCGCCTTCGGCCGTCGCGAGCTCGCCCACCAGCACCGCGGCGCGTGCGGCGTAGAACTGCACGTACCAGAGGTCGGCCTCCTGGCCGCGCTCGACGCAGCGGCGCTCCGCCGCCAGCAGCAGCGGGAGCGCGGCGCCGGGCCGGCCCGCGAAGTACAGGGCGGACGCGACGTTCACGCTGGGCCAGCGGATCGCGGGCACGGCACGGTCGGGGTCCTCGGCGTCGAGGGCGAGCCGGGCCGCCTCCTCGTCGAGGCCGCGGCCGGACAGCTGGTCGAAGACGACGCGCGCCGCGAGCAGCTCCGCGTCTGCCGGGCCGCGGGGCGGGCCGGGGCTGTGTGGCAGGGCGGGGCCGGCTGCCGGGGCGCCCGCGATCATCCGCTCGCGGGCGCGCTCCACCTGGCCGGCGTTGAGGAGGCCTGTCGCGAGGTCGCCCACGAGCGAGGCCCGCAGGCCGGGGTCCGTCGCCGCCAGGGGCACCGCCTCCTCGAGGGCGGCGATCGACCCTGCCAGGTCGCCGAGGCGGAAGCGAGCCTGGCCCACGACGCCGAGGGCGCGGGCTCGCGCGACGTCCGCGGCGGCGGTCGCGGGGACTTCGGTCGCGGGGACTTCGGTCGTCGGTGCTTCGGTCGTCAGTGCTTCGGTCGCGAGGCCGAGCGCGCGACCGTAGCTGTCGACCCGCAGATGGTCGGCGGCCGCGCGGACGAGACGGTCGGGCGACCGGTCGCCCAGCGCCAGCGCGAGCTCCTCCAGCTCCACCGCCACCGTGGTCGCACCTCGTCGTCGCGCGCCGGCGGCGGCCGCGTCGAGGGCGGCGACGGCGGCGGGGTCGGGCCCGGTCGACGCGTGCGCCAGGTGCCGGGCACGCGCCTCGGGTCCCGCGACCACCTCGGCGAGACTGCGGTGCCGCGCGCGGCGGGTGCTCGGCGGGGCGCCGTCGAGCACCCCGGCGGCGAACAGCGGGTGCGTGAAGCGGGCGTGGCCGTCGTCGAGCCTGACCACGCCGGCGTCCTCGGCGGGGGCGAGCGCCGCGGACACCGCGGTCAGGCCCCCGTGCACCTCGCCGAGGAGGTCGAGGTGCGGGTCGGACAGGCAGGCAGCGGTCAGGAGCGCGTCGCGGGTCGCCGGGGCGAGGTCCGCGAGGCGTGCGCCGACGAGCGCACGAAGGGTGGGCGGCAGCCCGTCGGGGGCGCCGTTCGAGCGCCGGTGCTCGGCGAGCTGGAGCGCGAACAGCGGGCTCCCGCCCGCGGAGGCGACGAGGCGGGCAGCATCGAGCGGCGCGAACGCGTCTCCCTCGACGCCGCGGACGACCGCCAGCAGGTCGGCGTCGGGAAGCGGGCCGAGGGGGAGGCGGACCAACCGGCGCGGGTCGGACGGCTCCAGCTCGACGACGGTCTCCGGTCGCCCGTCGGGGGCACCATCAGGGGCACTACCAGGGGCGGGGCCGTTGTCGCCGGGCGCGGGGTCGTGGTTGCCCGGCGCGGGGCCGTCCTCGGTGCGCGCGCAGGTCAGGACCGCAACCCTTCCGGACACCCGCCGGCAGGCGAACGCGAGCGCCCGGCGGCTCGACGGGTCCAGCCACTGGAGGTCGTCCACCGCGACCAGCACCGGGCCGCGCGACGCTGCCTCCTGAAGGAGGGTCCGCGTCGCCGCCGCGACCAGCTGAGCCCCGCCGTCGGGCCCGGAGCGCTCTGCCCCGAGCGCGGCCCCGAGCGCGCGTCTCTGCGCCCGAGGGAGGCGTCTCGCCGTCCCCGAAAGGGGCGCCAGGACCTCGGCGAGCCCGGCGTGCTCCAGCTGCACCTCGGCAGCGGTCGGCCGGGCCGCGAGGACGAGCACGTCCCGCTCGCGTGCCCGGTCCAGCGCCGCGAGCCACACCGTCGTCTTGCCGATACCGGGAGGCCCGCTGAGCGCCAGCGCCGCCGGTGCCCGGTCCGCCGCGTCGAGGAGGTGCTCGACGGCGGCGAGCACCTCCGACCTCCCCACGACCCCGGGGTCCGCCACGAGCCGACTATCGCACCGCTGCCGCCAGCCCACCCGCGACGGGCCGACGATTCACCCGCGGTACTGCGTCGCTGTGCCTGCCTCGCCGTGCCTGCCCCCGCCGCGTCGTGACAGCGGGTCGATGGCGAGGAGGGCGGGCGACGGGTCGCTCGGCGCCGTGTTGTGGCGGTGGTCCGTCGCGCGGCGCGTGTCATCACGGTTGCTCAGAACGGTGGTTCGAGCTGGTGGCCGTGTGGCAGGGAGCGGTGTCGGGTGGTGTCGAGGGGTTCCGGATGGGTGGTGTGGCGGCGGCCGGTGGGGGAGGTCCATTCGAGGGTGCCGCCCCAATCGGTGGGTTCTGGGCGTGTTCTTTCGTCGACGGGCTTGGTCGGATCGGTCTGTCTGACCTGCCATGTCGTTTGATGTTTCAGGACGTGGTGTCGGCGGCAGAGCGCGGCGAGGTTGTTGGCGTTGGTGGTGCCGCCGGCGGCCCACGGGACGGTGTGGTCGAGGTCGCTGCCGACGGCGGGGTGGGTGCAGCCGGGGAAGCGGCAGGTGGTGTCGCGGTGGCGGATGAGGTTCTTGAGGTCGGCGGGGGTGGTGTAGGTGTCGCGGCCGGCGGACAGGACGGTGCCGGTCTCGGGGTGGGTGAGGATCCGCCGCAGCGACGGGGCAAGGGCGGTGAGCTGTTGGGCGGTGTCGGGGTCGATGGGGATGTGCCCGTTCATGGTGGCCGGGGCGTCGGTGATGCCGAGGAGGGTCAGGACGGGGACGGTGACGGTGACCTGGGGGCGGATGGAGCGCGCCAGGGCCGCGATCGCCGACTGAGTGCTTTTCAGGTCGGGCGCTTCGTCTGGGGGATCGGGGCTCGGGTCGTCGTGCGGACGGCCGTCGCCTGGCCTTGTGTCATGGGTCGTCTCATGGGTCCCGCCCGGCGCGGTGGTGTGGTCGAGGGTGCCGTCGTCCAGCAGGAGCGCGGTGAGGGTGTCG
>NZ_JBSGUW010000006.1:203073-272445 GCF_053608125.1 Isoptericola sp. NPDC055063 | reverse complement strand
ACCGAGAGCCGGTTGACGACCTTGTGCTCCTCGAACGCCTCCCGGGTCATCAGCACGTCGCCCGGGTCGTCCTCGACGAGGAGGACCTCGATACCCGCCTGCTGGTCCGCCATCGCCACTCCTCGCCGTCGTCGAGCCCCCGGTCGGGGCGCACTCCAGGTGCGTCGTCGCAGGTCAGCGACGTTCCCCGAGCCTAGCCGACGATGGCGTCGGCCGCCTCGTCGCTGTCGGGCAGGGTCCAGCGGACGGTGGTCCCGCCGCCGTCCGACGGCTCGAGCCAGACCCGCCCGCCGTGGTGCTCGACCACCCGCTTGACCAGGGCGAGCCCGATGCCGGTGCCCGTGTACACGTCCTTGGGGTGCAGGCGCTGGAAGATGACGAAGACCCGCTCCGCGTACTGCGGGTCGATCCCGATCCCGTTGTCCGCGCACGACACCTCCCAGCCGGCCTCCGGCGCGGGCAGGCGACGGGCCGACACGTGGACGTGCGGGGGTCGGTCGGGGTCCCGGAACTTCACGGCGTTGCCCACGACGTTCGTCAGCAGCATCGCCAGCAGCGCCCGCTCGCCGTGCACCACCGGCAGCGGGTCGTGGCTGATCTCCGCCCCCGCCTCGGCGATCCGCTCGCCCAGGTCGTGCCGGACCTGCTCGAGGACCTGCTCGAGGTCGACCTCCTCCTTCGGGCCGCCGGAGCGCCCGACGCGCGAGAACGCCAGGAGGTCCTGGATGAGCCGCTGCATGCGCAGCGCGCCGTCGACGGCGAACGCGATGTACTGGTCCGCCCGGTCGTCCAGCTGCTCGCCGTAGCGCTTCTGCAGCAGCTGGGTGAAGCTCGCGACCTTGCGCAGCGGCTCCTGCAGGTCGTGCGACGCGACGTACGCGAACTGCTCCAGGTCACGGTTCGAGCGCGCGAGCTCCAGGTTGGAACGGGCGAGCTCCCGCGCCTGCTCGGCGAGCTGAGCGTGCGTCCGCTCGGTCTCGGCGTGCGACGCGCGCACCTCCGCCACCTGCGCCACCAGCTCCCGCCGCATGTGCTCCACGTCCGCCGCGAGGGCCGCGACCTCCCCGGTGCCCTCGACCCGGATCTCGTGGTCGTGCGCCCCGGTGGCGGCCGCCCGCACCGAGTCCGCCAGCCGGGCGAGCGGCCGCGTCACCCCGCGCTGCAGGGCGCGCCACATGAACCACCCCATGAGCACGACGAGGAGCACCAGGACGACGACCACCACGAGCAGCACCCGGTGCCAGGCGTTCGCCGCGTCCACCGCCTCGTTCCCGGCCCCGACCTTGAGCAGCGAGATGGACCGCTGGACGGCCACGAGCGCCACGCCGAGGGCGAGGAGCAGCACCGCGCCGACGATGAGCAGGAGCCGCAGGACGACGTCGTGCAGCGGGCGGTCGCGTCTCACGGGCGGGCCCACTCGGCAGAGTCGGCGAGGGTCGACGACCGCTCCCCCAGGTACGGGGTGTCGCGGCCCGTCCAGCCGAGCACGAGCAGCGCCGCGTCGTCGGTCAGCGGGCCGCCGTGCAGCGCCCGCACCCGCCGCAGCACGCGCTCGACGACGCCGACGATCCCGTGCCGGTCCAGGTCGTCGGCGACGAGGTCGTGCAGGCCCGACTGCCCGAGCCGGGGCACCCGCCGGCGCAGCGGTCCGACAGGTGCTCCCCGCCCTCCCTGCAGCGCCGCGAGCCCCAGCGCGTCCCGGCCCAGCCCGTCCACCGGCGGCTCCCCCGCCGGGCCGCCCCCGGCGGTGGGCGGGCCCGCGTGCACCTCGGCCTCCACCAGCCCGTCGGTGTAGAGCATGAGGGCGAACGGCCCGTCGAGGTCGATGCGCCGCGGCCGCCAGCCGCCCTCGACCGGCACTCCCAGCGCGCGCCCGCGGCCGGTCGGCGCGAGCAGCTCGCAGCGCAGGTCGCCCACAGGACCGGTGATGAGCAGGGGCGGCAGGTGCCCGGCCAGGTAGAGGTCCACGCCCGACCGGTCGGGCGTGACGACCACCTGGGCCAGCGTCACGAAGACCTCGGGGCGCGCCCGCTCCGTGAGGAGCACCCGCTCCAGCTGCTCGAGGACATGCTCCGGCGGGGTCCCGGTCAGCACGAGCGTGCGCCACGCCGTGCGCAGCGTGGCGCCGAGGGCCGCCTCGTCGGGGCCGTGGCCCGCGACGTCGCCCACGACCGACAGGACGCTCCCGTCCGGCCGCTCGACGGTGTCGAAGAAGTCGCCCCCGAGCAGGCCGCCGCCGCCCGGCAGGTACCCCACCATGACCGAGACGCGCTCGTCCCCCACCAGCGGGTTGGGCAGCAGCGCGCGCTCGAGGCGCGCGGTCTCCTCCGCCCGGACCGCGCTGCGGTACAGCGCGCGCTGCTGGGCCGCCGAGCGACGACGCTGCAGCGCGTAACGCAGCGACCGGCCCAGCAGCCCGGCGTCCGTCTCGCCCTTCACCAGGTAGTCGTCCGCGCCCGCGGCGACGGCCTGCAGCCCCTGGTCGCCCCCGGTGAGACCGGTGAGCACCACGAGCGCGGGGACGTCGTGCACGCGCTCGGCGACCTCGCGCAGCCGGGACACCGCCGTGAGCCCGACGGCGTCGGGCAGACCGAGGTCCAGCAGGACGCAGTCCACGCCGGGCGACCCGCCGGGCCGTGACAGAGCCTCGACTGCCTCGGCGACCGACCGGGCGCGCCGCAGCACGACCGCCACCTCGGCGTCGTCGAGCAGCTCCGTCACGAGCAGCGCGTCCCCGTCGTCGTCCTCCACGAGGAGCACGGTCGCCGTCGCGTCTTCGGCGGGTCCCTCGGACCCTGCGCGCAGGACGTCGCCGCTGCTCATGCGCCAGATCCTAGCCCCGACGCCGCCGCACGCCCGGAGCCCGGCGCCCGGCGCGTCGCCCCACGACCGGGGCAGGCCGGGCGAGCGTCGGGGACCTTCGTCCGGACCGTGTGCCGGGGCGGTCGCACGGACCGTGCACCCAGGGCCCCTCGGCATCTGCAATGATGGTCCGCCGCAACGGGGCCGCGCCACCCGACGAGCGCGGCGAAGGACGCTGGGAGGATGCGTGGCGGGCAGGCACGACGAGCTGGCACGCGAGCAGGGTGTCGTCGACACCCTCTACGCCCGACTGGACGAGCTGCGGCGCGCGACGCGCGACCGGCTCGCGGAGGTCCGCCGCTCGGGCCCCTCGGGCTCGCCCCAGAACCGCAGCGAGCGGGACGCGTTCGCGACGCTCTACGAGGACCGGGTGGCACAGCTCGACGCCGTCGAGGACCGGCTCGCCTTCGGGCGGCTCGACCTCGACGACGGCGGCACCCGCTACGTCGGTCGCATCGGCCTGGCCGACGCCGACCACCGCTCGCTCCTGACGGACTGGCGCGCGCCCGCCGCGACCCCGTTCTACCGAGCGACGGCGCTGCACCCCGCCGGCGTCCGGCGCCGGCGGCACCTCGTGACCTCCGGGCGCAGCGTCACCGGCCTCGAGGACGAGGTGCTCGACCTCGACGCCCTGCAGGCCGCCGACGGCGAGGACGGCGACGGCACGCTCGCGGCCTCGACGCTCTCCGGCGAGGGAGCCCTGCTCGCGTCGCTGGCCGCACGCCGCACCGGCCGGATGACCGACATCGTCGCGACCATCCAGGGCGAGCAGGACCGGATCATCCGCGCCGAGCTCGCAGGCGCGCTCGTCGTGCAGGGCGGGCCGGGGACGGGCAAGACGGCCGTCGCGCTGCACCGCGCCGCCTACCTGCTGTACGCGCACCGCCGCGTCCTGGAGCGCAGCGGCGTGCTGCTGGTCGGCCCGAGCCGCGCGTTCCTGCGCTACATCGACCAGGTGCTGCCCTCGCTCGGCGAGACCGGCGTGGTGGCCACGACCGTCGGCGAGCTGCTCCCCGGCATCCGGGCCACCGCCGTCGACGGCCCCGCGGCCACCGAGATCAAGGGCCGCCTCCTGTGGCGGGAGGTCGTGCGCCGTGCGGTACGCGCCCGCGAGCGCGTCCCCGAGCGCGACGTGCGGTTCCGGCTCGAGGGCTACGACCTCGTCGTGCGCCGCCGCGACGTGCGCGACGCGATCGCGCGCGCCCGCCGCACCCACAAGCCGCACAACGAGGCCCGCGCGTCGTTCGTGCGCGACATGCTCGCCCGCCTGGTCGACCAGTACCGGGCCGCGGCGGACACCGAGCTCGCGCCCGAGGACGTCGCGATGGTCACGGAGGACCTGCGCTCGCACCGCGACGTGCGGGTGGCGCTCAACCTCGCGTGGTTCCCGATCTCGCCCGAGAAGCTCGTCGCCGACCTCTTCGCGAAGCCCCACCGGCTCGCCGAGGCCGCCCCCGAGCTGTCCGCCCGCGAGCGGGCGACGCTGCGGCGTGAGCCCGACGCGCCGTGGACCGAGGCCGACGTCCCCCTGCTCGACGAGGCCGCCGAGCTGCTCGGCGAGGACGGCTCCATCGCTCGCGCCGAGGCGAAGGCCCGCGCCGCGGAGCGCGCGGCCGAGCTCGAGTACGCCCGCTCGGTGCTCGAGTCGACCGGCGCCGGCGGCGGCCTCGTGGACGCCGAGACCCTGGCGTCCCGCTTCGAGTCGACCGGGCCGCGCCTGACGACGGCCGAGCGCGCCGCCGAGGACCGCACGTGGACCTACGGGCACGTCGTGGTCGACGAGGCGCAGGAGCTGTCCCCCATGGCCTGGCGCATGCTCGTGCGACGGGTGCCGACCCGCTCGATGACGATCGTCGGGGACGTCGCCCAGACGTCGTCCGCGGCGGGGGCGCGGTCCTGGGGCCAGGCCCTCGGCCCCGTGCTCGGCGACTCCTGGCGGCTCGAGGAGCTGACCGTGAGCTACCGCACGCCGGCCGCTGTCGCCGACGCCGCGCAGCGCATGGCGGCCGCCGCCGGGCTGCCGACGTCGCCCCTCACGGCGGCCCGCGAGGTGCCCGGCGCGCTGGAGCTGGCACGGGTCACGCCCTCCGGGGCGGCGCGCCCCGTGCTCGTCCAGGCGGTCCGCGACCAGGTGGCCGCGCTGGCGGCCGAGTTCGTGGGGCCGGACGGCGCGGGCCGCGTCGCCGTCGTCGCGGCCGCGCAGCAGGTCGCCGCGCTGCGCGAGGCCGTCGAGGCGATCCTCCCCGAGGCCCTCGGCCGCGCCGAGGCGGACCGCCTCCTCGCCCAGAGGCCGGAGGACGCCCAGGTGGTCGTGCTCGACCCGCGGGAGACGAAGGGTCTCGAGTTCGACGCCGTCGTGCTGGTCGAGCCGGTCGCCGTCACGGGCGGCCCCGGCGGGGCCTCCGACCTCTACGTGGCGATGACGCGGCCCACCCAGCGCCTCGTCGTCGTGCACGAGCAGCCGCTGCCCGCGGGGATCGTGGAGCTCGCCGCGGCGTGACGCCGGACGTGACGCCGGAATGGTGAGACGCGTTTGTGGGCGTGGTGCCGCGGGGCGCACCATGGCCTCGTGCTGCGAGCCCTCCTTCTCGAGAACGTCCACCCTGTCGCTGCCCAGAATCTTCGTGATGCGGGCATCGAGGTCGTCACGCGCCCCGGCGCGCTCGACGAGGCCGAGCTGATCGAGTCCCTCGCGGACTTCCAGATCCTCGGCATCCGGTCCAAGACCACCGTGACCCGCAAGGTCCTCCAGAGCGTGCCCGGCCTGCAGGCCGTCGGCACCTTCTCCATCGGGACCAACCAGATCGACCTCGAGGCCGCCGCGGCCCACGGGGTCGCGGTGTTCAACGCGCCCTACTCCAACACGCGCTCCGTGGTGGAGCTCGCGATCTCCGAGATCATCGCGCTGACCCGACGCCTCACCGTGCGCGACAAGTCGCTGCACGACGGCGTGTGGGACAAGACCGCGGAGGGCTCGCACGAGGTGCGCGGTCGCACGCTCGGCATCATCGGGTACGGGAACATCGGCTCCCAGCTGTCGGTCCTCGCCGAGAACCTCGGCATGCGGGTCGTCTTCTACGACACCGCCGAGAAGCTCGCGCTGGGCAACGCCCACCGCGTCGAGACGATCGAGGAGCTGCTCGCCGAGGCCGACGCCGTGACGATCCACGTCGACGGGCGCCCCGGCAACGCGGGCCTCTTCGGCGCGGACCTGTTCGCGGGGATGAAGCCGGGCGCGATCTTCCTCAACCTCTCGCGCGGGTTCGTGGTCGACGTCGAGGCCCTGCGGCAGCACATCCTGTCCGGCCACCTGGGCGGCGCCGCCGTCGACGTCTTCCCCACCGAGCCGAAGAAGCGCGGTGACGGGTTCACCTCCCCGCTGCGCGGCCTGCCGAACGTCATCCTCACGCCGCACGTCGGCGGCTCCACGGAGGAGGCGCAGGAGGCCATCGGAGAGTTCGTGTCGAAGAAGCTCCGCGACTTCATGGCGACCGGGTCCACCACCCTGTCCGTCAACCTGCCGAACCTGCAGCTCGCGCACACCGGCGTGGGCCGCATCATGCTGCTGCACCGCAACGTCCCGGGCGTCCTCGCCGCGGTGAACCAGGTCTTCGCGGACCACGGCGCCAACATCGAGGCGCAGATGCTCGCCACCCGCGGCGAGGTCGGCTACGTCGTCACGGACATCTCCGACGTCACCCAGCGCGGCGCGTCGGCCAAGCTGCAGGCCATGCCGTCCACGATCCGCCTGCGCATCCGCGACGCCTTCGAGCGGCCCGAGTTCCCGCCCGGCCCCGCCGCGGGCTGACGCGACGGGCACACCCGCCGACACGCGCCGAGGGCGTCCCCGGGACTCCGGGGACGCCCTCGCGTCGTGGTGGGACCGGCCCGCTCAGCCGGACTTGCGGCGGAACATCTTCTGCACCGGGCCGGAGGTCTCCGAGCCGTGCACCTGGCCGGTGTTGCCGTCCTTGCCGGCGGTCGGGTGGCTGGCGGCGTTCTTCCGCTCCAGCGCCTCCCGGAAGCGCGCCTTCGTGTCCTCGCTGGGCTTGGCCGCCCTGGAGTCGTCCGTCGTCATCACGATCACCTCGTCGTCGTCGGGGTGGACGTGCTCGCACGGCGGACCGCGCAGCACCTGGTGCCGTCCAGCATGCTCCACCCCCGCGCGTCGCGCCAAGGGCATTTCGCCCGGAGCGGGCGAACCCGGCGCCGCGAGGCGGCTCGGGGACCCCGGGAGGGGCCTCGCCTCAGCGCGACGCGTCCCGGCCGGCGACCGCGGGCTCGGCGCCACCCGTCTCGACGTCCTCGTCCTGCCCCGCGTCCTCGGCCCGCGCCTCGCGCTCCGCCCGCAGGGACGTGATCGCGCTCTCGAAGTCCTCCAGGGACTCGAATGACTGGTACACGCTCGCGAATCGCAGGTAGGCGACCTCGTCCAGCTCGCGCAGGGGCCCGAGGATGGCCAGCCCGACCTCGTTCGCCTCGATCTCGGGGCGGCCCGACGCACGCAGCGTCTCCTCGACCCGTTGCGCCAGCAGAGCCAGGTCGTCGGAGCTCACGGGCCGGCCCTGGCACGCCTTGCGCACGCCCGCGACCACCTTGTCGCGGCTGAACGGCTCGGTCACGCCGGAACGCTTGGCGACCGACAGGCTCGCCGTCTCGATCGTGGTGAAGCGGCGCTGGCACGCCGGGCACTGCCGCCGTCGGCGGATCGACGAACCGTCGTCGGAGGTGCGCGAGTCGATGACTCGCGAGTCCTCGTGGCGGCAGAACGGGCAGTGCATCGCTGGTCTCCTGCGCTCGGCTCCGGACCGGCGCCCGGCTGCCCGACAAGGTATGCGGGACGCCGCGCCCGGCGCAAGCAGGGTCCATCCTCGCATCTTCGCGGCGCCGGGTCGTGCCGCGCGCCCTCAGTCCTCGGGCAGGAGCACCACCTGACCGGCCTGCAGCTCCGCCGTCGTGAGGCCGTTCAGCTGGCGGAGGTCCGCGACGACGTCGCGCAGGTCCTCGCCCGAGTCCCGGACCGCGCGGGCGTACTGCCACAGCGTCTCGCCCGGCTGGACCGTGTGGAGCCGGACCTCCACGCCCGACCCGGGAGCGTCCGCCACCGCGCGCTGGCCGACCAGGCCCGCGCCGACGAGGACGAGAAGGACGAGCGCGGCGACCACGACACGCCCGCGTCGCGTGAGCCGGAGGCCGCCGAGCCCGAGGAACCCCGGAGCTTCGGTGGTGCTGGGCGCGTTCTGCATCGTCCTACCTCCGGTTCACGTCGCGTCGCCGCCGGTCGGGCGACTGCCGTCGAACAGCCGTTCGTCGAACACCTGTACGTCGAACGGCTGTACTAGGTGTACCACGTCACGACGACACGGTCGAGGCCTGATCGAACAGATGTTTGATGTCGGGCCGGAACTGGCCTAGAGTGACCAGCAGCGCGATGGAAGGTTTGTCGGATTTCATCGGCCCGTCAGCGGGCCGCGCCCCTGCAGGACGGAGAACGCGATGACCAGCGGACGGGACCACGCCCCGGCGTCCACGACGGTTGCCACGCCGTGGCCGGCGCAGCAGGAGACCCCTGAGGACACGTCGACAGCGGAGACGGCGCTCGCCTCGGTGAGCGAGATCGCCCCGGCGGCCGACCGGCTCACGCCGCGCCAGCGCCGTGTGCTCGAGACGATCCGCCGCTCCGTCGAGGACCGCGGCTACCCCCCGACCATGCGGGAGATCGGCGAGGCCGTGGGTCTCGCCAGCCCCTCGTCCGTCAAGCATCAGCTGACGACGCTGGAGCGCAAGGGCTTCCTGCGCCGTGACCCGAACCGGCCCCGCGCGATCGAGGTCGTCGACCCCGAGGCACCCGCCGCGACCGACGGCGGGACCCCGGCGTTCGCGCCGCGCACCCCGGGGTTCGCCGCCGGCTCGGTCGCGGGCTCCGACGCACAGCCCGCCGAGGCCCCGTCCTACGTCCCGCTCGTGGGCCGGATCGCGGCGGGCGGCCCGATCCTCGCCGAGCAGGTCGTCGAGGACGTCTTCCCGCTCCCCCGCCAGGTCGTGGGCGACGGCGAGCTGTTCCTGCTCAAGGTGGCGGGCGACTCGATGGTCGACGCGGCCATCTGCGACGGCGACTGGGTGGTCGTCCGCAGCCAGCCGGTCGCGGAGAACGGCGAGGTCGTCGCCGCCATGATCGACGGCGAGGCGACGGTCAAGACGTTCAAGCAGTCCGGCGGGCACACGTGGCTCATGCCGCAGAATGCCGCCTACTCCCCCATCCCGGGCGACGACGCCCAGGTGCTCGGCCGGGTGGTGGCCGTGCTCCGCAGCCTCTGAGCGCGACGCCGCACCCCGACGGCGCGACGAACCCCCGGCCCGTGCGGGCCGGGGGTTAGTCGCGTCAGGGCCGCGTCGCGGGTCAGAACCCGAGCCGGCGCTGCACCTCGCGCATGCCCTCGGCCGACGCCCGCAGGCCGGCGACCTCGTCGTCGGACAGCGGGGTGTCGATCGTCTCCGCCACGCCGCGCCGGTCCACCAGGGACGGCACCGAGAGGCAGACGTCGCTGATGCCGTAGAAGCCGTCCAGGCGGGACGACACGTTCATCACGCGGTGCTCGTCGTTCAGGACCGCCTCGATGATGCGGGTGGCTGCCAGGCCCACGGCGTAGTTGGTGGCCCCCTTGCCGGCGATGACCCGGTAGGCCGACTCCACGACGTCCGTGGCGATCCGGTGCCGGGCGGGCTCGTCGAGCGGCGGCCGACCACGGAAGGGGCGCCAGTCCAGCAGCGGCACCCCGGCGATCGTCGCCGAGCTCCACAGCACGATCTCCGAGTCGCCGTGCTCGCCCGCGATGTTCGCGTGCACGTTGCCGACCGCGACCCCGCAGTGGCGGGCGAGCGCGTCGCGCAGCCGGGAGGAGTCCAGGACCGTGCCGCTGCCGAACACCCGCTCGGCCGGCAGGCCGCTGATCTCCTGCGCCGCGTACGTCACCACGTCGACGGGGTTGGTCACCATGAGGTAGATCGCGTCCGGCGCGACCTCCAGCAGCCGCGGCAGGATCGTGCGGGTGAGGCCCACCGTCGCCTCGGCCAGGTCCAGGCGACTCTGGCCCGGCTTCTGCTTGGCGCCGGCGGTGACGGCCACGACGTCGGCTCCGCGGCACACCTCGACGTCGTCGGAGCCTTCGATCTCCGCCTGCGGGATGAACATGCTCCCGTGCCTCAGGTCGAGGACCTCGGCCTCGACCTTGGCGCGGTTGACGTCCATCAGGGCGATGGAGCGTGCCGCCCCTCGGGCGAGCGCTGCGTACGCGAGGGTGGAGCCCACCGCGCCGGCGCCGACGATCGCGAGCTTGGTCGTGCTGCGTGTGCCGTCCACGCGCCCAGGCTAGGTGTCCAGCCGCCGCAGCGCAGCACGGACCAGCTCGCCGTCGGTCGTGGGCCAGAAGTCTGGCATCGACCGCGTCAGGAACGACCCGTAGCGGGCCGTCGCGAGGCGCGGGTCGAGGACCGCGACCACGCCGCGATCGTCCCCCGTGCGCACGAGGCGTCCCGCCCCCTGGGCCAGCAGGAGGGCGGCGTGCGTGGCCGAGACCTGCATGAACCCGTTCCCGCCCGCCTGCTCGACCGAGCGGGCCCGCGCGGCCTTCACCGGATCGTCGGGGCGCGGGAACGGGATCCGGTCGACGAGCACGAGCTGGCAGCTGGGCCCGGGGACGTCCACGCCCTGCCAGAGCGAGAGGGTGCCGAAGAGGCACGTGGCCGGGTCGTCCGCGAACGCCTTCACGAGGGTGGGCAGCTGGTCGTCGCCCTGGCACAGGATCGGCACGTCGAGCCGCTCGCGCATCGCCTCGGCCGCCGCGACCGCCGCGCGCCGGGACGAGAACAGCCCGAGGGTGCGGCCGCCGGCCGCCTTGACGAGCCCCGCGATCTCGTCGAGCTGCGCGTCGGTGGTCGGCTCGCGGCCCGGGGCGGGCAGATGGCGGGCCACGTAGAGGATCCCCTGGCGCGGGTAGTCGAAGGGGCTGCCCACGTCGAGGCCCGTCCAGTCCGGTGTCTCGCCCGTGCCGCCCGACCCCGCGAGGCCCAGGGACCGCGCCACCGGGTCGAAGGTGCCGCCGAGGGCGAGGGTCGCGGAGGTGAAGACGCCCGTGGCCTCCCCGAGCAGGTGGGTGCGGATGAGGCCCGCCACCGCCAGCGGCGCTGCGTGCAGCCGGGTGACGCCGTCCCCGGCCCAGGGCGCGTTCTCGGGCGGCCGGGAGCACCACAGGACGTCGGCCGTCGTGTCCTGGGCCGCCATGCGCTCCGCGACCTCGAAGAGCTGCAGCACGGCGGACTGCGCCATCTTCATCCCCGCGTCCGGCGCTGACTGGCCCTTGGACTCGCCTGCGGGCTTGAGCCGGGTGAGGAGCTCGCGTGCGGCATCGCGCACGGCGGCGACGGCGGCGCGCAGCTCGTCGGGCAGGCCCAGGGGGAAGCGCTCCGCCGGGGCCGTGGCGAGCAGCGTGCCGAGCTGCTGGGACGCCGCGTCGAGCGCCGAGGTCTCGGTGCCCCCGTGGCGGCGCGCGAGGCGCGCGGCGTGCTCCACGACGGTCAGGGACAGGTCCACGGTGGCGGCCGCGGTGACCCGCTCCGCCAGCTCGTGGGCCTCGTCGACGACGACGGCGTCGTGCTCGGGCAGGACACCCGGGCTGCCGGAGACCGCGATGCCGAGCATGGCGTGGTTCGTGACGACGACGTCCGCCTCGCGCGCCGCCGCACGGGCGTGCTCGGGGAAGCACTCCGTGAGCAGCGGGCACCGCTGGCCCAGGCACTCCAGGGCCGTGACCGAGACCTGTCTCCAGGCCCGGTCCGGGACGCCGGGGACGAGATCGTCGCGGTCGCCGGTGTCGGTCTCGTCCGCCCAGGCGTGCAGGCGGCGCACGTGGTCGGCGAGGCTGGCGGCGTCGTCGCGACCGCCCCGGCCGCGCGCGCCTGTGGGCGCAGGGTGCTGCTCCGCGCCGGCACCCTCGCCGGGGCCGGGATCGGCGGGCAGGTCGAACAGGGTGGCGCCCTCGACCGGGTACCCGCCGGTGACCTTGTGCTTGCACAGGTAGTTGTGCCAACCCTTGAGCAGCGCCACCTTGGGCGCGCGGGGCAGCTTCGGGCCGACCGCCTCGGCGACGAGGGGCAGGTCGCGCGTCACGACCTGGCGCTGGAGCGCCAGGGTGGCCGTCGAGACGATGACGCGCTTGCCGTCGACGACGGCGTGGCGCACGGCGGGCACCAGGTAGGCGAGCGACTTGCCGGTGCCGGTCCCGGCCTGGACGAGCAGGTGCCGGCCTTGCTCGACGGACTCCGCGACGGCCGCCGCCATCTGGTGCTGCCCGTCGCGCCGGCCGCCGCCGAGCGCCCCCACCGCCAGGTCGAGGAGCTGCTGGGCGTCGGGGGTGTCGGCGGAGGTCACCCGACGATCCTAGGGCGGGCCACCGACCGACCGACGCCGTGCGCCGACGACGGTGGACGGCCGCGGACGCGCCCGAAGGGGCCGCCCGCGGCCGGACGTTCAGCCCGCGACGGCGACGTGCCGCAGCTCCGCCGCCAGGCTCTCGTCGACGCGGCCGCGCAGGCGCGTGCCCTCGGCGAGGTGCTCCTCCGCGACGGAGCCGCCGGTCTCGTGCGCGCGGTGCACGAGGTCGCCGCGGGAGTACGGCACCACGAGATCGATCTCGACCTGGGGCTGGGGCAGCTCGGCGGCCACCAGCTCGCGCAGCTCGGCCATGCCCTCGCCCGAGTGGGCGGACACGACGACGCTGTGCCGCTCGCGGCGCTGCACGCGGCCGACCACGGCCGGGTCGGCGACGTCGGCCTTGTTCAGCACCACGACCTCGCGCACGTCGGCGATCCCGGGGATCTCCGCCAGCACCTCGCGCACCGCGGCGATCTGCCCCTCGGGGTCCGGGTGGGAGACGTCGACCACGTGCAGGAGCAGCGCGGCGTCGCCCACCTCCTCGAGCGTGGAACGGAACGCCTCGACGAGCTGGTGCGGCAGGTGCCGCACGAACCCGACGGTGTCGGTGAGCGTGTACGGGCGCCCGTCCTCGGTGCGCGCCTTGCGGACGGTGGGATCCAGCGTGGCGAACAGGGCGTTCTCCACGAGGACGCCCGCGTCGGTCATCGCGTTGAGCAGCGAGGACTTGCCCGCGTTGGTGTAGCCCGCGATCGCGACGTTCGGCACGCCGTGCCGCCTGCGGTCGAGCCGCTTCGTCTCGCGCCCCGGCGCCATCGCGGCGATCTCGCGACGCAGCTTGGCCATGCGGTTGCGGATCCGCCGACGGTCCAGCTCGATCTTCGTCTCACCGGGGCCGCGGGAGCCCATGCCGGCGCCCTGGCCGCCCACCTGGCCACCGGCCTGGCGGGACATCGAGTCGCCCCAGCCGCGCAGGCGCGGCAGCAGGTACTCGAGCTGGGCGAGCTCGACCTGCGCCTTGCCCTCCCGCGACTTGGCGTGCTGGGCGAAGATGTCGAGGATCAGCGCGGTCCGGTCGACGACCTTGACCTTGACGATGTCCTCCAGCGCACGCCGCTGGGAGGGGGCCAGCTCGGTGTCGGCGACCACGGTGTCGGCGCCCAGGGTCGCGACGACGTCGGCCAGCTCGGCCGCCTTGCCGGAGCCGAGGTACGTGCCCGGGTCGGGCTTCTGACGGCGCTGCAGCATGCCGTCGAGGACCTGCGAGCCGGCCGTCTCGGCGAGGGCCGCGAGCTCGCGGAGCGAGACCTCCGCCTCACGGGCCGCCGCCTCGCCGCCGGAGTACAGGCCGACGAGAACGACGCGCTCCAGGCGCAGCTGCCGGTACTCGACCTCGGTGACGTCCTCGAGCTCCGTCGAGAGCCCGGCGACGCGGCGCAGCGAGATGCGCTCCTCCAGGTCGAGCTGGTCGCCGTCGTGCGCCGTGTGCACCGTGGCACCCTCGGAGCGCGCCGTCCCGGCCCGAGCGAGCACCCGAGCCACGACGTCCTGCGCGATGGCCTGCGCGTCGCGCTCCGCGGCGCGCCGGTCGGCCGCGGAGGTCTCCGCGCCGGGATTCTCGTCGGCCTGCGGGGTGTCGGGGTCGGTCGGGGTGTGGGTCAAGGTGTGCCTCTCGGGTCGGGATCGACGGCCTGGCCGTCCTTCTGCTGCAACAAGGGTCCCACGCCAGATCGTCCCGGCGGAGAGAATTTCGCGAGCCGCGTCGTGGTCCGGGACCCGGCCCGGGTCCGCGCGCGACCTAGGATCGGCGGGTGACCGAGCAGCCCGACCACTACTTCACCGCGCGCCCGGCCTCGGACGCCGAGCGCCGTCGCGCCGTCGTCCGGCTCGCGGGCCAGGATGTGGAGGTGGACGTCGCGGGCGGGGTCTTCTCCCCCGGCGGCGTGGACAAGGGCACCCAGGTGCTGCTTCGCGAGGTGCCGGCCTCGCCCGCCACGGGCGACCTCCTCGACCTGGGCTGCGGCTGGGGGCCGATCGCCCTCACGATGGCGCTGACCTCGCCCGACGCCACCGTCTGGGCGGTGGACGTCAACGAGCGCGCGCTTGACCTGCTGCGCTCGACGGCGGACCGGCTGGGCCTGGGGAACGTCCGCGCCGTGCGCGCCGAGGAGGTGCCGGACGACGTGCGGTTCGCCGCGATCTGGTCGAACCCGCCGATCCGCGTGGGCAAGGCGGTGCTGCACGACCTGATGCGCGCGTGGCTCCCCCGCCTCGCGCCCGGTGCGGCCGCGTGGCTGGTGGTGCAGAAGAACCTCGGCTCGGACTCGCTCGCCCGGTGGATCGTCGACGAGCTGGGCCGCGACGTCGAGCGCACCGCCTCGTCGAAGGGCTTCCGCGTCCTGCGGGTCGGTTGACCGACCGGCGTCTCAGAGCTCGGTCTCGCCGCTGAACACGAGCTCCGCCGGACCCGCGAGCTCCACGTGCCCGCCGTCGAGCAGGCGGACCCGCACGAGCCCACCCGGCACCTCGACCTCCCACACGTCCGGCACGGGGCCCGCCGCGCCGGCCAGCGCCCACGTGCGCACCGCGAGCGCCGCGGCGCACGCGCCCGTCCCGCAGGAGCGGGTCTCGCCGACGCCCCGCTCGTGCACCCGCATGCGCAGGCGACCGACCGCGCGCCCGTCGGCGTCCGTGGCCTCCGGCAGGGGCACGACGAGCTCCACGTTGGTGCCCTCGGGGGGCAGCGGGTCGACCTCCGGGGCGCGGGTCAGGTCGGCGTCCGCGAGCTCCTCCTCCCGCGCCAGGGCGACGACCGTGTGCGGGTTGCCCATGTCGACGCTCAGGGCGGGCCGCGGCGCCGCCCAGTCGCGCACCAGCACGGCGGCGTCCGCGCCGCGCCGCGCGGCCTCGTCCCCGCCCGGCAGGGACCAGGCCCCCATGTCGACCGCGTACCAGCCGCCGGGCTCCTTGCGGACCCGTCGCACCCCGGCCCGGGTGCCGAGGGCGAGCTCCTGGCCGTCGGCGAGGTCGGCGAGGCCGAGCTGCTCGGCGAACGCGGTGAAGACGCGCACGCCGTTGCCGCACATCTGCGCGACGGAGCCGTCGGCGTTGCGGTAGTCCATGAACCAGATCGCCGTGGGCTCCTCGGCGAGCACCGCGTCGGCGACCTTCTCCCCGGCGCGCGCGATCGCGGCCGTGGGGGTCAGGCGGATGACGCCGTCGCCGCCGATCCCGCCGCGGCGGTCGGTGAGGCGCCGCACGTGCTCGGGGGTCAGCTCGAGGTCCCCCCGGGTGTCGGCGACCAGCACGAAGTCGTTCTGGGTGCCGTGGCCCTTGGTGAAGCGCAGCGTCATGAGCCCAGACTACGGCGCACGGCCTGCGCGCCGGGCGCAGGCAGCCTGCCGGCGTCGGCGGCGCGGACCACCGCGAGCGCCTGCTCGAGCAGGTCGGGCGACCCGGCGTCGAGCCAGCACACGCGCGGGTCTCGGCCGAACCAGCCCATCTGCTTGCGGGCCAGCCGGCGCGTGTTCGCGACGATCGCCTCGCGGGCGGCGTCCGGGGTGAGCTCCCCGCGCCAGCACGCGAGGAGCTCCGCGTAGCCGACGGCACGGGCCGCCGTCGTGCCCATGCCCGCGCCCGTCCCGCCCTGCGCGGGCGACGCGAGCGACCGCACCTCCTCGACCAGGCCCTCGTCCCACATCCGGTCCACCCGGCCGGCCACCCGGGCGTCGAGCACGGCGCGGTCGCAGTCCAGCCCGATCTGCACGGCCGGGCGGACGTGCTCCTGGCGCGGCAGGTTGGCGGTGTACGGGCGACCGGTGAGCTCGATGACCTCGAGCGCCCGCACGATCCGGCGCGTGTTGTGCGGGCCGATCGACGCGGCGGCGCCGGGGTCGAGCCGGGCGAGCTCGTCGTGCAGCGCGCGCCGCCCCTCGCGCTCGGCGCGTTCCTCGAGGCGGGCCCGCACGTCCGGGTCGGTGCCGGGGAAGTCCATGTGGTCGAGCAGGGCCCGCACGTAGAGGCCGGACCCGCCCACGACGACGGCACGGGCGCCGCGCCCCGCGATGGCGTCGAGGTCGGCGCGGGCCTCGGCCTGGTAGCGCGCGACGGACGCGTCGTCGCGGGGGTCCAGGACGTCGAGCTGGTGGTGGGCGATCCCTCGCCGCTCGGCCTTCGGCACCTTCGCGGTGCCGACGTCCATGCCGCGGTAGAGCTGGAAGGCGTCGGCGTTGACCACCTCGGCGTCGGCCGCGCCCCGCAGGTCGGCCTCACCCTCGGGGGACAGGGCCTGGGCCAGGTCGAGCGCGAGGTCGGACTTCCCGGTGGCGGTGGGGCCGACGACGGCCACGACCACGGGGGCGCCCGGCGGGCTCGGGGCCGGGCTCTGGGCAGGGCTCGGTGCGGGGGGCAGAACGCTCACGCGACGACCCTAGCCCGGGGGCCACGACCCGCTCCGGGCCGCTTGTCGGACGGGCTGCATAGGGTGTCCTTCACCACCCCCACCGCTGCCCGGCGCGACGATCTCCCGCGCGCCGCTGGCCATCGCACGGAACCGAGGACCCATGGGTTACTTCACCAAGCCGACCGACGCGGCCCCCGCCGCCCCCGCCGCGCTGACGCGCGACCGGCTCGAGGCGCTCATGACGCGCCGGGACTGGTACTTCGGCATCGACGACGACGGCGACCTCGGCGGCGTCTGGGACGACAACACGTTCTACTTCCTCCTGGTGGGCGAGCCCCGCGGCATCCTGCAGATCCGCGGCCGCTGGAGCCGCACGCTGCCCCTGGCCGAGCTGGACGCGCTCACGGGGATGCTCAACGCCTGGAACGTGGAGCGGATCTGGCCCAAGGTCTTCGCCCGCCCGGAGGACGACGGCTCGGGAGTCGTCGTGTACGCCGAGGTGGCCACCGACCTGCGCAGCGGCGCGAACGACGAGCAGCTCGAGCGCATCGTCGACTGCGGCCTCGCCACAGGCCTGTCGTTCTTCGAGGCGCTCGACGAGCGGTACCCCGCGCCCGAGACCGCCGGCGACGTGCGGTGAGCAGCGGCACCGACGCGTTCCAGGTCGACCTGCGCGGGCTCGTCGAGCTGCTCAGCCGGCACCTGTACTCCAGCCCGCGGGTCTACCTGCGCGAGCTGCTCCAGAACGGCGTGGACGCGATCACCGCGCGCCGCGCCCTCGACCCCGACGCACCCGCGCGGGTGCTCCTGCGGCCCCTGGACGACGGCGGCCTCGAGGTGCACGACACGGGCGTCGGGCTCACGGCCGACGAGGCGCGCGACCTGCTGGCCACCATCGGCCGCAGCTCGAAGCGGGACGACCCGCTGGACCCCGCCACCGACCCCCTCGAAGGGGCGCTCGGCGGCGGGTTCGGGGGCGGGCGCGAGGAGTTCCTCGGCCAGTTCGGCATC
This sequence comes from Isoptericola sp. NPDC055063, assembly GCF_053608125.1. Classification (NCBI taxonomy): domain Bacteria; kingdom Bacillati; phylum Actinomycetota; class Actinomycetes; order Micrococcales; family Promicromonosporaceae; genus Isoptericola; species Isoptericola sp. NPDC055063. Next base: position 254,740 of record NZ_JBSGUW010000006.1, on the reverse strand, counting down.
GGGCTGCTGTCGGCGTTCATGGTCGCGGACGAGATCGACCTGGTCTCGCGCTCGGCCCGCTCCCCCGGGGCGCCGCCCGTGCGCTGGCGCGGCTACGCCGACGGCCGGTACGAGCTGACCGAGCTCGACCCCGCCGACCCCGAGGCGCCCGCGGAGCCCGGCAGCGTCGTGCGGCTGCGCCCACTTCGGGACGCGGAGCACTGGCTCGAGCCCGGCACGGTGGCCGCCCTCGCGGCCGACTTCGGCGGCCTGCTGCCGGTGGACGTGTCGATCGAGACGCGCCTGGACGACGGCGGCACCGCCCGTCGCCGGCTCAGCGGGGACGAGCTGCCGTGGCGGCGGGCGTACGCGGACGACGCCGAGCGCCGCCGCGCGCTGGCCGCGTACTGCGAGCGCACGCTCGGCTTCACGCCGCTCGCGCACGTCGACCTCGACCTGCCGGTCGCGGGCCTCACGGGCGTCGCCTTCGTGCTGCCCGCCGCCGTCGCCCCGTCCACCTCGGCGCACCACCGGGTGTCGCTCAAGCGGATGCTGCTCGGCACGGGCGTCGAGGGGCTGCTGCCCGACTGGGCGTTCTTCGTGCGCTGCGTCGTGGACGCCTCGGCGCTGCGCCCGACGGCGTCGCGCGAGGGCCTGTTCGAGGACGAGATCCTGCTCGCCGCGCGCGAGGCGCTCGGCGAGCGCGTGCGCGCCTGGACGATCGAGACGCTCGCCGAGCCGTCGCCGCTGGGCCGCGCCTTCCTGTCCACCCACCACCTCGCCGTCCGCGCCCTGGCCGTGCAGGACGACGCGATGCTCGACCTCGCCGCCCGCGTGCTGCCGTTCGAGACCACCGTCGGCACCCGCACGCTCGCCGACCTGGCCCAGCCCGCCGACGGCGATGCGCCGGCGCGCGTGCTGTGGACCACGAGCGTCGAGGAGTACCGCCGGGTCGCCGCCGTCGCGGCCGCGCAGGGGCTGCCCGTGCTCAACGCGGGCTACGTGTACGACGCCGACCTGCTGGCCCGCGTCGCCCGTCGGCACCCGGCCTGGCGCCTCGCCCCCGTCGCGCCGGGCGACCTGGAGGCCGTCCTCGCGGCGGTGGCGCCGGTGCGCGAGCTCGAGGTGACGGACGCCCTGTCCGCGCTGCGCGACGACCTGGCCGACCAGGACTGCGACGTCGAGCTGCGCGTCTTCGAGCCCGCCGAGGTGCCCGCGCTGCTCCTGTCCGACCGGGACGGCGAGCACACGCGCCAGGCCCGGGAGGCGGCCACGCCGGTCGACGGCACCACGGACGTGTGGGGCGCGGTCCTCGCCGGCCTCACCGGGCCGGCCCGGGCACGACGGCTGGTGCTGAACGACGCCAACCCGACGGTCCGCGCCCTGCTCGCCGCCGGGGACGCCCCGGTCCGCGCGGCCGGGGCCCGCTCGCTCTACGTCACGGCGCTCCTCGCCTCCGGCCGCCCGCTCGCGGGCCCGGAGGCCGGGCTGCTCGACGACGCCCTGCGCACGCTCCTCGAGCGCGCGCTGCCCGCCCCGCCCCACCACCCGGGCACCCAGTCCAGCCACGAGACCGAGGACGACGCACGATGACCCGCACCCTGGACGAGGCGAACAGTGCCGTCTCGACGATCATGAGCATGCCGTACGGCGTCGCCCGCAGCGCCGCCGCGGAGCAGGAGGCCGCGCGCATCACCGCGGAGGGGCCGGACGAGGCGCGGGCGTACGCCCTGTTCGCACTGGTCGACTCGTACACGTCGACCCCGGAGGCGGAGAAGGCGTTCCTGCCCTTCACGCAGCTGGTGCGTTGGTGGGACGAGCACCCGGAGCTCTTCGACGGCAGCGACCAGCACTCGCTCTTCTGGTCGTTCAAGTGGATGGTCGGGCTGCTCGCCCGCTTCCCCTCCGTCCCGACCGCTCAGATCGACGCGACGCTCGACGACATGGAGCGCCGCTACGCCCTCGCGGGCAACGGGACCAGCGCGGTGGCGGGCGAGCGGTTCGCCTGGCTCCGCTCGCAGGGCGACCCCGGCACCGAAGCCGCCTACCGCACCTGGATCACGACGCCGCGCGACAGCTTCTCCGACTGCGCCGCCTGCACCCCGAGCCAGCAGGCCGAGTACCTGGCCGAGACGGGCCGGGTGCGCGAGGCGGCGGACCTCGTCGTCGCCGCCGCACGCTCGGGAGCGAGCTGCGGGGACGAGCCGGCGGGCATGGAGGCACTGCTGGAGCTGCTCCTGCTGGACCTCGGCGACGCCGACGGCGCCGCCGCCGCGCACCGCAGCGCCATGAGCCACCTCGACGCCGCCGTGTCGAAGGAGATCTCCGTCGCCCGGCACGTGGAGTTCCTCGCCCGCGCCGGCCACCCGGAGCGGGCCCTGCGCCTGCTGCACGCCTACCCCGAGCACCTCACGGTCTCCGACTCACCGGGCGAGCGGCTCGCGGTGCTCACCCACGTGGCGGTCGCCACCGGGGTGCTGCGCGAGACGCGGGGCGACACGGCGGTCCGCCTGCCTGGCGTCCCCGCGACCACGGTCGCCGAGCTCGACGACTGGGCCCGCGCCCAGGTCGCCCCCATCGCAGCCTCCTTCGACGCACGCAACGGCACCGACCGGCACGCACGGCTCCTGGAGGCCGCGTGGGAGCGGCGGTCGCGGCTCCTTCCCGTCGAGATCGGTGTGCTCGCCGCGGCGGCCCGCGCCGCCGCCCAGGCGGCCCCCGAGGTGGCTCCAGCGGCCGGCACCGAGGTGCCCGACTTCCCCGCGGGCGTCGACGCGCAGTCCCCCGCGGGCATCGACGTCGGCCTGGTCGTCGACGCCGACCCGGTCTCCGCGGCCCTGGCCCGCGCGGAGGAGACCCCGGACCCCGTCGCGGCGTCGGGCGCCTACCTCGAGGCGTCACGCCTCGCTGAAGAGCTGGGCCGGCTCGAGGACGCCGGCTTCGCGCTCGCCGAGGCGGCGCAGATCGCCGCCGTCCTCGGCGACGACGAGGGCGCGGCCCCCGCCTTCGTTCGCGCGGTCGCGCTGCTCCGCGCGGCCGGCACCGACCCCGTGTTCGCGGGCCCGGTGGTGCGCGCCGCCGCGACCGTACAGGCGCGCACCGGTGACCTGGAGGCCGCGGTGGCCGCCGTCGAGCGAACCCTCGACGACCTCGAGCACGCGACGGACGGGCTCCCCGAGGCGCCCACACCCGACCTCGCGCAGCAGCTGGCCGAGCGGCGCGGCGCACAGGTGACGGCCGAGGCACTCCAGCTGCGCGACGTCCGCGCCCGGCTCGTCGCGACCGCCGGCCGGCACGCGGAGGCGGCGGCCGAGGCGGAGCGCGTCGCCGAGGAGCTCGGCCGCGCCGGCCTTCTCCGTGACGCCGCCCACGCGTTCTGGCTGACCGGCAGCGCCCGACGCGCGGCCGGAGACGCCGCCTCGGCCGCGGACCCGCTGCGAGCGGCCCTGGAGGGCCTGACCGCGGTCGGCGACCGCGACGCGCGCACCGCCGTCGCCGACGAGCTCGTGGGCACGCTGCGAGCCCTCGGGCGCGACGAGGAGGCCGATGCCGTCGCCGCTTCCCTGGTCTCCTGACGTCGTCGGGTCTGCTGACGCCATCGGTCTGCTGACGCCGTCGGTCTGCTGAACCCGTCGGCCCCCACGAGGCCGGAGGCCGGTCCCGCGCGGGCGCTACGCCCGTGCGGGCCGGTCGGCGCCGACGATCTCGCCCTCGGCCACCGGGTAGGACGCCGGGAGGTGCTCGTGCCCGCCCGGTACAGCGCCGACCTGCCAGGCCCAGGCTCCCGGCGCGGCCGTCGCGTCGAGGGCGACGCGGACGGCCGGGGCAAGCGCCAGCGCAGCCGATGCTCCCCGTTCGGCGGCCAGGTCCGCTGCAAGGTCGGAGCCCAGGTCCGGAGCCAGGTCCGCAGCCGTGTCCGGGGTCGGGTCTGCGGCCGCGCCGGACGTCCCGGGGACGGCCCCTCCGGCCACGACGATCCCGCGCGCCCGGCCGAGCGCGGCGCGGGCGTCGGCGCCGGGTCCGTCCGCGCCCACCTCCACCACCACGACGTCGGCCACGTCCGCCTCACGCCCCGCCCGGACGAGCGCCGCCCGCAGGGCGACGAGCGCGACCGACGCCGGCACGTGCGCGGTCGTGGCGCCCGCGTCCGGCCAGCCGGCGACCGCGGGCACCCAGCGGTCCGCCACCCCCGCGCCCGCGAGCGACGGGCGCAGCCGGCCGACCCGGCCGTGCCCGGCGCGCGGGACGGGCGCCAGCACGACGAGAGTTCCGTCACCCGCCGTGGTCGCCGCCGGCCCGGACACGAGACGGTCCAGCGCCTCGTCGACCGCCCGCCGGACGTCGCCCAGCCGGTCGACGTCCCCGCCGGCACCGGGCACGAGCAGGGGCGTTGCGGGCAGGACCACGGCACGGGCTGGCACCCGGCCAACCTACCGCCGCGGCGCGGCGGGTCGCCGCGTCACGCCAGGTGGGCGCCGCGCCCGCACCATCACCCGGTCGCCCGCCTCGTCGTCCGGCCCACGACGTGTAGCGTGGACGGGTGAGGTTCTTCGGTCCACGCCGGGCAAGCAAGGTCCGGCCGACCTCCGTCGGCCGGGACGACGAGTTCGCGGACGACCTGCGCGACGACGAGCTCCACGACCGCATCGAGGGCCTGCTCGCCGACGAGGTCGGCAGCCCGGACGACGTGCTGTCCCCGCTCTCGCGCGACCGCGTCACCGACTGGATGGAACGGTCCGGCTTCTCCTACTTCGTCGACTCGGACGGCGACGTGGGCGGCCTGTGGCACGGCTGGCTCTTCTACTTCCTGGTCCTGGGCGAGCGCGCCGAGGTGCTCCAGGTGCGCGGGCAGTGGCACCGCGACCTGAGCATCGACCGCCTGGGCGAGATCCTCGAGATCTGCAACGAGTGGAACGCCGAGCGGATCTGGCCCAAGGCCTACGTGCGGGTGCGCGACGACGGCTCGGTGGTCGTCTGCGCGGAGGTCACGGTGGACGTGGGCAGCGCGGTCGGCGAGGCGCAGCTCGACCAGTTCCTGCAGTGCGGGCTCAGCACCGGCTCGATGTTCTTCGAGCACCTCGACGGCACGTTCCGTGACCCCCTGCGGGACGCGTCGTGACCGGCACCGACCGGGCGGACGGCGTGGGCCGTCGCGTGCTGCGCGGCGCCCGGCGGGCCGCCGGCGCCGTGGGCCGGGCCGTCCAGGACGCCGGGGCCCGGGTCGCCGCGCGCAGCGAGACGGCTCCCGCCCGGACCGGCCGTCCCGCCGCCGGTCCGCGCCCCCTCTCGAGCGCGCGCGTCGCGGACGACCTCTCGCGCCGTGGCTACCGGTTCCGCACGGACGACGACGGCGACGTCACGGGCACCTGGGACGGCAACCGGTTCTGGTTCCTGCTGCTCGGCGACCACGAGGAGATCCTCCAGGTCCGCGGCCGCTGGGCCGGCACCGTCCCCGAGGGCTCGCGCATGGCGGTGCTGCAGGCGGTCAACGACTGGAACCGCGAACGGGTGTGGCCCAAGGTCTACACCCGCCCGGAGGGCGACGGGCTCGCCCTCTACGCCGAGGTCTCGGCGGACTTCGAGCACGGCGCCACCGACGAGCAGCTCGCCGCGACCGTGTCGTGCGGACTCGTGACGTCGTCCCAGTTCTTCAGCACCGTGGGCGCGCTGGCGCCCGGCCCGGACCCGGACGACCTGGACTGACGGGCCCTGCGCCCGTCGCCGCGCAGCCCCTCGCCGTGCGCGCCCTCAGGCGCGCAGTGAGGGCATCCCCAGCGACACCGGGCCGCCGGAGGCAGCGGCACCGCCGTGGCCGTGCTCGTCCTCACCGCCGCCGAGGCGCGCGGTCTCGCGCTGCGCCCACGCGTCCCCCGAGCGGGTGCGCCGCACGGCGTACGTGCCGCCGTCCAGCGCGGAGTCCGCGATGAGGTGGTGCGGGGCGGCGCGCGTGACGTCCACGGTCACGACGTCGCCCGGCCGCGGAAGGCGCGGGTCGAGCGCGTCGCGGTCGGCCAGCCGCGGGTCGTCGAGCGACGCGGGCGCGCCGGTGGCGCGGTCGTCGCCGGCCAGGACGTCGACCGGCAGCGCGACGTGGACGAGCCGGTTGTCGGGCGCCCGCCCGGACAGGCGGTGCGCCGCGCCGTCCTTCTTGCCGGCACCTTCGGCGACGAGGACCTCCACGGTGCGGCCCACCTGGCGGTCGGCCTCCTCGCCGGCGATGCGCTCCTGGAGCTCCAGAAGGCGCTCGAAGCGCTCCTGCACGACCTCCTTCGGCAGCTGCTCCTCCATGGTCGCGGCGGGGGTCCCCGGGCGCGGCGAGTACTGGAACATGAACGCCGAGCTGAAGCGCGAGGCCTCCACGACGCGCAGCGTGTCGCGGAAGTCCTCCTCGGTCTCGCCCGGGAAGCCGACGATGATGTCGGTGGTGATGGCGGCGTCAGGCATGGCGTCCCGGACCCGGTCCAGGATGCCCAGGAACTTCGCCGACCGGTACGACCGCCGCATCGCGCGCAGCACGCGGTCCGACCCGGACTGGAGCGGCATGTGCAGGCTCGGCATGACGTTGGGGGTCTCGGCCATCGCCTCGATGACGTCGTCCGTGAACGCCGCCGGGTGCGGGGACGTGAACCGCACCCGCTCCAGGCCCTCGATCGCGCCGCAGGCGCGCAGCAGCTTCGCGAACGCTCCCCGGTCGCCGAACTCGACGCCGTAGCTGTTGACGTTCTGGCCCAGCAGGGTCACCTCGACCGCGCCGGCGGCCACGAGCGCCTCCACCTCGGCCAGGACCTCGCCCGGCCGCCGGTCGCGCTCCTTGCCGCGCAGGTGCGGCACGATGCAGAACGTGCACGTGTTGTTGCAGCCGACGGAGATCGAGACCCAGCCCGCGTAGACCGACTCGCGCCGGGTGGGCAGCGTCGAGGGGAAGACCTGCAGCGACTCCGCGATCTCCACCTGGGCCTCGGCGTTGTGTCGCGCGCGCTCGAGCAGCACGGGCAGCGCGTCGAGGTTGTGGGTGCCGAAGACGACGTCGACCCACGGCGCCTTCGAGACGATCTCGCCGCGGTCCTTCTGGGCGAGGCAGCCGCCGACGGCGATCTGCATGCCCGGCCGGTCCGCCTTGATCCCGGCGAGCTGCCCGAGGTTCCCGTAGAGGCGGGTCGCGGCGTTCTCGCGCACGGCGCACGTGTTGATCACGACCACGTCGGCGCGGCTCGCGGCCTCGTCCTCGGCGGTGGCGCGCGCGTACCCGGCCTGCTCGAGCATGCCCGCCATGTGCTCGGAGTCGTGGACGTTCATCTGGCAGCCCAGGGTGCGCACCATGTAGGTGCGACGGCCGGGCGCCTCGTCCGTGGGACGGACCGGCGCGGCGGGGCTCTGCGTGGTACTGGACATCGCCTCTAGGGTACGGTGCCGGACGGCCGGGCCCCGACGAGGCGACCCACCTTCTCCTGCGCGACGTGGTCGACGACGCCAGAGGCTCGGGCCCGCACGCACGTCCGTGCCGGCACTGTTACGCAACCGTTGCGGAACCGCACCCACCGGTGCTGGTCGCGGAAACACCGAGTGGATAGGTTCGACAGATGGATCACGACGGCGCGACCACGACGACCGACCCCGCGGGGTCGTCGTCCTCCCTCGGAGCCCCCCTCGTGGAGCTCAAGGACGTGAACAAGCACTTCGGCGACCTGCACGTGCTGAAGGACATCGACCTCACCGTCCGTCGCGGCGAGGTCCTGGTCGTCATCGGGCCGTCAGGCTCCGGCAAGTCGACGCTCTGCCGCGCGATCAACCGGCTCGAGACGATCGACTCGGGCGAGATCCGCATCGACGGGCAGCCGCTGCCCGAGGAGGGCAGGGCGCTGGCCAAGCTGCGCTCCGACGTCGGGATGGTGTTCCAGTCCTTCAACCTCTTCGCGCACAAGACGATCCTCGAGAACGTCACGCTCGGGCCCGTCAAGGTCCGCCGGGAGAAGACGTCGGCCGCGAAGCAGCGTGCGCTGGAGCTGCTCGACCGGGTCGGGGTGAAGAACCAGGCCCAGAAGATGCCCGCCCAGCTCTCGGGCGGCCAGCAGCAGCGCGTCGCGATCGCCCGGGCGCTGGCCATGAAGCCCAAGGTGATGCTCTTCGACGAGCCCACCTCGGCGCTCGACCCGGAGATGATCAACGAGGTCCTCGACGTCATGGTGGCCCTCGCCAAGGAGGGCATGACGATGATCGTCGTCACCCACGAGATGGGCTTCGCGCGCAAGGCGGCCCACCGCGTCGTCTTCATGGCCGACGGCCAGATCGTCGAGGAGGCCACGCCCGAGGAGTTCTTCACCGCGCCCAAGAGCGACCGGGCGAAGGACTTCCTGTCCAAGATCCTCTCCCACTGACCCCGGCAGGGACCGGAACAACGGGACCGGCCTCTCAACGACGAAGGGTAAGAACGATGCGCACACGACACATGGGTGCCGCCACGCTCGCCGCACTGACCGCACTCACGCTCGCCGCCTGTGGTGGCGGCGACGTCGGCGGCGGCGGTGAGGAGACCGGCGGCTCCGGCGGCGGCGACACCATCAAGATCGGCATCAAGTTCGACCAGCCGGGCCTCGGCCTGCAGGAGGGCAGCGACTACACGGGCTTCGACACCGACGTCGCCCGCTACGTCGCGGACAAGCTCGGCTATTCCGAGGACCAGATCCAGTGGGTCGAGGCGCCGTCGGCCAACCGCGAGACCATGCTGCAGACCGGCCAGGTCGACATGATCTTCGCGACGTACTCCATCACCGACGAGCGCAAGGAGCAGGTCGCGTTCGCGGGCCCGTACTTCGTCGCCGGCCAGGACCTCCTCGTCGCACAGGACAACACGGACATCACCGGCCCGGAGTCGCTCGAGGGCAAGAACCTCTGCTCGGTGACCGGCTCGACCTCCGCGCAGCGGATCAAGGACGAGTACGCCACGGGCGTCCAGCTCGTCGAGCGGCCCAGCTACGTCGAGTGCGTCACCGCGCTCACCGCTGGCCAGGTCGACGCCGTCACGACCGACGACATCATCCTCGCCGGCCTCGCGGCCCAGCCCGCCAACAAGGGCAAGGTCAAGGTCGTGGGCAACCCGTTCTCCGAGGAGAAGTACGGCGTGGGCCTGCCGCAGGACAACGACACCTGCTCCAAGATCAACGACGCCATCACGTCGATGATCGACGACGGCTCGTGGCAGAAGGCGATCGACTCGAACACCGAGGGCACCGGGTACACGCCGAACGCGGACCTCAACCCGCCGACGCCCGAGCCTTGCGCCTGACGTCGACGACCTGACCGATCGGCCGAGGGGAGCGGTGTGCCGCGCCGCTCCCCTCGTTCGTCGGCCACCGTTCGTCGACCACCGCTCGTCGACCACCGCTCGTCGACCACCAGCCCGTCCACCGCGGCCCCGCCGCACCACCCCCCGGGAGGCTGACACACCGTGGGTGACTACCTGTCCCAGTTCGGGGCGCTGCTCGGCGAGTACCCCGTCGCGAGCGCGTTCTGGGTCAACATCCAGCTGACGTTCTGGGCCGCCATCGGGTCGCTCGTCCTCGGCACCCTGCTCGCGCTCATGCGCATCTCCCCCATCGCGAGCCTGCGGTGGGCCGGAGCCGCCTATGTCAACATCCTGCGCAACACGCCGCTGACCGTCATCATGACGTTCCTGTTCCTGGCCGTCTGGACCCAGCTCCAGATCACCCTGTCGGACAACTTCGCCACGAACTTCTTCCTCTTCGGCGTGATCGGCCTCACCGTGTACCACGCGGCGTTCGTGTGCGAGGCGATCCGCTCGGGCGTCAACACCGTGCCCCTCGGCCAGGCCGAGGCTGCCCGCGCGATCGGGCTGCCGTTCCTTCCCTCCGCGCGGCTCATCATCCTGCCGCAGGCGTTCCGCGGGGCCATCGCGCCCCTGGGCAACACCCTCATCGCCCTCCTGAAGAACTCCACGGTGGCCGCCGCGGTGAGCGTCTCGACGGAGACCTCGACCCTCATGCGGGAGATGATCGACAGCAACGCGAACTACATCTACGCGATCTTCGCCCTGTTCGCGATCGGCTTCGTGATCCTCGTGATCCCCATCGGCCTGCTCACCACGTATCTCTCCAACCGACTGGCGGTGCGCCGATGAGCACGCAGCAGACCGTCCTCTTCGACGCGCCCGGTCCCCGCGCGCGCCGCCGCATCCTCCTCGGCAACATCGTGGGGGCGCTCGTCGTGCTCGGCGTCGCCGCGGCCGTCGTGGTCGCCCTCGCGAACAAGGGGCAGTTCGCCGCCGCGCTGTGGAGCCCGATCTTCACGTCGAGCGCGTGGGAGAACTACTTCATCCCCGGCCTGCGGAACACCTTGCGCGCCGCCGGCTGGGCCATCGTCGGGGCCGTCATCTTCGGCCTCATCCTCGGGTCGGGCCGCCTCGCCCGGTCCCGGACCGTCCGCTGGGTCAGCGGCGTGGTCGTGGAGTTCTTCCGCGCTGTCCCCGTGCTGCTGATGATGATCTTCTTCTGGCTGCTGCTCGGCTTCAACCACGTGGAGACGCCCGAGTTCCTCGCGGTCGTGATCGCGCTCATCCTCTACAACGGCTCCGTCATCGCCGAGCTCGTGCGCTCCGGCGTGGGCAACCTGCCCAAGGGGCAGTCGGAGGCGGGCCTCGCGATCGGGCTCACCGGAGGCCAGACCCTGAGGTCCATCCAGCTCCCGCAGGCGCTCATCGCCATGCTGCCCGCCCTGGTCTCGCAGCTCGTGGTCGTGCTGAAGGACTCCGCACTGGGGCAGATCATCAGCTACCCGGAGCTGCTCCGCGCCGCGCAGATCTTCGGGAACCTCAACAGCAACAACCTGCAGACGCTGACGGTGGCCGCGCTCGTGTTCATCGTCATCAACTGGGCGCTCACCGCGGTGGCCCGCTGGCTGTCCCGCTACCTCAGCGGGCGCACGTCCGGCGCGACGGGGACCGGTCCCGGCATCGGCAACCCGACCGCCGTCGCCGGCGGGACGACCGGGCCCGGCAACGCCATCGCCGCCACCGGGGACCCGAGCGCGACCTGACGCCCGGCACGCGCCCCCACGAGGACGGCTGCCCCGGACCCTTCTCGCGCCCGGGGCAGCCGTCGTTCCGTGCGGGGCTCCGATCCCGAGGCGTCATGACCGACGTGGACGTGGCGGCGACGCCACCGAGGCTGCGGAGACCGGGGCAGCGCTCAGGTCAGTCCTCCGCGCCGGGATAGTCGTCGTCGAGGTCGTCGGCGCCGTCCTCCGCGAGCGCGTCCTTCACGACGGCGAACGAGACCCCGGGCGCGTACCCCTTGCGCCCTAGGGCGCCGACAGCCCGCCGCACGCGCACGTCGCGCTCGAGCCCGCGGGTGCGCGCGACGTGCTTGCGGGCGAGGGCGAGGGCGGCCTCGTGCTCGTCGTCGCCGTCCACCTGCTCGAGGGCGTCCGCGGCGGTCTCCTCGTCGATGCCCCGCCTCCGGAGCTCCATCGCGAGGGCGCGGCGCGACAGCCCGCGCTCCGCGTGCCGGGTGCGCACGAGCATGTCCGCGTAGGCCGCGTCGTCGACCAGGCCGACCTCGTCGAACCGGTCGAGCACGGGGGCGACGACCGCCTCCGGGTACCCCTTGCGCGCCAGCGACTGCTCGAGCTCGGCCCGGCTCTTGGGCGCGGCGGTGAGGATCCGCAGCAGCGTCTCGCGGGCCTTCTCCGCGGCGTCCTCGACGCTCAGGTCGCCCGACTCCAGCCGCTCCGCCACGGTGCGCCGCGGCTGGCGGGAGCCCGACCGGCGCCGGCCGCCGGGCCCGTCGCCGGCCTCGTCCTCCGCCACTCCGGCGACGGCGAGTCCCGCGTCATCCGAGGCGGCACCGTCGTCGTCGGGGACGGCGCGGCTCTCGCGCGCGTCGACCCAGCCCTGCGACCGTGCGCCCTGCGGGCGGCCGCGGCGCTTCCCCACGCCGCGACCGCCCAGGGCGTCCGTGGTCACGCGACCCTCCTCGGCACGACACGCCGGCGTGCGCGGCTCCGCCTGCGAGCGGCGCCGCACACGCCGGTGACCGCGCGGATCAGAACGGCGCCTTCTTGCCCTTGGCGCCAGCCTTGGCCGGAGCCGGGTCGACCGACAGCCCGGTCGCGGAGGCCGCGGCACCGGCGGCCGGCGCGGCCGTGTCCTCGGCGGGGGCGTCCAGCTTGGCGCCGACGCCCAGCTTCTCCTTGATCCGCTTCTCGATCTCGTTCGCCAGGTCCGGGTTGTCCCGCAGGAAGGCCCGGGCGTTCTCCTTGCCCTGGCCGAGCTGGTCGCCCTCGTAGGTGAACCACGAGCCGGACTTGCGCACGAACCCGTGCTCCACGCCCATGTCGATCAGGCCGCCCTCGCGGGAGATGCCCACGCCGTACAGGATGTCGAACTCGGCCTGCTTGAACGGCGGCGCCATCTTGTTCTTGACGACCTTGACGCGGGTGCGGTTGCCGACGGGCTCCGTGCCCTCCTTGAGGGTCTCGATGCGGCGGATGTCCATGCGCACCGAGGCGTAGAACTTCAGCGCCTTGCCACCCGTGGTGGTCTCCGGGGAGCCGAAGAACACGCCGATCTTCTCCCGGAGCTGGTTGATGAAGATCGCGGTGGTGCCCGACGCGCTCAGCGCGCCGGTGATCTTGCGCAGCGCCTGCGACATCAGGCGGGCCTGCAGGCCCACGTGGCTGTCGCCCATCTCGCCCTCGATCTCGGCCTTGGGCACGAGCGCCGCGACGGAGTCGATGACGATGATGTCCAGCGCACCGGAACGGATCAGCATGTCCGTGATCTCCAGCGCCTGCTCGCCGGTGTCCGGCTGCGAGACCAGCAGCGCGTCGGTGTCGACGCCGAGCTTCTTGGCGTACTCCGGGTCCAGCGCGTGCTCGGCGTCGACGAACGCCGCGATGCCGCCGGCCCGCTGGGCGCTGGCGACGGCGTGCAGGGCGACGGTCGTCTTGCCGGAGGACTCGGGGCCGTAGATCTCCACGACGCGGCCGCGCGGGAGGCCGCCGATGCCGAGCGCGACGTCGAGCGCGATCGAGCCGGTGGGGATGACCTCGACGGGTGCACGACCCTCGTCGCCGAGGCGCATGACCGAGCCCTTGCCGAAGCTGCGGTCGATCTGGGCGAGCGCGGCCTCGAGTGCCTTCTCGCGGTCTGCCGTTGCGGGCATGTCGGTCACCTTTGCGTTCTGGGCGCGGCGGCTGCGCGCCGGCGTTCGTGGCTGCGTGCTCATGTTGCCTCGACCGTACGCGGCGCCACCGACACGGTCGGGACGGTCCGTCGCGGGTGTGGACAACGACGTTCGAGGTCCTCCTGGGGGCAGACTCTACCCGAACACGTGTTCGACGACGTCCTCGCCGCCCGGCGTGTCGCGCCAGGACTCCCCCGGCCGCAGCACCACCGCGCGCACCTCGGGCGCGACCCGCCGGACCGCCGCCGCGAAGGCCTCGCCGGCGTGGTCCATCCACCCCCGCGGCAGGTGCTCCCCGCCGGGCACGTGCAGGGTGCCCCAGTGCACCGGGATCGCGACCCGAGGCCGCACCTGGGCGCAGACCTCCGCCGCGCCGCCCGGCCCCAGGTGGCCGCCCGACAGGCGCGGCCCCCACCCGGAGACCGGCACCAGCGCCACGTCGACGCGCCCTCCGGCCAGCTCCCGCACGCGACCGATGCCGGGGAAGTGCTCCGTGTCGCCGACGGCCCAGACCGTGGGGCCGCCGTCGTCCCCGCCGGCGCGCACCAGGTGCCCCGTCGCCGCGTTGGGACGGTGCGGCATGGGCCGGTCCCCGTGCACCGCGGTGACCAGGCGCACCCGTGCGCCGCCCACGTCGTGCCAGGCGCCGCCGTGCGCCACACCCTCCTGCGCGGGTCGGGCGCCCGGCCCGGTGCGGCCGAGCGAGCCCGCGGGCGGCTCGAGCCCCACGCCCCGCAGGCCCTTGCCACGCAGCCACCGGGCGTTCGCGGGGGCCGTGAGGACCGGCACGTCGCCGAGCAGGCGCAGCGAGCCCAGCTCCGCGTGGTCGTGGTGCAGGTGCGACAGGAGCGCCGCGTCCGCGCCGCGCCAGGCGTCGGCCGCGGGCCGGGCGCCGCGGCGGCGCAGCACCCCGGCGTGCCGGCGCAGCAGCGGGTCCGTCACGAGCCGCGTCGTGCGCCCGTCCGGGCCGGTCAGGTCCAGCACGACGGTCGAGTGGCCGAGCCATGTGACGCGCAGCGGCGGGGCGGGGTCGGCGGCGCTCATGCGTCCTCCCGCAGCCCGAGCTGCGCCAGCCAGCCGACGAGCCGGCGGTGCACCGCCTCGGCGCCCACGAGCATGCGCGTGCCGTCGACGTCGTCCCGCTCGTCGTCCGGCACCTCGAGGTCGTCGGGGTACAGCAGGAGCGCCTCGCTCTGCGCACCGCCGAGCCCGCCGTGGGAGCCCACCAGCTCCTCGAGCGCGTGCACGCGGCCCAGCGGTCCGACGGCCGAGACCACCACCAGGTCGCCCGCGTCCTCCAGCCGGGCGACGCGCTCGAGGTCCGCCCGGGCGCGCGAGCCGTACGCCGCGAGCGGGTCGCGGCCCGACACCAGGCCCGACACCAGGTGGTGCGTCCCGGCCGGCCCGTGCGCGACCGGGCCTTCGTCGTCGTGCACGACGACGAGACCCACCGCCGGGCTCGCGAGGAGCCCCGGCACCAGGGCGGGCCACCGCAGGGCGATCTCGGCGGCGCCGAGGCGGCGCGGCTCGCGGCAGAACCAGACCATCCCGAGGTTCCCGGAGCCGATGACTGCCACCTCGGGCGGGGCCTCGGGCGACCCGTCCTCCGGGGCCGTCGCCGGCGCGTCGCGGTCCGGCCCCACGAGGACCCGGCCGTCGGCCGCGCGGCCCGGCCGCAGCGCGTGCAGGGCGGTGTTCGCGGGCCCCCACGCCTCGCCGTCGGCCCGTTCGCGGAGCGCCGGCGACCGGCGCGAGACGGCGTCCCGCGCCGGGGGCCGCTCGCGCAGCAGGCGGCGGACCTCGTCGCCGAACGAGCGCCCGACGACCTGCTCGAAGGTGTCGCCGAGCGACTGCCCGTGGTCGGAGAGCACCACCACCCGGTAGCGCCTCGGCGCGCCGCGGGCGATCTCCTCCCACAGCCCGAGCACCCGGTCGAGGCCCTCCAGCGCGCGCAGCGCCTCCGGCCGCAGCGGCCCGGCGTGGTGAGCGATCTCGTCGTAGTCGACCAGGTCCACGCACACCACGGGCGCCCCGCGCACGAGCTGCTCCGCCACGAGCGCCGTGTTGAGGTCGCGCAGCAGCACGTTCGTCACGGCGCGCAGCACCGGGTACCAGCCGCGCCGCGAGACGCGCGGGCGCACGCCGCGCACCACCTGCTGCCACCCCTGGTAGAGCTCCTTGAGCGTCTCTCCGACCGTGCCCGCCACGGCCCGCACCAGCACGAACGGGCTGGCGAAGAAGCGGACGAACAGCTGCCCCGGCCCCAGGCCCTCGGCCGCGCGGCTCATCACGAGCAGGCTGGTCGGCGCGTCGCCGGAGAACATCGTCGACACGGCCACGCCGCCGTCCGCGAGCAGGCCTCGGCCGTCGGACGCCCCGCGCTCCACCGCGGCCGCGTCCGCGGGGCGGTTGGTCACGACCATCCGCCCGAGCCGCCGCGACCACCACCGGAACGCGGGCACCGGGTCCGTCGTGCCGTGCAGCAGGCCGAGCGTGCTGGCCGGGGTGGTGCACGGCACCCGCGCCCACCAGGACTCGAGGCGGTGGGAGCCCGACCCGAGCCAGCGGTCGAGCGTCGGCGCCAGGCCCGCCTGCAGCGCGTGCTCGAGCGTCGGCCGGGCGACGCCGTCGAGCATGACGACGAGGACGCCCGCGGGCCGCTCGTCCACCTCCGCGTCCGGGCCGTCCTCGGCCGCGCCGTCACGCCCCGCGGCGGCGCGCACGGCGGCACGCGGCAGCCCGGCGGCCCGCCGGGCGCGGCGCAGCAGGTCCCCCACGACGTAGGCGTTGTCGCGCGCGCCGACCACCCAGTGCCCGCACGCCATCACGACCCCCGCCACGACCAGCACGGCGAGCACCGCCGTCCAGGAGGTGCTGGTGATCCCGGGCAGGAAGGTCAGCGCCGCCCAGACCACCAGGACCTGGGCGCCCAGCCCGAGGGCCAGGGCCCCGACGGCACCGCCTGCCCGGGCGACCCGGCGCAACGGCACGCGCAGCAGCGCGTCGCCCACCCCGACCACGAGCGCCGCCAGCAGCACCGACCAGGGGGTCGAGGCGTGCACGCCGTCGACCAGCGCGATCGCGACGCCGAGGCCGGCCGCGGTCGACACCAACGACCAGAGCGCGGCGCGGACGTCCGCCACCGTGACGTGCGGGGGACGGGCGCGGGGCATGGCGCCATGATGCCGCGCGCGCCCGGCGTCGGCGCGGCCGGTGCCCGCTCGGCGCGGCCGGGGCACGGTCGGCGCGGCCGGTGCCCGCTCGGCGCGGCCGGGGCACGGTCGGCGCGGCCGGGGCACGGTCGGCGCGGTCAGCGCGTGGTCAAGGCCCGCTCGGCGCGCGTCCGACGTCGGCGCGGCCGGGCCCGGCCAGTGTCGGCCGGTGCACCCCCGGTCATCGGTCGGCGCGCGGTCACCGCGCGGGCGGCGCCTGCCTGCGGTCGTCGCGGCCCCAGCGCTCGGGCTCGGGCACGTCGAGCGCGTCGCAGAGCGCGTGCCAGACGTCGCGGGGATCGAGGCCGGCCTCCAGCGCCTCCGCCGGGGTGCGCCCGTCGAGCCGCGGCAGCACCTGCTCGCGCACGAGGGCGCGCCCGTAGGCGGGCCCGAAGACCTCGTCGACCAGCTCGGCGAACTCGCGATAACGCACGTCACCAGCCTCGCACGGGTCCGGGGGTGCCCGGTCCCCCGGGCTCGCCCGTCCTGCGGGCTGTCGGTCCCCCCTGCCAGGATGGCGAGGTGGCCGTCCCCCCGTCCGCCGTCCCCGGCAGCCCCGACGACGTGCTCGCCCGGTTCGGACCCGCGACGCGCTCGTGGTTCGCCGGCGCGTTCGAGGCGCCGACCGCGGCGCAGGCCGGGGCATGGGACGCGATCAGCTCCGACCGGCACGCGCTGGTCGTCGCGCCGACCGGGTCCGGCAAGACGCTCGCCGCGTTCCTCTGGGCGATCGACCGCCTCACGACCGAGCCGCCGCCGGAGCGGGCCCGCCGCTGCCGCGTGCTGTACGTCTCCCCCTTGAAGGCGCTGGCCGCCGACGTGCAGCGCAACCTGCGCTCCCCGCTCGCCGGGATCCGGCAGGCCGCCGCCCGCGAGGGGCTGACGGTCGAGGAGGTGACCGTCGGCGCCCGGACGGGCGACACCCCGCCGTCCGAGCGGCGCGCTTTCGCCACCCGGCCGCCGGACGTGCTGGTCACCACCCCCGAGTCCCTCTTCCTGGTGCTCACGTCCCAGGCTCGGGCCGGGCTGGCGGGGGTGCAGACAGTCGTGCTGGACGAGATCCACGCCGTCGCCGGCACCAAGCGAGGGGCGCACCTCGCGCTCAGCCTCGAGCGCCTCGACGAGCTGCTCGACAGGCCCGCGCAGCGCATCGGGCTGTCGGCCACGGTCCGTCCCGTCGAGACGGTCGCGGGGTTCCTCGCCGGGCACCGCACGCCCGACGACGGCGGCCGCGAGGTGGTGGTCGTGCAGCCACGGGCCACCAAGAAGTGGGACATCGAGGTCGTCGTCCCGGTGCCCGACCTGGCGGACCTGGACGCCGCGTCGACCGTGCCCGACCCGACCGCGCCCGGCGCGGCGTCCACGGCCCCGCGGACAGGCCCGCCCGCCGGGCTCGCGGACGAGGAGGTCGACCTGAGCGGCGACGCCGCGTCCCCGCTGCGCCGGGCGTCGGTCTGGCCGCACGTCGAGGAGCGGGTGGTGGACCTCGTCGCCGCGCACACCTCCACGCTGGTGTTCACCAACTCCCGCCGCGGGGCCGAGCGCCTCACCGCCCGCGTGAACGAGATCTGGGCCGAGCGCTCCGGCGTCGAGCTCCCCGCCGCGGGCTCCCAGTGGCCGGCGCAGGCCCAGGGCCAGTCCGGCGCCTCCGTGGGCCTGGCGCCCGCGGCGGACGGCGGGGCCGACGTGCTCGCGCGGGCGCACCACGGGTCGATGAGCCGGGCCGAGCGCACCCGCACCGAGTCGGACCTCAAGGCCGGGCGCCTGCCCGCCGTGGTCGCCACCTCGTCGCTCGAGCTCGGCATCGACATGGGCGCGGTCGACCTCGTGGTGCAGGTCGGGGCCCCGCCGTCCGTCGCGAGCGGGCTCCAGCGCATCGGCCGCGCCGGGCACCAGGTGGGCGCCGTCTCGCACGGCGTCGTGTTCCCGACGTTCCGGGGCGACCTCGTGCCGGCCACCGTGGTCGCGCAGCGGATGCGCGCGGGCGAGATCGAGCACCTGCACGTGCCGGCCAACCCGCTGGACGTGCTCGCCCAGCAGGTGGTGGCCGCGCTCGCGACCGACGACTGGCAGGCCGACGACCTGCTCGCCGCGTTCCGTCGTGCGCACCCGTTCCACGCCCTCGGCGACGCGACCTGGCGGGCCGTGCTGGACATGCTCGCCGGCCGCTACCCCAGCGAGGACTTCGCGGAGCTGCGCGCCCGGATCGTGTGGGACAGGGCCACCGGCCTGCTCTCCGGCCGGCCCGGCGCGCTACGGCTCGCGGCCACGAGCGGCGGCACCATCCCCGACCGGGGCCTGTACGGCGTCTACCTCGCCACGGAGGCGCCGGCGTCGGGCGCGCCGGCGGACGGCGGCGGCACGGTCGACCGGCCCCGCGGCGGCAAGCGCGTGGGCGAGCTGGACGAGGAGATGGTCTACGAGTCGCGCGTCGGCGACACCTTCACGCTCGGCTCGTCGACGTGGCGCATCGAGGAGATCACCCCCGACCGCGTCCTCGTCACCCCCGCCCCGGGGCTGCCCGGGCGCCTGCCGTTCTGGAAGGGCGACTCCCCCGGCCGCCCCGCCGAGCTGGGGCGGGCCGTGGGCGCCTTCGTGCGCGAGACGGACGCGCTGCTCGCCGACGACGAGGCGCGCGGCCGCGCCGGCCTGCGGGACGCCGGGCTGGACACGTGGGCGGCCGACAACCTCGCGTCCTACCTGGGCGAGCAGCGCCGCGCCACGGGCCGGCTCCCGGACGACCGCACGGTCGTCGTCGAGCGGTTCCGCGACGAGCTGGGCGACTGGCGGGTGGTCATCCACTCGCCGTTCGGCGCCCCGGTGCACGCGCCGTGGGCGCTGGTCGTGGCCGCGCGGCTGCGGGCGCGCTACGGCACCGACGTCGCCGCGATGCACGCCGACGACGGGATCGTGCTGCGCCTCCCCGACGCGGGCGACTCCGGCTGGGACCTCGGCGGTCCGGGCTGGGACGCCGCGCCCGGCCCGGACGACGGCGGGGCAGGGCACGGCGGCGGGGACGGGCCCGCGGTCACCGCGGAGGACCTGCTGGTGGACCCGGACGAGGTGCTCGCCGCGGTCCGCGACGAGCTGGGCGGCTCCGTGATGTTCGCCGCCCGGTTCCGGGAGGCCGCCGCGCGGGCGCTGCTGCTGCCGCGCCGCCGGCCCGACCGGCGCCAGCCGCTGTGGCAGCAGCGGCAGCGGGCGTCGCAGCTGCTGCAGGTGGCGTCGCAGTTCCCGGACTTCCCGATCATGCTCGAGGCCGCCCGCGAGTGCCTGCGCGACGACTTCGACGTGGCCGCCCTCGCGGAGCTCATGGGCGACCTGCAGGCGGGCCGCGTGCGCCTCGTGGAGGTCACCACCTCCACGCCGTCGCCCTTCGCGCAGGCGCTGCTGTTCGGCTACACGGCGCAGTTCCTGTACGACGGCGACGCCCCGCTGGCCGAGCGGCGCGCGGCCGCGCTCTCGCTGGACCCGGACCTGCTCACCGAGCTCCTCGGCGAGCAGGGCGCGACGCCGCTCGCGGACCTGCTGGACCCCGGCGCGGTGGAGCGCACCGAGGCGCAACTGCAGGCGCTGGCGCCCGACCGGCAGGCCCGGGACGCGGAGGGGCTGTGGGACGTGCTGCGCCGCACCGGGCCGCATCCCCTCGCGGGGCTCGCGGCCCGCACGCGCGAGGAGTCCCGGGACGACGTCGCCGGCTGGCTCGCGGACCTGGAGCGCTCGCGGCGCGTGATCCGGGTGCGGCTCGGCGGGGGCGGCGCGGGCGCCGACGCCGAGCAGTGGGCGGTCGTCGAGGACGCCGGCCGGCTGCGGGACGCCCTCGGCGTGGCCCTGCCCGTCGGGGTGCCGGAGACGTTCACGGAGCCCGTCGCCGACCCGCTGGGCGACCTCGTGCGCCGGCACGCGCGCACGCACGGGCCGTTCCCCGCGGCGGACGTCGCGCGGCGCTACGGCCTCGGGATCGCCGTCGTCGGCCAGGTCCTGGCACGTCTCGAGGCGCTCGGCGCGGTCGTGCGCGGGGCGCTGCTCCCGTCGTCGCTGGGTGGGACAGGCGACGAGTGGTGCGACCCGGAGGTGCTGCGCACGCTGCGGCGCCGCTCCCTGGCCGCGCTCCGCGCCGAGGTGGAACCGGTGGAGCCCGAGGCGCTCGGCGTCTTCCTGCCCCGCTGGCACGGCATCGGCGTGCGCGTGGGCGGCGCCGGGTCCGCCGGGGGTTCCCTGCGCGGGGCCGACGGCGTGCTGCGCGCCGTGGAGCAGCTCTCCGGGGCCGCCGTGCCGGCGTCCGCGCTCGAGACGCTCGTGCTGCCCGCGCGGGTGGCCGACTACTCCCCCGCGGTCCTCGACGAGCTCACGACGGCGGGCGAGGTCCTGTGGTGCGGGCACGGGCGCCTGCCCGGCTCGGGCGGCGGCGACGGCATGGTGAGCCTGCACCTGGCCGACGGCGCCCCCCTCACCCTGCGCGTCCCCGACCCCGTCGAGGAGAGCGGGCCCCTCGACACGGACCTGCACCGCGCGGTCCTCGACCTCCTCACCGGGTCGGGCGGCTACTTCCTGCCGCGCCTCGCGGAGCTCGCGGACGCCGGGCAGGGCGCCACCCTCGACGCGCTGTGGGACCTGGTGTGGGCGGGCTGGGTGACGAACGACCGCCTCGGCCCGCTACGGGAGTCGCTCGGCGGCTCGTCGCGACGCGGCGGCGGCGCCCACCGGGCCCCCGCAGCACCCGCCCGCGCCCGGCCGGTGCGGGCGTCGCGCTTCGGTCTGGCCCGGCCCACGTCGGCCGCGGCCGTGCCCCGCACCGGCGGCGGGCGCTGGGCGGCGCTGCCCGCCGTCGAGCAGGACCCGACGGTCCGCGCCCACGCGCTCACGCAGGTGCTGCTGGAGCGCCACGGCGTCCTGACCCGGGCGGCGGCGCCCGCGGAGGGCGTGACCTCCCGCTTCCGGGACGTGTACCGGGTGCTCACCGGGCTCGAGGAACGCGGCGCCGCGCGCCGCGGCTACTTCGTCGAGGGACTCGGCGGCTCCCAGTTCGCGCTGCCGGGCGCCGTCGACCAGCTGCGCACCGACGCGGCCGACCGGGACCGCGCGCTCGACGCGCTCGTGGAGGGCACAGGCGCCGCGGGGATCGTGCCCGGGGCCGTGCTGCTGGCCGCCACCGACCCGGCCAACCCGTACGGCGCCGCCGTCGCGTGGCCGCGCGCGGGCGGGGCCGGTGCGGCAGGCGCCACGGGCCGCTCCAGCGGCTCGGCCACGGCGAGCCCAGCCGGCGAGGACGGTGCCGGCACGCACCGCCCGGGCCGCAAGGCGGGCGCCGTCGTGGTGCTCGTGGACGGCGAGCTCGTGCTGTTCGTCGAGCGGGGTGGGCGCACCGTGCTCTCCTTCGGGCGCGGCGACGCGGGGGACGGCGCCCGGCTCGCCGCGGCGGCGCGGCTCCTGGCGGCCGAGACCCGGGCGGGCCGGCTCGGGCGCGTGACGGTGCAGCGGGTGGACGGCGTCCCCGCGCTCGCCGCCGCGCGCGACCGCACCCCAGCCGCGGCCGCCCTGCTGGACTCCGGCTTCGGCGTCACGCCCCGCGGGCTCCGGCCGGCCTAGGCGGCGACCGTGCCCGAGGGAGACGTGCTGCGGCTCACGGCCGAGCGGCTCGGGGCCGCCCTCGTCGGCTCGCCGCTGGTGCGCGCCGACCTGCGCTGGCCGTCGGCGGCGGGCGTCGACCTCGTGGGCGCCACGGTGCGCGAGTCCGTCGCGTACGGCAAGCACCTGCTGCTGCGCACGGACGACGGCCGCACCCTGCACACGCACCTGCGCATGGACGGGTCGTGGCGCGTAGCCCGGACCGGCACCCCGGCGGCCGCGGGGCGCAACCCCGCGGTCCGTGCCGTGCTCGCCACCAGCGCCTGGACGTGCCTGGGCCTGCAGCTCGGCATGCTGGACGTGCTTCGTACGCGCGACGAGCCCCGCCTGCTCGGCCACCTCGGGCCCGACGTGCTCGGCGACGACTTCCCGGACCGCCTCGAGGAGGGCGCCAGGCGGCTGGGCTCCGACCCTCGCCGCCCGGTGTGCGTCGCCCTGCTGGACCAGCGCACCGTCGCCGGCATCGGCACGATCTGGACGGCGGAGTCGCTGTTCGCCACCCGCCGCTGGCCCTGGACCCCCGTGGGCCACCTGGACGACGCGGCCCGTCGCGAGCTGCTCGCCACCGCCCGGCGCCTCATGTCCCGCAGCGTGGACGTGGGGCGCCGCGCGGGCCTCGGCGCGGTCGAGCTGGCCGTGCACGGGCGCCACCGCGCGCCCTGCCGCCGCTGCCGCACCCCCGTGGCGCTGGGCAGCACGGCCGGCCCCGGCCTGCGCCCGGACGGCGGGGAGCGGGCGATCTACTGGTGCCCCACCTGTCAGGCGCCGCCGTGACAGGCCCGGACACGGCAGGAGCCGGTCCCGCGGGTCGTGCTCGCGGGACCGGCTCCGTGCAGTGCCGTGCGGCCGGGCGTCAGCCGACCGGTGCGAGGTCTCCTCGCAGCGCCTGGTCGGCGTCGCGCGACTCGCCGCGGCTGAGCATGCCGGCGAACACGTCGGCCGGGATGGTGTCGGGGATGTGCAGCCCCTCGGCCACCGCGATCCGGTCGCTCACCTCGCGCAGCACGAGGGACATCGGTACGTCGAGCGCCTCGCAGATCGACGCCAGCAGCTCCGACGACGCCTCCTTCTGCCCGCGCTCCACCTCGCTCAGGTAGCCGAGCGAGACCCTGGCGGCAGAAGACACCTCACGCAGGGTGCGCCCCTGGCGCTGCCGCGCATCGCGCAGCACGTCGCCGATCTCACGTCGCAGTACGACCATCTCGCGCCCCCTCTCCGTGGCCGATCGTCCCGGGTTCGGACCGGTCGTGACCGGGTTCCTCGTCCGTCCTGTCGTTCCCCTGGCAGCAGGGGTGGCACTACCGTACCGCGCGCGCGGTCCGCCCGGCCTGGTGTGGCGCGGATCGAGACGGGTTCGTGCCCTGTCAGTCATCACGCCAGCACAACGCCCGCACCCGGGGGCTTGTTCCCGCCCTCCCGAGCCCCGACACCCTCGTCACGCGTCCTTCACAGGTACGGCCGGCACCCCGCCCCAGGCCTCGAGCGCCAGCTCGAGCACGGCCCGGACCGCCGCCGCCCGCACGGCCGGCCGGTCGCCCGGCAGGTCGAGCCGGCGGACCCGGTCCCCCGCGGGTGTGCTCACCGCGACGTGGACCTCCCCCGGGGCGTGCCCGTCCTGCGGGTCCGGCCCCGCCACCCCCGTCGTGGCGAGCCCGACGTCGGCGGCCAGCACCCGACGCACGCCCGCCGCCATCTGCGCGGCCACGTCCGGGTCCACCGCGCCGCGGCGCGCCAGCAGCGCCCGGTCGACGCCCAGCACCGAGCCCTTGACGTCCGTGGCGTAGGCGACGACGCCTCCGCGCACCACGGCGGACGCGCCGGGGACGTCCACGAGCGTCGCGACCACGAGGCCTCCGGTGAGCGACTCCGCGGCGCCGAGCGTCCAGCCACGGGCCCGTGCGCCGTCGAGCACGTCGCGCGCGAGAACATCCATCGGGGGCGTCGCGATCATGCCGCCGGGCGCGGGCCGGCCTGCCGGCGCCCGTCCGCGAGCAGCCGCCCGCCCTGCACGAAGTAGTCGACCCCCGTCACGACGGTGACCGCGATCGCCAGGCCCAGCACGACCCAGGCCACGACCAGCACGGCGTCCGGCAGGGACGCCAGCGGCAGCAGGAAGAGGGTGATCGCCACGGACTGCAGGACGGTCTTCAGCTTGCCGCCGCGCGAGGCCGGCATCACGGCGTACCGCAGCACGACCATGCGCAGCACCGTGACGCCGAGCTCCCGCACGAGGATGACGGTCGGCACCCACCAGGGCAGCTCGCCCAGCGGCCAGCAGAGCAGGATCAGGGCCGTGCCGATGAGGGCCTTGTCGGCGATCGGGTCCAGCAGCTTGCCGAGGTCGGTGACGAGGTTGCGCGACCGGGCGAGATAGCCGTCGACCCGGTCGCTCACCGCCGCGAGCACGAACACGCCGGTGGCGACGAGGCGCCAGGTGACGGAGTCGCCGCCCTCCGTCAGGAGGGCCCAGGCGAAGACGGGAACGAGCGCGATGCGCACGAGGGTCACCGCGTTGGCGACGTTCCAGGGCGAGGGCGCTTCATTGACCACCGGAACACCCTAGCGGCGCCAGGGGGCCCCGGTCGCGCCGCCGCCCGCCCACCGTGCAGCGCGGGCAGCTGCCCGGCCCGCGGCAGTACCCTCCTGCCGTGCCCCACCACGCGTCCGAGGACGGACCACGGCGACGACGCCGCGCAACCCTGGCCGCGATCGTCGGCACCACCGTCGGCGTGACCGCCGCCCTGGCCCTCGGCGACGTCCTGCCGGGCGGGCGGCCCGGCGTGGACCCCACCGTCCCGGACGGAGGCCCGGCGGCGTCGTCGTCAGCGCCGTCGCCGTCCCCCACGCCGCTGCCGGCCACCTTCACGCTCCTCGCCGCGGGGGACGTGCTGCCGCACGGCCCGGTCGTCGACTCGGCCGGTGGGGACGCCGACCCCGACTTCTCTCCCCTCCTCGCGGGCATCGACCCCTGGGTCCAGGGCGCCGACCTCGCCCTGTGCCACCTGGAGGTGCCCGTCGCGCCGAAGGGCACGCCGCCGAGCGGCTACCCGCTGTTCGGCGCTCCTCCCGGACTGGTCCGCGACCTGCGCGAGCAGGGCTGGGACGGCTGCTCGACCGCCTCGAACCACTCGGTCGACCGCGGCTACGCCGGGGTGCAGGCCACGCTGCGGCGCCTGGACGCCGCAGGCATGGGGCATGTCGGGACGGCGCGCAGCGCCGCCGAGCAGGACGCTCCCCAGCTCTACGTCCTCCGGCGTGCGGACCGCGACGTCACCGTCGCCCACCTGGCCGCCGCGTACGGCCTCAACGGCCTGGCGATGCCGTCCGACGCGCCCTGGGCGGTGGACCTCATCGACGCCGACCGCCTGATCGCCCAGGCGAAGGAGGCCCGCGAGGCCGGGGCCGACGTCGTCGTCGTGAGCCTGCACGCCGGGGTCGAGTACACGGAGGTGCTCACCGAGCAGCAGGAGGAGGTCGTGCGGCGGCTGGCCAGGTCCCGCGAGGTCGACCTCGTCATCGGGCACCACGCGCACGTGCCGCAGCGCATCGACCGCGTCGGCAAGGGCCCCGGGGGTCACGGCATGTGGGTGGCCTACGGGCTGGGCAACCTGCTGTCGAACCAGAGCGCCGACTGCTGCGACGCCCGGACCAACAACGGCGTCCTGCTGACCGCCACGTTCACGCAGCGGGCGCCCGATGCGGCGACGCGCGTCACGGACGTGCGATGGACGGGGACCACGGTGGACATCGCGGCCGGGCACCGCGTGCACGCGCTGCCCGACGTCCTCGACGACCCCGGGAGCACCACCCTCTCCGCCGCCGAGCTCCGAGCCCGGCAGGACCGGGTCCGCGAGGCCGTGGGCGACGTCGCGCGTCAGCGTCGCCAGCCACCGGCGACCAGCGGGCCGCCGCCCGAGGTCGTGCACCGGGACGGCTGAGACCGAGCCCTCGCCGCCGCGACCCACGACGACGGGCCGACGACGGTGCCGCTGCGCTGGCTCAGCGCCAGCCGTGCTCCGGGTCGGTGTCGGCGTCGTCGTGGTAGTCGGTCGCCACGGGCGGGGCGTGCCCGTCCGTGCCGTCGGCGTACGGGTCGGCCGGGGAGTCCGCGTCGGCGTCCTGGTCGTAGGCCTGCGGCGTCTCGCCGCGGATCAGCGCGAGGGCCGAGGGCAGGTCGTCCGGCGTCACGAGAACCTCGCGCGCCTTGGAGCCCTCGGACGGGCCGACGATCTCCCGCGACTCGAGCAGGTCCATGAGCCGGCCCGCCTTCGCGAAGCCGACCCGCAGCTTGCGCTGCAGCATCGACGTGGAGCCGAACTGCGTGGTCACGACGAGCTCCGCGGCCTGCAGCAGCAGGTCCAGGTCGTCGCCGATGTCCTCGTCCACCTGCTTCTTGGCCGCCGCCGGCGCGGTGACGTCCTCGCGGTAGATCGGCTTGAGCTGGGCCTTCACGTGCTCGACGACGCTGTGCACCTCGGACTCGGTGACCCAGGCGCCCTGCACGCGCATCGGCTTCGCCGCGCCCATCGGCAGGAAGAGCGCGTCGCCCTGCCCGATGAGCTTCTCGGCGCCGGGCTGGTCGAGCACGACGCGGGAGTCGGCGAGCGACGACGTCGCGAACGCGAGGCGGGACGGCACGTTCGCCTTGATGAGGCCGGTGACGACGTCCACGGACGGCCGCTGCGTGGCGAGGACGAGGTGGATGCCCGCCGCGCGCGCCAGCTGCGTGATGCGCTGGATCGAGGCCTCGACGTCACGGGGAGCCACCATCATGAGGTCGGCGAGCTCGTCGACCACGACCAGCAGGTACGGGTACGGCGCGATCTTGCGCTCCGAGCCGGGCAGCGGCTTCACCTTGCCGGCCCGCACGGCCGCGTTGAAGTCGTCGACGTGCTTGTACCCGAACGTCGCCAGGTCGTCGTACCGGGCGTCCATCTCGCGCACCACCCAGTCCAGCGCCTCCGCGGCCTTCTTGGGGCTGGTGATGATGGGCGTGATGAGGTGCGGGATGCCCTCGTAGATCGTCAGCTCGACGCGCTTCGGGTCGACGAGGATGAGCCGCACCTGCTCGGGCGTGGCGCGCATGAGGATCGAGCAGATCATCGAGTTGATGAAGCTCGACTTGCCCGCGCCGGTGGCGCCGGCGACGAGGATGTGCGGCATCTTCGCCAGGTTCGCGACGACGTAGCCGCCCTCGACGTCCTTGCCCACGCCCATGACCATCGGGTGCTCGGTGCGGCGCGCGGCCGAGGACCGCAGCACGTCGCCCAGGACGACCGTCTCGCGGTCGGAGTTCGGGATCTCGATGCCGATCGCGGACTTGCCGGGGATCGGCGACAGGATCCGCACGTCCGCGCTGGCGACGGCGTACGCGATGTTGTTGGAGAGCGACGTGATGCGCTCCACCTTGGTCTTGGCGCCCACCTCGACCTCGTAGCGGGTCACCGTGGGACCGCGGGTGAAGCCCGTGACCTGCGCGTCCACCCCGAAGTCCTCGAAGACCTTCGTCAGCGACTCGACGACGCGGTCGTTCGCCGCGGACCGGGTCTTGTGCGGCGCGCCCTGGACCAGGGAGTCCTCGTTCGGCAGCAGGTAGACGGTGTCGCCGTCGAGCATCGGCTGCTCCGCGCGCCCCATCGGCGGCAGGTCGCCCGCGGGAGCCTGCCCGGCGCCTGCCTCGGCCGGCGGCACGGCGGCGGAGACCGACTCGACCGGGGCCGTCGCGGCGGCGCCGACACGCTGCGTGGCCTTGCCCCGGGCCCCCTTCGCCCCGCGGGCGGCGGCCTCCTCCTTCTCCTGGTTGGCCCGATCCAGCATGGCCGCCTTCTCGAACGCCTCGTCCCCCGCGTACTCGTCCAGCCCGTCGGCCTCGGCCGCCTCGGCGGCGCGCTGCGCCTTGGTCTTGCGGGTGCGCTTCTTGCGCGGCGCCGGGTCGGAGCCGTCGTGCCGGGAGACGCCCTCGGCGAGCGGGAGCCCGTCCTCGTCGACGTCCTCGGCGCCACGGTGGTTCCCCGTGAGCCGGTCGTACAGGCCGCGCAGCCGCTCCGGGATGCGGTGCACCGGCGTGGCCGTGACCACCAGGAGCCCGAAGAACCCGAGCAGCAGGAAGAGCGGCACGGCCACCCACTCCGTCAGCCCGGTCACCACGGGGGTGGCGGCGAGGTAGCCGATGATGCCGCCGCCGTCCTGCAGCGCGGCGAAACCGTCCGCCGGCGCCGGGGTGCCCTCGGCGATCGCGACGAGCGCGCACACCGACACGACGATGAACGTGAGGCCGATGGCGACGCGCGAGTTCGCCTGGGCGCGTTCGGGGTGGCGCATGACGCGGAAGCCGAGCCACAGCAGCAGCACGGGCACGGCCACGCCGGCCAGGCCGACGGTGCCGGCGACGACGGCGTGGACGACGGTGCCGAACGTGCCGGAGATCCCCCACCACTCGCGCGCGGCGACGACCAGCGCGAGGGCGATGAGGAAGAAGGCGACGCCGTCTCGGCGGTGCTCGGGTTCCAGGTCTCTTGCTCCCTTGGTGATGCTGCGGGTCAGGCTGCCGACCCCGTGCGCGACGCCCAGGTACAGGCCGCGCACGGCCCGGACAGGCCAGGACGGCCCGGACCGCGCCGGCCGACGGGCCGGCGCGCGGCGCGCGCTCCCCCGGCCGGAGCCCTTGCCGGAGCTCCTGCCCGACCCCGTGCCGGACCGGCCGGACGACGAGGTGCGGGCGGGCGCGCGCCGGGTGGGGGCGGCCACGGATGCGGTCCGCCCCGTCCTCGCCGTGCCCCGCGGAGTCCCGGTGATCCTGCGGGCGGGTGTCCGGGTCGCCATGATGCTCCCACGGTACCCGGGCCCCGGGTCACGACGCCGCAGGTCCCGGGCGCGTGTTGCCGGCTCAGCCCGCTGACAGGAGCCCCACGGCCAGCGTGACGACGCCGGCGGCCAGCACCGCGGCCCCGGCGGGGAGCAGCAGGACCGCGCGGCTGGGGGCCGTCCGACCGCGGCCGACGGCGGCGAGGAAGAACCCGGCCGGCATGAGGATCGCGGCCACGAGCACGCCGGTCGCCGCGAGCCAGCGCCATGCCCCGGTGAGGTCGGTGGCCTCCGCGAGGACCACGCAGAGCAGCCCGAGGATGACGAGGACACCGGCGTGGGCGTGGCCCGCCCGGAAGAACGACGTCTGGAACGGCGTCGCCGCCACCCGCCCGGTGACGACCTTGACGAGGAAGTACCCGCCGGACTCGATCCCGACGACGGTCAGCAGGACGACGCCCGCGGTGATGCGGGCGGCGTCGGTGAGCTCGAGCACGATGACCTCCGGAGAGCGGCGCGATGTTTGCGAACACTGTTATAAAACAACGTTCGCAAACCCGCGTCAAGAGGTCTAGGCTCGCGGCATGCCCCGCCCCCGGCTCCACGACGACGCCCTGCGCACCCGCCTGCTCGAGGTCACGTCCGAGGCGCTGTCCACCGGAGGCGAGGCGGCCGTGACGGTGCGCGCGGTCGCCGCGGCGGCGGGCACCAGCGCGTCGGCCGTCTACGCCCTCTTCGGCTCCCGCGAGGACCTCCTCGCCGCCGTCAGCTGCGAGGGCTTCCGCCGTTTCGCCACCCACCTCGCCACCGTGCCGCGCACCGACGACCCCGCCGCCGACCTGCGCGCCCTCGGGGTGGCCTACCGTCGCAGCGCGCTGGCCGACCCGCACTTCTACCGGGCGATGTTCGACCGCGCCGTCCGGCCCGGGGCCGCCGCCCCGCCCGCCACCGAGCAGCCCACCTTCCTGGTGCTCCGCGACGCCGTGGCGCGCGTCCTCGCCGCCGCCCCGGACGACGTCGAGCCCGTGGCCGTCGGCCTCTGGGGCCTGGTCCACGGGCTCGTGTCGCTGGAGCTGTCCGGGCTGCTGCCCGGGGACGAGGGTGCGCGCGCCGCGCGGTACGACACCGCCGCCGGCGCCGTCGGGCCGGCGCTGCTCGCCCGCTGACGTCGCCTGCCGAGGTCGCCGGGTCAGGCCCACCGGGTCAGGCCACCGGTGCGGCCTTGGACCGCAGGCCGCGGGTGATCTCGCGCACCAGCCCGACCCAGAGGATCGCACCGGCCACGGTCGCGACCGCGGCGATCCCCTCGAACACCGGGATGGTCTCGGGGTCCCGGGTGCCGAGACCCGTCCCCGCGAAGGCGGCCTGGTTCGAGGCCCACAGCCCGACGAGCCAGCACGCCCACCACCAGCCGAACGCGGCGGACGGCGGACGCCCGACCACGGCGGCGCGCACGTCCCGCACGACCTGGAACGGGAACCACAGGGACACCACGGGGACCACCCAGCCGAGCCAGACCCACACCGGACGGCGGACCTGCCGCGCGCCGGGCGCCAGCGCCGTGGCGGCGGCGCGGGCCTGCTGCAGCCAGAGGCACGCGACCACGAACGTGGCCACCTGGACAGGGATGGCGACCGAGCCCAGCCCGTCGTACGCCGTCCAGACCGACAGGGCGTCCGTCCCCTCAGCGAGGGCCCGCTCGTACGGCTCGACCGCGGCGAACGACGTGGCCAGGAGGAGCACCTGCATCGCCGTCCAGGCGACGGCCATGGTGACGGCCGCGGTCGCGAGACCGGTCGGTGCGGCGGGCGCCGGGACCCAGCCGGCCGGACCCGGTCCGTACGGCCCGGGCGCCGCCGGGCCGGGTGGCGGCGGGAGCGGCGTCCCCGGCGGCGCGTAGGCGCCGTAGCGGGGCTGCGGCGCCGAGGACTCTGCGGGCACGGCGGGCGGCGTCGCGGGCGGGACCGCGCCGGACGGCGGGGCGAACGGGTCGGGCTGCGTCATCGAAGTCCTCCAGGAAAGGCGGCAGGGCCGCGCCAGCATAGTGGCGCGGCCCCGTGACCTGGGCTACCGCCCGACGGGCGGCGTGAGCGGTGCCCTCCGGCGTCCGCTCAGGCCTCGACGACCACCGGGACGATCATCGGGCGACGGCGCAGGCGCCGGTTCACCCACTGGCCGATGACGCGCCGCATCACCTGCTGCAGCTGGTAGGTGTCGGTGGCGCCGCCGGCGATCGCCTTCTCGAGCGCCGCGACCACGTCGGGCTGGACCTCCTCGAAGACCGCCGCGTCCTCGGCCATGCCGCGCGCGAGGATCTGCGGGCCGGCGAGCACCTTGCCCGTGGCGGTGTCGACCACCGCGAAGACCGAGACGAAGCCCTCCTCGGACAGCGTGCGGCGGTCCTTGAGCTCGTTCTCGGTGACGGCGCCGACGGTCGAGCCGTCGACGAAGACGTAGCCGCAGGGCACGGCGCCGACCACCGAGGCCTTGCCGTCCACGAGGTCAACGACGACGCCGTCCTCGGCGAGGACGACGCGGTCCGCGGGCACGCCGGTGCGGACCGCGAGCGCCCCGTTGGCCACCAGGTGGCGGACCTCGCCGTGCACCGGCATGACGTTCTTCGGCTTGAGCACGTTGTAGCAGTACAGGAGCTCGCCGGCGCTCGCGTGCCCGGAGACGTGCACCTTGGCGTTGCCGGAGTGCACGACGCGGGCGCCGAGGCGCGTGAGGCCGTTGATGACCCGGAACACGGAGTTCTCGTTGCCCGGGATGAGGGACGACGCGAGGATCACGGTGTCGCCGTGGCCCACCTGCACCTTGTGGTCGCCGTTGGCCATGCGGCTCAGGGCGGCCATCGGCTCGCCCTGGGAGCCGGTCGACATGTAGACGATGCGGTCGTCGGGCAGGCTCGCGGCCTGCTTCAGCTCGATGAGGACGCCCGGCGGGACGTCGAGGTAGCCGAGCTCGGCGGCGATGCCCATGTTGCGCACCATCGAGCGGCCCACGAGCGCGACCTTGCGGCCGTGCGCGTGCGCGGCGTTGAGCACCTGCTGCACGCGGTGCACGTGCGAGGAGAACGAGGCGACGACGATCCGCTTCTCCGCCTGCGCGAAGGCGGCGTCCAGCGCCGGCCCGATCTCCACCTCGTTGGTGACGAACCCGGGGACCTCGGCGTTGGTGGAGTCGACCATGAACAGGTCGACGCCCTTCTCCCCCAGGCGCGCGAAGGCGCGCAGGTCGGTGATGCGCCCGTCGAGCGGCAGCTGGTCCATCTTGAAGTCGCCGGTGTGCAGCACGGTGCCGGCGCCGGTCGTGACGGCGACGGCGAGCGCGTCCGGGATGGAGTGGTTGACGGCGACGAACTCGCAGTCGAAGGGGCCGAACCGCTCGGTCTGGTCCTCGGCCACGACGCGGAGCACCGGCTTGATGCGGTGCTCCTTGAGCTTCGCCTCGACGAACGCGAGCGTGAGCCGCGAGCCGACGAGCGGGATGTCCCGGCGCAGCCGCAGCAGGTAGGGCACGGCGCCGATGTGGTCCTCGTGCCCGTGGGTGAGGACGATCGCCTCGATGTCGTCGAGACGGTCCTTGATGTAGTCGAAGTCCGGCAGGATCAGGTCCACGCCGGGCTGGTGGTCCTCGGGGAAGAGGACGCCGCAGTCGATGACGAGCAGCCGCCCCTCGTACTCGAGGACGGCCATGTTGCGGCCCACCTCGCCCAGGCCGCCGAGGGCCACGATGCGCAGCCCCTTCGACGGGAGGGCGGGGGGCAGGGGAAGTTCGGGGTGAGGGTGGCTCACGGGGCCTCCAGGCCGGTCGGTCTTACGGAAGTGTGGTGGCGCCCGCACGGACGCCGTCGTTCAGGTAGCCCGCCGTCACGAGGGCGTCACGCAGCCGCGCGACGTCGTCCTCGGAGGCGGCCACGTTGGGCAGGCGCAGCTCGCGGTTGTCGAGCACGCCGAGCGCCTCGAGCGCGGCCTTGGCCATCACGGCCTGCGCACCGGCGCCGTTGAGCGCGTCGATCACGGGCACGGTGGGCAGGTAGGCCTGCAGGGCGCCGGCGGTGTCCCCGGCGTCCCAGCGGCGGACGACCTCGGCGAACGCCCCGCCCACGACGTGCGCGGAGACGGACACGACGCCGGCGCCGCCCATGGACAGGAACGGCAGCAGCAGGCTGTCGTCGCCCGAGTACCAGGCGAGGCCCGTCGCGGCCGCCAGGGGCGCGACGGACGACACGTCTCCGGTGGCGTCCTTCGTCGCGACGACCTGCGGGTGCCGCGCGATGCGCTCGTAGGTCGACGCCGCGATCCGGACGCAGGTGCGCCCCGGGACGTCGTAGAGCATCACGGGGAGCTCGGTGGCGTCGGCGACCGTCGCGAAGTGCCGGTACAGGCCGTCCTGCGACGGACGCGAGTAGTAGGGCGAGACGACGAGCAGCCCGTGCGCGCCGGCCTCCGCCGCCTGCTCCGCCATGCGCACGGCGTGCACGGTGTCGTTGGAGCCGGCGCCCGCAAGGACGTACGCCCGATCGCCGACCGCGTCCACGACGGCGCGCACGAGGTCGGCCTTCTCAGGGGCGTGGGTGGTCGGCGACTCGCCGGTGGTCCCCGACAGCACGAGCCCGTCGTTGCCGTCGTCCACCAGGCGCTTGGCCACCTTGACCGCCGCGTCCAGGTCCAGGTCGCCCGAGGGCGTCATGGGGGTCACCATCGCGGTGAGGACAGCGCCGAAGGGGCGCGCGGCGGAGGCGGCGAGCGTCATAGGGCAACCGTACCGGGCGCGGCCGCCCAGGGCGGACGGGATCACCCGTCGAGCAGGGCCCGCACCCGGCCCGCGACGGCGTCCACGTCGCTCGTCCCGGCGTCGACGCGGACCACGCCGGGCAGCGTCGCGACCGCGCGCAGGCCCGCGGCGTAGGCGGCCACCGCGTCCGCGTCCAGGCCCCGCCGGTGCGCCGCGTCGTCGTCGGCCACCCGGCGCGCGAGGGTCGCGGGGTCGGCCTCCAGGACCGCGTGCGCGAACCGCGCCCCGCCGTCGTCGGCGGCCCGCGCGAACCGCTCCACCTGGTCCGGGCGCGCCACGAGCTGCGGCACCACCACGTCGCCGCCGGTGCCCAGGTGCGAGCGCGCCATGTCGAGGGCGAGCCGCCGGGCCGGCTCCGCGGTGCCCGCGGGGTCGCCCGAGATCAGGGTGCGCACCACGTCCACGTCGAGCACGAGCGTGCCAGGCCGGCCCGCCGCGAGCGCCGTCGCGACGCTCGACTTCCCGACGCCGGGCAGCCCGTTGAGCAGCAGCAGCGTCACCGCGCCCTCGCTCCGCCCGTCGCCCACCCGTCGATCGTAGGGACACCTGCGCGGACCCTGCAGCGGGCGAAGGTCGTCCGCTCCCCGTGTCGAGCGGACCGAGCCCTGTGCATACTCGGGGGCATGAGCTCGCTCTCCCCCGCGCTCGTGGCCCACCTGCCGACCGGCATGCTCGCAGGCGGGCAGTGGACCGCGGCCTCGGGCGGGCGGACGTTCGAGGTCACCGACCCGGCCACCGGCGAGGTGCTGTTCGACGTCGCGGACGCCTCGCCCGAGGACGGGCGGCGGGCGCTCGCCTCCGCCGCCGACGCCGCGGCCGCGTGGCGCGCGGTGGCGCCCCGCGAGCGCTCGGAGCTCCTGCGCGCGGTCTACGAGCGGATCGTGGCGCGCGCCGACGCCTTCGCCTCCCTCATCACCGCCGAGTGCGGCAAGCCGCTCGCCGAGGCGCGGGCCGAGGTGGCGTACGGCGCGGACTTCCTGCGCTGGTACGCCGAGCAGGCCGTCCGCGCCGACGGGCTGGTGTGCACCGCTCCCGCCGGCGCGAACCGGCAGCTCGTGCACCGCCGCCCCGTCGGCCCGGCGCTCCTGATCACCCCGTGGAACTTCCCCATCGCGATGGCGACCCGCAAGATCGGGCCGGCGCTCGCCGCCGGCTGCACCATCGTGGTCAAGCCCGCCCACCAGACCCCGCTCACGACGATGCTCGTGGCCGAGGTGATCCGCTCCGAGCTCGCCGAGCGCGGCCTGCCCCGCGGCGTCGTGAACGTCGTGCCGACGGCGACCTCCGGCGACCTGGTCGCCCCGCTGCTGGGCGACGACCGGCTGCGCAAGCTCTCCTTCACGGGCTCCACGGCCGTCGGGCGCACCCTGCTGGGCCAGGCGGCGGGCCAGGTGCTGCGCACCTCGATGGAGCTCGGCGGCAACGCGCCGTTCGTCGTCTTCGCGGACGCGGACCTCGACGCGGCGGTCGACGGCGCCACCGTGGCCAAGCTCCGCAACGCCGGGCAGTCGTGCGTCGCGGCCAACCGCTTCCTGGTGCACGACTCCGTCGCCCGCGAGTTCGCGCGGCGGCTCGCCGACCGGTTCGCACGTCTGCGGGTGGGGCGGGGCGACTCCGACCGCGTCGACGTCGGGCCCCTCATCGACGCGAAGGCCGTCACCAAGGTCGCCGAGCTCGTCGACGACGCCACCGGCCGCGGCGCCCAGGTGCTCACCGGCGGAGGCCGCCCCGACGGGCCAGGCACGTTCTTCGAGCCCACCGTGCTGGCGGGTGTCGACGCGGACGCGCGGGTGGTGCGCGAGGAGATCTTCGGCCCGGTGGCGCCCGTCGTCGCGTTCGGGGACGACGACGAGGCGATCGCCCTCGCCAACGACACGGAGTACGGGCTCGCCGCCTATGCGTACACCACGTCCATCGACCGCGCCCTGCGCGTGGGGTCCGAGATCGACGCCGGGATGATCGGGATCAACCGCGGCATGGTCTCGGACGCGAGCGCGCCGTTCGGCGGCATGAAGCAGTCCGGCCTCGGGCGCGAGGGCGGCGAGGCGGGCCTCGAGGAGTACCTCGAGACCGTGTATGTCGCGCTCTGATCCGACACCTCGCCGCGACCGCTCTGTTTCCGCGGCGCCGCCGCGCCGTGATTTCCTACCGGCGTGACACGTGGACAGGGGCGAGACCCGGCGGTGCGCTCCGCCGTCCGCCAGGGGGCGTCGGTCGCGCTGGCCACCGGCCTGTACGGGATCTCGTTCGGTGCCCTGTCGGTCGTGGCGGGCGTGAGCGTGCCGCAGACGATGGCCCTCAGCCTCCTGCTCTTCTCCGGGGGGTCACAGTTCGCGCTCATCGGCGTGGTCGCCGCCGGCGGCTCCCCCGTCGCCGCGATCGCCACGTCCACCCTGCTCGGCGTGCGCAACACCCTGTACGGCGCCGTCGTCGCCCCGCTGCTCGAGGTGCGCGGCTGGCGGCGGCTGGCCGCCGCGCAGCTCACGATCGACGAGTCGACCGCGGTCGCCGTCGGGCAGCGGGAGCGGGCCGCGACGCGCGCCGGGTTCTGGGTCACGGGCGTCGGCGTCTTCGTCCTGTGGAACGCGTTCACCCTGCTGGGCGCGCTCGCCGGCGACGCGCTCGGCGACCCGCGCGCCTGGGGGCTGGACGCCGCGGCCGGCGCCGCGTTCCTCGCCCTCGTGTGGCCGCGGCTCGCGGCGCGGCAGGCGCAGGTCGTCGCCGCGATCGCCGTCGCCGTGACCGCCGCGCTGATCCCCCTGGTGCCCGCAGGGCTGCCCGTGCTTGCCGCGGCCGCCGCCGCGATCGTCGTCGGGGCCGTCGCCGGACCGCGCCCCGCCGACGGCCGGAAGGAGGCCGCATGACCACCACCGTGCTGTGGGTGACCGTGCTCGTCGCGTCCCTGCTCAGCTTCGCGCTCAAGCTCGCCGGCCACCTCGTGCCCGAGCACTGGCTCGCCACCGAGCGGGTGCAGCGCACCTCGACGCTCGTCACCGTGGCGCTGCTGGTCTCCCTCGTCGTCGTCCAGACGTTCGCGGACGGGCAGGCCCTCGCCGTGGACGCCCGGGTGCCCGCGCTCGCCGTCGCGGCGATCGCCCTCGCGCTGCGCGCGCCCTTCATCCTCGTCGTCGTGCTCGCGGCCGCCACCGCGGCGGGCCTGCGCGCCCTCGGCTGGGGCTGAGGCGCTGTTCCCGGTCTCGGACCGCCCGGGAGCCGCCCCGGACCCTGCGCCGGACCCCGCCCCGAACTCACTAGGGTGGCCCGATGGCACTCTTCCGCGAGACGGCCGACGTCTCGGTCCGCCCGGCCGTCCCCGGCGACGAGGACGCGGTGACCCGCGTCCAGGTGTCCGCGTGGCGGCGGGCGCACGAGACGGCGCTCGGCGACGGCGTCGTCGACGCGCTCGACGTCGCGACGATGCGCGAGCGCTGGTCGCAGGCGATCACCGCGCCGCCCGGGCCCGGCTTCGCGGTGTTCGTCGCGCTCGACGGCGCCGAGGTCGTGGGGTTCGCGGCCGTCGGTCCCGGCCAGCTCGTGGGGCTCGAGGTGGAGCCCCGCCACCAGCGCGGCGGCCACGGGTCGCGCCTGCTGTCGGCGGCGGTGGACCGGCTGCGCGCCGACGGCGCCGAGGAGCTCGTCACCTGGGTGCTCGACGACGACTCCGCCCGCGAGCAGTTCCTCTCGTCGGCGGGCCTGGGGCCCGACGGCATGACCCGCACCCTGGCGACGGGCGTGCGGGACGTCGTCGAGCGTCGCTGGTCCGCCGCGATCTGACCGGGGCGCGCCGAGCGCACGCGCGTCGGAGACGGCGGCGATCACGTTTCCTACCGAACGGTAGGGTTCTTGTTACGCTGGCTCCGTCGTACCGTCGCCGACCCTTGGAGCGCCCACCGTGACCCTCGACCAGACCGCGCCAGCCAGCACGCCCGCCACCACCTCCCCCGCCACCCCGGGCGCGCCGTTCGACGTCGAGCGCGTGCTCGCGTCCCTCACGCTCGAGGAGAAGGCGTCCCTGCTGTCCGGCCTCGACTTCTGGCACACCCAGCCCGTCGAGCGCGACGGGGAGACCCTCGTCCCGTCGGTCATGGTCACCGACGGCCCCCACGGCCTGCGCAAGCAGGACGAGTCCGCCGACCACCTGGGCCTGGGCGCCAGCGTGCCCGCCACCTGCTTCCCCACGGCCGCCGCGCTCGGGTCCAGCTGGGACGCCGACCTGCTGCGCCGCGTCGGCGAGGCGCTCGGCCGCGAGACCCGCGCGAACGACGTCGCCGTCCTGCTGGGCCCGGGCGTGAACATCAAGCGGTCGCCGCTGTGCGGGCGCAACTTCGAGTACTTCTCCGAGGACCCGGTGGTGGCCGGCGACCTCGCCGCCGCGCTCGTCGACGGCATCCAGTCCCAGGGCGTCGGGACCTCGCTGAAGCACTTCGCCGCCAACAACCAGGAGGCGGACCGGATGCGCGTGTCCGCCGACGTGGACGAGCGCACGCTGCGCGAGATCTACCTGCCGGCCTTCGAGCGGGTCGTCAGGCGGTCGCGGCCGTGGACCGTCATGTGCGCCTACAACAAGGTCAACGGCGTCTACGCCTCGCAGCACGACTGGCTGCTGACCACCGTGCTCCGCGACGAGTGGGGCTTCGACGGCCTCGTCGTCTCCGACTGGGGCGCCGTGCGCGACCGGGTCGCCGGGGTCGCCGCCGGCCTCGACCTGGAGATGCCGTCCTCGGGCGGCCGCACCGACGCCGAGGTCGTCGCCGCCGTCCGTTCCGGCGCGCTCGACGAGGCCCTCGTGAACGCCGCCGCCCGCCGCGTGCTGCGGCTCGTCGCCCGGTCGCTCCCGGCAGCCGAGGCCCCCGGGACGTTCGACGTCGACGCCCACCACGCGCTGGCCCGCGAGGCCGCCGCCGCGGGCACGGTGCTGCTCAAGAACGAC
The DNA here is from genome assembly GCF_053608125.1 of Isoptericola sp. NPDC055063. NCBI lineage: Bacteria > Bacillati > Actinomycetota > Actinomycetes > Micrococcales > Promicromonosporaceae > Isoptericola > Isoptericola sp. NPDC055063. The sequence continues at coordinate 216,188 of NZ_JBSGUW010000006.1, read as the reverse complement.
GCCGTCGACAGCCCGACCGGCACGGCGCCGTTGCTGCCCCTGGCGCCCGAGGCGCTCGCCGGCGTCGCCGTCGTCGGCGAGCTCGCGCGCACCCCGCGCTACCAGGGCGCCGGCTCCTCGCAGGTCAACCCGACCCGGCTCGACGACGCCCTCACCGCGCTCCGCGAGGCGGCGGGGGCCGACGTCCCGTTCGCCCCCGGCTACCCCCTCGCCGAGGGCCCCGACGACGACCGGCCGGCCGAGGCCCTGGTCGCCGAGGCCGTCGAGACCGCGCGCGGCGCGGGCACGGTCCTGGTGTTCCTCGGCCTGCCCGCCGCCTACGAGTCCGAGGGCTACGACCGCGACCACCTCGACCTCCCCGCCGACCAGGTGGCGCTGCTGGAGGCCGTCGCGGCGGTCAACCCGCGGGTCGTCGTCGCCCTCGCGGGCGGTTCCGCGATCTCCGTCGCCGGCTGGCAGGACGCCGTGCCCGCGCTGCTCACCGGCTGGCTCGGCGGGCAGGCCGGCGGCTCCGCCGTCGTCGACGTCCTCACCGGCGCCGTCGCGCCGTCCGGCCGCCTCACCGAGACGCTGCCGCTGCGCCTCGAGGACACCCCGGCGTTCGGGAACTTCCCGGGCGAGCTCGGCCACGTCCGCTACGGCGAGGGCGTGCTGGTGGGCTACCGCTGGTACGACGCCCGCAAGGTCGGCGTCGCCTACCCGTTCGGGCACGGCCTGACCTACACGACGTTCGCCTACGACGACGCCACCGCCGAGGTCACCGGCGCCGGGGCGGACGCCCGCGTGCGCGTGGCGGTGCGCGTGACGAACACCGGCGCCGCTGCGGGCGCCGAGGTCGTCCAGGTGTACGTGGGCGACCCGCAGGCCCAGGTGCAGCGCCCCGAGCGCGAGCTCAAGGCGTTCGCCAAGGTGTTCCTCGAGCCCGGCGCGTCCCAGGTGGTGACGCTCGACCTCGACGCCCGCGACCTGTCGTACTGGCACCCCGTGCTGCGCCGCTGGGTGCTCGAGGGCGGCGAGTTCCGGATCGGGGTCGGCGCGTCGTCGCGCGACCTGCGCGCCGAGCTCGTCGTGGACGTCGTCGGCGAGGACGTGACGCTCCCGCTGCACGAGCTGTCCACCCTCGGCGAGGCGCTGGCGCACCCCGTCGCCGCGGCCGCGATCCGGCCCGCGCTCGAGGCGACGCCGCTCGACCCGACGATGCTCGCCATGGCCACGGACATGCCCCTGGCCGTCATCGCGGACTTCGGGCTCGCCGGGTTCGACCGCGCCGCGCTGGCCCACCTCGTCGAGGCCGCGAACGCCTGACACCCCGGCCCGCCTCGAGCAAGCGATCCGTCGCGCCATCCGCGCCGATGGCGCGACGGATCGCTTGCTCGAAGGCGATTTGGCCGGCGGGCCCCCGGTCAGGCCGCCGGGTCGACGAGGATCAGGTCGAGGTAGGACCGCAGGTCGCCGGCCATGTCGACGCGCTCGGCGCGCGGGCGCTCGAGCGAGTACAGCCACTGCACCTGCAGCCCGTCCATGAGCGCGACGATCGCCCGCGCGGCGACGGCCGGGTCGACGCCGTCGCGCAGCCGGTCGTCGGCGGCCAGCCGCTGCAGCTCCACCCGGACGCGCTCGACGGTGTCCGCGTAGCGCCGCGCGAAGTAGTCGTGCGCGGGGTGGTCGACGGATGTCGCCTCGGCGGCGAGCCCGGTGAAGACCTCGACCACCGGCCGCCGCAGGGCGTTGCGCTGCACCAGGCGCACGAGCGCCTCGAACATCGAGCGGCCCTGCTCGACGTCGGTGTCGAAGTCCGCGAAGTCGACGGCGTCGCGGTGCTCCAGCACCGCCTCGAGCAGCGCGACCTTCGTCGGGAAGTGATGCAGCAGCCCCGGGTGCGAGATGCCGACGCGCGCCGCGATCTCGCGCAGGGACGCCCCGTGGTAGCCCACCTCGCCGAACGCGACGATCGCCGCCTGCAGGATCTCCTCGCGCTTCGCACGCCCCTTGGCGTAGCCGCGCCCGCGGCCGGCCGGTTCCGTCGTCGTATCGCTCACGTGCGCCATTGTCCCCCGCCGTCCCGTCTCGACCGACTCGTCCCGACGGTTCCTCCACGCCCCGGTCACGCCGGGGTGTCGAATCAATACCTACCATGCGGTAGCCTTCCTTCACCGACCATACGGTAGGCATTGGTCGAAGGCGCCGGCCCGACGACGGACCGGCCAGACACCCAGGAGTCCGTCCATGGCAGATGTTCAGGCCGCACCGGCCGGCCAGTCCCCCGCGTCCCCGACCGTGCCGCCGCCCCCGGGCGCCGGCACGCCGCACCGCGAGGGACGCGTCGCGAGCACGGGGGTCGTGGTGGCGTACGTCCTCGCCTACTTCACGCTCTACATCGCGCTGCTCACGCCGGTCATCAGCACCCTCGCGCTCAAGGTGGACGCCCTGTCCACCCCGGAGAACCGCGCCGGGAACCTCGCGCTCGTCACCGGCGTCGGCGCGTTCTTCGCCTTCGTCGCCAACCCGCTCGCGGGCGCCCTGTCCGACCGCACCACGTCGCGCCTCGGCATGCGCCGTCCCTGGCTGCTGTGGGGCGTGCTGCTCGGCAGCATCGGCCTGCTGCTCATCGCGTTCGCCCCCACGATCGGCGTGGTGGTGCTCGGGTGGGCCGTCGCCCAGCTGGCGTTCAACGGCACCCAGGCCGCGCTCCAGGCGATCCTGCCCGACCAGGTCGCGGAGCGGCAGCGCGCCCGCGTCTCGGGCCTGCTCGGCATGGTGCAGCAGCTCGCGCCCCTGGTCGGCATCGGCCTCGCCTTCGGGTTCACCGCCGCGGGCGCGGACCAGATCTGGATCTTCGTGGTCCCGACCGCTCTCGCGCTCGTCGGCGTCCTCGCCCTCGTCCTCGTCCTCCAGGACCGGCACCTGCCGAAGGGCGACCTCGAGGCCTTCCGCCTGGGCGCCTTCCTCCAGGGCTTCTGGGTGTCGCCGCGCCGCTACCCCGACTTCGCGTGGGCGTTCCTCGGCCGCTTCCTCATGCTGTTCGGCTTCGCGCTCTACAACACCTACCAGCTGTACTTCCTGTCCGACCGGTTCGGCTTCGACAGCGCGACGGCCCTGAGCTGGCAGCTGCGCCTCATGATCGTCCAGGCCGTGGTGCTCGTCATCGCGTCCACGGTGGGCGGCGCCCTCTCCGACCGCACCGGCCGCCGCAAGGTCTTCGTCGTGGTCGCCACGCTCCTGGCCGGCGCCGGCCTGGCCGTGTTCGCCGTCGCGCACGACCCGGCGATGCTCTACGTCGGCGCGTCCCTGTTCGGCGCGGGCCTCGGCGCCTACTTCGCCGTCGACCTCGCGCTCGTCACCGACGTGCTGCCCAACGCCGAGACCGAGGCCGCCAAGAACATGGGCGTCTTCAACATCGCCAACGCGCTGCCCCAGTCGGTGGCGCCGGCCCTCGCCCCGGCCTTCCTCGCCATCGGCGGGGGCGGCAACTACACCGCCCTGTTCGCCATCTCCGCGGTCATCGTCGCCGTCGGCGCCGTGGCCACCATGTTCATCCGAGGAGCCCGCTGATGACCGACGCGACGACCGTCGAGACCCTGTCCCCCGTCCCCGCCGACGCCCCGTACCGGGACGCGTCGCGCCCCGTCGCCGAGCGCGTCGCCGACCTCCTGGGCCGCATGACCCTCGAGGAGAAGGCTGGACAGCTCTTCCAGACCATGATCGAGGTGGGCACCGGCGGCACGCTGTCCGAGGGCCCGTCCGCCATGGGCGTGCCCGCCACCACCGACATGGTGGTGGAGCGCGGCATGACGCACTTCAACGTCCTCATGGCCCCGCCCACGGCCCGCGAGTTCGCCCTCTGGCACAACCGGCTCCAGGAGCTCGCCGCGTCCACCCGGCTCGGCATCCCGGTGACCGTCTCCACCGACCCGCGGCACGCCTTCACGGACAACCCCGGCACGGCGATGCTGTCCGGACCGTTCTCCCAGTGGCCCGAGACGCTCGGCCTCGCCGCCACCCGCGACGAGCGCCTCGTCGAGGAGCACGCCGACGCGGCCCGCCGCGAGTACCTCGCGGTCGGCATCCGCACCGCGCTGCACCCCCAGGTGGACCTCGCGACCGAGCCCCGCTGGGCCCGCGCGAACGGCACCTTCGGCGAGGACGCGGAGCTCACCGGCCGGATGGGCGCCGCGTACGTGCGCGGCTTCCAGGCCACCGGCGACGTCGCCCGCGAGGCCGGCCTGCCCGGGACCTTCGGCGCGGCGTCGGTCTCGACGATGACGAAGCACTTCCCGGGCGGCGGCCCGCAGGCCGACGGCGAGGACCCGCACTTCGCCTACGGGCGCGAGCAGGTGTACCCCGGGGGCCGGTTCGCCGAGCACCTGGCTCCGTTCCGTGAGCTCCTCGCCGCCGGGACCCGCCAGATGATGCCCTACTACGGCATGCCCGTGGGCCTCGAGGCCGACCTCGGCGACGGCCCCGAGGACGTCGAGCAGGTGGGCTTCGGCTTCAACCGGCAGGTCCTCACGCGGCTGCTACGCGAGGACCTCGGCTTCGACGGGATCGTCTGCACCGACTGGGGCCTGGTCTCGGACGCCGAGATCATGGGGCGACCCTTCCCGGCCCGCGCCTGGGGGGTCGAGCACCTGACGCCGCTCGACCGCGTCGAGCGGATCCTCGCCGCCGGTGCCGACCAGCTCGGCGGCGAGGCCTGCCCGGAGCTCGTGGTGGAGCTCGTCCGCGCCGGCCGCGTCACCGAGGACCGCCTCGACGTGTCCGTCGCGCGCCTGCTGCGCGAGAAGTTCGAGCTGGGCCTGTTCGACGGCGCCCGGTTCGTGGACGCCGACGCCGCGGCGTCCCTCGTCGGGCACGCCGACCTCGTCGCCGCCGGGCGCCGCGCGCAGTCGCGGTCCGTGACCGTGCTCGCGTCCGCCGCGAGCGGCGCCGCCCACCTCCCGCTCGCGCAGGGGCTGCGCGTGTACGCGGAGGGCGCGGCCGACCTCGGCGACTCGGCCGACCTCGAGGGCATGACCGTCGTCGCGACGCCGGCGGAGGCCGACGTGGCGCTGCTGCGCCTCAAGGCTCCGTACGAGGACCGCGGCCCCGGCTTCGAGGGCTTCTTCCACGCCGGCTCGCTGGACTTCCCCGCCGAGGTCGTCGCCCGCGTGGCGGAGGTCGCCGCGCAGGTGCCGACCGTCGTCGACGTCTACCTCGACCGGCCCGCCGTCCTCGCGCCCGTGCTCGAGGCGCTCGGCGACCACGGCACCCTGGTGGCGGACTTCGGCGCCTCCACGCCCGCGCTGCTCGACGCCCTCACCGGCGTCGTGCCGCCCGAGGGCCGCCTGCCGTTCGACCTGCCGCGCTCCATGGCCGCCGTCGAGGCCTCCCGCGAGGACGTGCCGTTCGACACCGCCGACCCGTTGTTCCGGTTCGGCCACGGCCTCGAGGTCTGACACGGGCGACGTCATGGGTGCGCCGCGCCGGTGGCAGGATGAGGCGGTGCCCCACCCCTCCGGTCCTGCGCCCGACCCTGCCCACGAGCCCGCCGAGCCCGGCCCGGTGACCCACCGCACCGTGCGTGACGCCGCCGCCGGGATCGCCGTGCTCGGCGTGGCCAACTTCGTCGCGATCACCACCGAGGTGCTGCCCGTGGGCCTGCTGCCGCAGGTCGCGCGGGGCGTCGGGGTGAGCGAGTCGACGGCGGGGCTGCTGGTCACCGTCTACGCGTTCGTGGTCGCCGCGTGCGCCGTGCCGCTGACCGTCGCCACCCGGTCGCTGGCCCGCAAGCCTCTGCTGCTGGGCACGCTCGCCACCTACGCGGCGAGCAACCTGCTGGTCGCCGTGGCGCCGTCGTACGCGGTGGTGGCGGGGGCGCGTGTCCTCGGCGGGCTCGGGCACGCGATCTTCTTCTCCGTGTCGATCGCGTACGCGGCCCGCCTCGTCAGCCCCCTGTACACGGGCCGGGCGCTCACGCTCGTCACCGCCGGCGGCACCCTCGGCTTCGTGCTGGGCGTGCCGCTGTCCACGTCGCTCGGCGCCGCGGTGGGCTGGCGCTGGTCGTTCGGCGTCCTCGCCGCCGTCTGCGCCGTGACGGCGCTGCTCGTCGCGCGCCTCCTGCCGTCCGTCGCGGTCGAGCCCGCCGCGCCGCGCGACGCCGACGCCGCCCGCCGCGGGCGCGCCCGGCTGGGGCTCGTCGTCGGCACCAACACGGTGCTCTTCGGCGGGCAGTACACCGTCTACACCTACATCTCCGTGATCCTCCTGGCCGCAGGGCTGTCGGAGGCGGCCGTCGGCCCGGTGCTCCTGGTGTTCGGGGCGCTCGGCCTCGTCGGGCTGTGGGGCGCGGCCCGCTACCTCGACCGCAGCCCCCGCGCCCTGACGATCGTCGCGATGGCGACGATCGCCGTCGCACTCGTCGCGGTCGCGCTGGCCCTGCCCGGCGCCGTGGGGGTGCTCGTCGCGGCGGGCGTGTGGCTCGCCGCCTTCGGTGCCATCCCCGCCACCTTCCAGGCGGCGGCGCTGCGCACCCAGGGGGCGACTCCCGACGTCGCGGGCGCCTTCGTCAACGCGACCTCCAACTTCGGGATCGGCCTCGGCGCCGCCGTGGGCGCCGTGATCGTCGCCGGGCCCGGGCCCGGGACCCTCGCGCTCACCGGCGCGGGCATCGTCGCGGTCGCGCTCGTCGCCGTGCTCGTGGCCCGGCAGTCCTTCCCTCGGCAGGCCTGACCGACCTGGTCGCCGGTGCGTCGCGCGACCCGTAGCCCGACCGTCACGGCACCGTGACGCGCCCGTAGCACCGCGGTGCGACCGTGCTCGCATGGACCACGCCGCGGCCCGGGGCGCCCGGGCACCGATCGTCACGGACTACTTCGCGGCGCCCACCGACGCGGTCGCCGCGACCGTCGTGCACCAGGAGGTGGGCCCGTCGGTCGTGGCGCGCGGGTCGGGGCTCCCCCTCTTCGACACGGTGCGGCTCCCGGCGGTGGAGCCGTTCGTCATGCTCGGGCGGATCTCCGCGGCCCTGTGCGGCCAGCCCTACGCCGAGGTCACGGCGCACCCGCGCCACGGCGCCGTCGTCGACGGCGCGGACGAGGGCCCGTGGGTGGTGACCGTCTCGGACGAGCTCGCTCGAGCTCTCGCCGGCGCGACGCCGGACCGGCTCGCCGCCCTCGCCCGCTCGGCCGCCACGCTCCCGGGCCCCGTGCCACCCGACCGGCTGGCCACCGCCCTCGTGGCCCTCGGCGAGCTCGCCGACCGCGCGGCCCGGGTGCGCCACGCCCTCTACTGCTGGACGCGGCTGGCGCCGCCCGACGCCCCCGCCGACGGCCTGGACGATGCGCTCGACGGTGGGCTCGGTGGGGTCGGTGGGGTCGGTGGGGTCGGTGGGGTCGGTGGGGTCGGTGGGGTCGGTGGGATCGGTGGGGTCGGTGGGGTCGGTGGGGTCGGTGGGATCGGTGGGGTCGGTGGCCTTGGCGGGCTCGTGGTGGAACCGACGGCCCCGGTCAGGCCCCCTCGCCGGGCGTGAACAGGGAGGACGCCGTGCGCAGGGTGGCGCGCGCCCGGCGCCGGTCGCCCGCCGCGTCATAGGCGAACGCCAGGTGGTACCAGGCCTTCCAACTCTCCGGGTCCTGCTCGACGGCGGCGCGTCGCTCGTCGAAGGCCGCGTCGGCGGCGGCGCGGTCGATCCGGCCGCCGGGCGAGCGCGGGAGGTCGTCCACCGGCAGCTCACCGGCGGCGGCGAGGACGTCCGCCATCCGCTGCACGCGCGTCGCGAGCCGGTACTCCTTCGCGATGAGCAGGATGACGAGCAGCGGGATGACGAGCACCGCGACGCCGATCGCGACGAGCACCGGCTCGCCCGACCCGATCATCGCCACGCCGCGCCAGGCGATCGCCCAGACGTACAGCGCGAGCAGAGCGGTGACGACGAGCGCCCCCACGAGCCCCCGCGGCGCCCGCCGGCGCGGCACGTCGCTCACGACAGGTCCAGCACGTTCTCGAGCCCCACGGTCAGCCCCGGACGGTTCCCGACCTCGCGCACCGCGAGCAGCACCCCGGGCATGAACGACGCCCGGTCGAACGAGTCCTGCCGGATCACCAGCTGCTCGCCCTCGTTGCCGAAGAGGATCTCCTCGTGCGCGACGAGTCCCCGCAGCCGCACGGCGTGCACGCGCACCCCGTCGACGTCGGCGCCGCGCGCCTCGACGCCCGTCTCGGTGGCGTCGGGCATCGCAGCCAGGCCGGCCTCGGCCCGGGCACGCGCGATCGCGGCCGCGGTGTGCCGCGCCGTGCCCGACGGGGCGTCCACCTTGTCGGGGTGGTGCAGCTCGACCACCTCGGCCGACTCGAAGTACCGCGCGGCCTTCGCCGCGAAGGTCATCGCCAGCACGGCCGACAGCCCGAAGTTCGGCGCGATGAGCACGCCCAGCCCGGCCTCGCCGGCCTCGGCGCGCTCGGCGTTCACGCTCTCCAGGTGGTCGGACACGCGGCCCCGGGACGCGTCGTCCCAGCCCGTCGTGCCGACGACGGCGTGCGAGCCCGCGTCCAGCACGGCGTGCACGTTGGCCTCGGTCGCCGCCGGGACGCTGAAGTCCACGACGACGTCCGCCCCTGCCAGGGTGGCCACGTCCACGGCGTCCCCGGAGCCGAGCCGGGCGCCGAGCTCCAGGCCCGGCGCCGCCTCGACGGCACGGCAGACGGTGGCGCCCATGCGCCCCGCCGCGCCGAGCACGGCCACCACGAGGGTCTTGCTCATGCGATCAGGTCTCCGATCTCGTTCGTCAGGTCGGTCGGCGGACGGTGTTCAGTCGCCGAAGGGGCCCACGCGGACCACCGAGCGGGGCCGCGACGCCAGGTCGGCCGCGAGGGCGCGCACGTCCTCGGCGGTCACCGCGCGCACGCGATCGAGCGACTCCTCGAGGCTGAGCAGCTCGCCGTACACCAGCTCGGCCTTGCCCAGGCGGCTCATCCGCGACCCCGAGTCCTCGAGTCCCAGCACGAGCCCGCCGGAGAGCTGGCCGATGCTGCGCTGCAGCTCGGCGTCGGTGATGGGCTCGGACGCCATGCGCTCGAGCTCTTCGACCAGCAGCTCGGTGACCTGGTCGACCTTGGCGGGCGAGCAGCCCGCGTACAGGCCGAACGTGCCGAGGCCGCCGTGCCCGGAGGCGAAGGAGTACGTCGTGTAGGCGAGTCCGCGGCGCTCGCGCACCTCCTGGAACAGGCGGGACGACATGCCGCCGCCCAGGACGGCGTTGAGCACCGACAGGGTGAAGCGGCGGTCGTCGGTGGCGGCCAGGCCCGTGGACCCCACGATGACGTTCGCCTGCTCCACCTGGCGCCGCACGGTCAGCTCGACGCCCTCGTCCGGGACGCCCGCGCGGTCCGCGGCGGTCGCCCGGCGGTCGCGCGGCGCGGCACCGGCAGCGAGGTCCCAGCCGCCGGCGTCCAGCGCGCCCGTGACCTGCGCGACGAGCGCGTCGTGGTCCACCCCGCCCGCGGCAGAGACCACGAGGGTCTCGGGCCGGTAGTGCCAGCGGTAGTGCTCCCAGACGGCGTCGCGTGGCACGGCGCGGATGGTGTCCGGGGTGCCGCCGATCGGGCGGCCCAGCGGGTGCGTGCCGAGCACGGCGGCGGAGAACTCCTCGTGCACGACGTCGCCCGGGTCGTCGTCGTTCATCGCGAGCTCTTCGAGGATCACGCCGCGCTCGGTCTCGAGCTCGCCCTCGTCGAGGCGGGCCGAGGTGACCATGTCGGCGATGACGTCGACCGCCATCGGCAGGTCGGCGTCGAGCACCCGCGCGTAGTAGCAGGTGTGCTCCTTGCCGGTGGCGGCGTTGGCCTCGCCGCCCACGGCGTCGAACGCCTCGGCGATGTCCATCGCCGAGCGGCGGGGCGTGCCCTTGAACAGCAGGTGCTCGAGGAAGTGGGTCGAGCCGAAGTGACCGTCGGTCTCGTCGCGCGAGCCCACGCCGACCCAGGCGCCCACCGTCGCCGAGCGCAGGCCCGGCATCGTCTCGGTGAGCACACGAACACCGCCGGGCAGGACGGTGCGACGGATCGTCGCACCGTCCTGCCCGGCGGTCAGGTCGGCACCGGGCTCGCCCGCGGGGACGAGCGGAAGGTGCCAGGTCATCGGAGCGTCAGGCCTCCGCGGGGGTCTCGGCGGCGGGCTCGTCGGCCTTCTCGTCCTCGGTCACCGCGACCAGCGACAGCTTGCCGCGCGGGTCGATCTCGCCGATCTCGACCTGGACCTTCTGGCCCACGGACAGCACGTCGTCGACGTTCTCGACGCGCTTGCCACCCACGAGCTTGCGGATCTGGCTGATGTGCAGCAGGCCGTCCTTGCCCGGCGAGAGCGAGATGAACGCGCCGAACGACGTCGTCTTGACGACGGTGCCGACGAAGCGCTCCCCCACCTCGGGGACGTGCGGGTTGGCGATCGCATTGATCGCCGCGCGGGCGGCCTCGGCCGAGGGGCCGTCGGTGGCGCCGATGTAGACGGTGCCGTCGTCCTCGATGGAGATGTCCGCGCCCGTCTCCTCCTGGATCTGGTTGATCATCTTGCCCTTGGGCCCGATGACCTCGCCGATCTTGTCGACCGGCACCTTCACAGTGATGACGCGCGGCGCGTTCGGGGACATCTCGTCGGGCACGTCGATCGCCTCGGCGAGCACCTCGAGGATGGTCAGGCGCGCGTCGCGGGCCTGGGTCAGCGCGCCGGCCAGGACCGACGCGGGGATGCCGTCGAGCTTGGTGTCGAGCTGGATGGCCGTGACGAACTCGCTGGTGCCGGCGACCTTGAAGTCCATGTCGCCGAACGCGTCCTCGGCGCCCAGGATGTCGGTCAGCGCCGCGTAGCGGGTCTCACCGTCGACGGTGTCGGAGATGAGGCCCATCGCGATGCCCGCGACCGGGGCCTTCAGCGGGACGCCCGCGTTGAGCAGAGACAGCGTCGAGGCGCAGACGGAGCCCATCGACGTGGAGCCGTTCGAGCCCAGCGCCTCGGAGACCTGGCGGATCGCGTAGGGGAACTCCTCGCGGCTCGGCAGCACGGGCACGAGGGCCCGCTCGGCCAGCGCGCCGTGGCCGATCTCGCGGCGCTTCGGGCTGCCGACGCGGCCCGTCTCGCCCGTGGAGAACGGCGGGAAGTTGTAGTTGTGCATGTAGCGCTTGCGCGTGACCGGCCCGAGCGAGTCGATCTGCTGCTCCATGCGCAGCATGTTCAGCGTGGTGACGCCCAGGATCTGGGTCTCGCCGCGCTCGAACAGGGCGGAGCCGTGCACGCGCGGGATGACCTCGACCTCGGCGGACAGGGTGCGGATGTCCGCGAGCCCACGGCCGTCGATGCGGACGCCGTCGGTGAGGACGCGCTGGCGGATGAGCTTCTTCTGCAGCGCGCGGTACGCGGCCGACAGCTCCTTCTCGCGACCCTCGAAGGCCTCGGCGGTCAGGGCGCTGACCATGCCGGCCTTGATCTCGTCGAGGCGGTTCTCGCGGTCCTGCTTGTCCGCGATGGCGAGCGCGTCGCCCAGCGCGGAGCCGACCTCGGCCTCGACGGCGGCGAACGCGTCGTCCTGGTAGTCGAGGAAGACCGGGAAGTCCTTGACCTCCTTGGCCGCCTGGGCGGCGAGCGAGGCCTGCGCCTCGCAGAGGGCCTTGAGGAACGGCTTCGACGCCTCGATGCCCTGGGCGACGACCTCCTCGGTCGGCGCGGCGACGCCCTCGTTCTTGATGAGCTTCCAGGCGTCGTCGGTCGCCTCGGCCTCGATCATCGCGATGGCGACGTCGTCGCCCACGATGCGGCCGGCCACGACCATGTTGAACACGGCGCGCTCGAGGTCCGAGTACTTCGGGAACGCGACCCACTGGCCGTCGATCAGCGCGACGCGGACACCCGCGACCGGGCCGGAGAACGGCAGGCCGGAGATCTGCGTGGACGCCGACGCGGCGTTGATCGCCAGCACGTCGTAGGCGTCGTCGGGGTGGATGGCCAGGACGTCGATGACGACCTGGACCTCGTTGCGCAGACCCTTGACGAACAGGGGGCGCAGCGGGCGGTCGATGAGGCGGCAGGCCAGGATCGCCTCGGTCGAGGGACGACCCTCGCGGCGGAAGAACGAGCCGGGGATCTTGCCGGCGGCGTACTGCCGCTCCTCGACGTCCACCGTCAGGGGGAAGAAGTCGAACTGGTCCTTGGGGTGCTTGCCGGCCGTCGTGGCCGACAGCAGCATCGTCTCGCCGTCCAGGTACGCGGCGACGGAGCCGGCGGCCTGGCGGGCGAGGCGGCCCGTCTCGAAGCGGACGGTGCGGGTGCCGAAGCGGCCGTTGTCGATGACGGCCTCGGCGAACTGGATCTCGGGACCCTCCACGGGTGCCCTCCTTGATCTCGAGGGCGCCGCCACGGCTCGGCGGTCTTCGATCGAGGCCCACGGAGCCGGGCCCGGCCGGGGCCGGACGGTTCGGGGGGCCACTACCGAGGACCGGACGAGAATCCGGCGGCGCGGTGGTGGCGTGGCGGGCGTCGCCCGCCATCGTGCGGTCTGGGTGTGCCGGCGCGACCGTCACGGTCGCACCGACAGGGACATCACACCAGACCAGCCCGGCCCCTGCGAGAGGTGACCGGGCTGGCAGGCGGAGTCAGCGGCGCAGGCCGAGGCGCTGGATCAGCGCGCGGTAGCGCTCGATGTCGACCTTCTGCAGGTAGCCCTGCAGGCGGCGGCGCTGGCCGACGAGGAGGAGCAGGCCACGACGCGAGTGGTGGTCGTGCTTGTGCTCCTTGAGGTGCTCGTTCAGGTCGTTGATGCGCTGGGTCAGCAGCGCGATCTGCACCTCGGGCGAGCCGGTGTCGCCCTCGTGAGTGGCGTACTCGGTGATGATGGACTGCTTGGTGGCAGCGTCGAGCGGCATGGCTCTCCTTCGGTGTCGTTGCGCGGTGCTCCGGGACTCGTTCACCGGGGCGCTCTGGATCCGCGGCCGTTCATACGGCCCCACCATGCTACCAGCGCGGGGGAAGACAGGGAGAAAGAGGAGGGGGGGGGGGGGGGGGAAAAAAAAGATCGGGCGAAAGATCAGGGCGAAGAGGATGGGAAGCGATCTCTAGGTCACTACGAGAGGGAACGAGAATCACAGAGCGG
>NZ_JBSGUW010000006.1:151478-203063 GCF_053608125.1 Isoptericola sp. NPDC055063 | reverse complement strand
TTTCCTCTCGGTTCCACTTTTTTCTTCTCTCCGTCCCCACCCCCCCCCCGCGCTAAGTCACCCCCCGCCCTCCCCCCCCCCCCCCCCCCGCGACGTGGGCCACGACACATCTCTCGACGAGCCTCTCGATCCCGACGGGCGGTCAGTCCCCGTCGTGCCCCGCCGGCCGGCCGTCGACCTGCCGGAACGTCGTGCCGTCGTCGAGGGTGAGGACACCCGCGAACCGGAGCAGGTCGGGGAGGGTCGTGATCATCTTCCCGCCGTCGGCCCGCACCCCCTGCGCGGGGGTCCAGCCCTCGTTGAGGAACGAGTCGGCGTCCGCCGTGAGCAGGTAGACGAACGTCTCGCACAGGATCCGGCTGCCGACGTCCCCGAGGAAGTTGCCGTTCCCCTGGATCTCGGCCTCCTTGAGCACGTAGTACCACAGGGGCGTGCCGTCGAGCTCCGCCAGCGCGTCCTTGACCTCCTGCGCGGCGCCGCGGGTGAGCTGCTCGGGCGTCAGCGCGGGCACGTGCAGCGCACGGGCCACCGCCTCCCCCGTGGGCAGCGACAGCCAGTACCCGCGCAGCAGGTTGCGCTGCGCGAGCTGCTTGAGCAGCGCGCTGACCCGGGGAGCCAGGCCTGCGTCGTTGCCCTCGTTGCGCATCGTCGCGAGCCCCGCCGCGAGGAACGGGTCGATCTTCGCCGCGGACCGGCGGCGGTCGGGGTCGCCCTTGTCGACGAACCGGGACCAGTCGATCGGCCAGTTGGACGGCAGGACGTCGCCGCGGGGCGCGCCCGTCGGGACGAGGCCGCCGCCCCCGGTGAACTCGAAGAGCTGCTCGAGGCTCGCGAACGCCGCGCGGGGCGCCGCCGCCGGCGGCACGACCTTGCCGAAGTTGAGGTTGAAGTCGTAGCCGCCGCGCACCATCGAGTGCCCGAACCGGAACGCCGCGACGGCGAACTCCAGCGGCATCGCGACCGGGCGCCGCGGCCGGAACAGCAGGGAAGGCTCCACGAGGACCTCGTCGAGCACGCCCGGCTTGGTGAGGGTGCGCAGGTAGTCGTGCACGACGAGCCACTGGTAGTGGTGCTGGGTGAGCCGCTGCGCGCGGTCGAACACCGCACGGTCGTCCACCGTGAGCCAGGGCTCGGTGGCCCGGACCCAGTCGACGACGGCGTTGTGGAAGCGGATGAACCCCACCTGGAGCTGGGCCACGACGAGGTTCTCGTCGTTGCGCCCCTCGGGGATCTTCGCCGACCCGGGTGCCGGGCGGTCCGCCACGTCCGCCGACATCCCCGCGACCTCGGCGGCGGAGAACCGCGGCAGGTCGCGCTGCGGGTCGTCGCCGGGCGCCACGAGCTCGAAGCCGGGGACCGCCGTCGTCGCCACCCGGCCGAGCGCGAGCTTGGCCGGGTCGGTCGTGGCGTAGGCGGCCTCGCTGCGGGTGGTCCCGCGGCCCGGCTCCCCGGGGAAGCGCGGCCCGCTGCCGTAGAGGCTGTCGAGGTTGAGGAACGGGTGTCGCCCGTTGTGCAGGCTGCGCACCACGACCTCCGGCGGGAACGCCGAGAACGGGTCGGACACGATGTCCCCGAGCACGAGGTCGCCCGGCCGCGGCGGCTCCCCCGGCTCCGGCGGCCCGTCCGGCCCGTTGGTGTTGAGAGTGATGTCGTGGTCGATGAACTGACCCCAGTACGTGTAGACCGCGGGGATCGTGGAGTCGAGCGCCGGGTTCGGCGGCCCGGCCGGCTCGACCATCGCGGCGCCCAGCTTCTTCAGGGACGCGACGACGGCGGTGACGGTCCGGTTGGAGATCGGCCCCTGGGGCGGGGCGCCGCGGCCGGTGACCGGCAGGTGCGCCGCCGGGAACCGCCCGCGCAGGTCGCGGAAGAGGTAGTCGAACGACGTCGTCGCCTCGAACCTGTCCTCGACGAGATCGCGCAGGACGGCGAGCTCCGTCTCGGTGAGCAAGGGCGCCGGTGACGACCCCGGGTCGGTGCCGGGCCGCGGGTGCGACCCGGGGCGCGGCCGGACCTGGCCGCCGTGCCGCACGCTGCGCACCGTCCGGCCGACGGGGTCGGAGTGGATGTCACGCCCGGGCTCGGGCGCGTCGAGCGCGATGGTCTGCTGAGCCGTCATGGCTCTGCCCCTCTCGAAGGCGCGAGCGCCGGGAGCAGCCCGGCGCGGGGCGCGGGCCGGGGGGGGCAGGGAGGGGGGACGGGGAAAGACGCGGTACGAAAGGAACAGACAAAAAAGGGCAGAAGAGGGGGGGGCACAACAAGGAGCTCAGAAACCCGCTGGCGTGGGGTTTCTTCCCCGCCCGCCGAGGGGTCCCCCCCGGGACAGCGCGCTGCGACGAGGCGGCACCGCCGTGGATCAGGGAGGGCGGGGCCCGCGCCGCGACGGAGCCGCGGGAGCTCCCGCGGCCCACGGCCGGGCGCTGCCCGGTCCGTCACGCCTGGAAGGAGCGAGTCCCGGGACGCCCGTGACAGGCCGCGCGCGGATTCACCCGCTGCCCTCGTCGCCGAGCAGGCGGTTGCCACCGGTATCGGGGCCGGGTGGCCCCGATACCGGTGGCAACCGCCTGCTCGACCGGTCGGTGCGGGGGTCAGCCCAGGATGTCGCGCGCCCGCGCGACGTCGGCGTGCATCTGCTCGATGAGCGGCTCGATGCCCTCGAAGCGCAGCGTGGGCCGCAGGCGCTCGACCAGCTCGAGCACCACGGTCTCGCCGTAGAGGTCCAGGTCGTCGCGGTCGAGGACGTAGGCCTCGACGCGGCGCTCCACGCCGTCGAACGTCGGGTTGGTGCCCACGGAGATCGCGGCGGGCAGGTCGGCGTCGGGGCTCGCGGGGTCCGTCGCGGCGAGCCCGGGGCGCAGGAGCCGGCCCGCGTAGACGCCGTCGGCGGGCACCATGCCCTCGGCACGTCCGAGGTTCGCCGTCGGGAAGCCGAGCTCGCGACCCCGCGCGTCGCCGTGCACGACCGTGCCGCGCACGCGGTGCGGCCGGCCCAGCACGTCCGCGGCCTGCGCCACGTCGCCCTCGGCCAGCAGCGCCCGGGCCGCCGACGACGACCAACGCTCGCGCGCGCCGGCGCTGCCCGGCGCGCACTCGCCGACGTCGTCGACCGCGACGACCTCGAAGCCGTGGGTGCCGCCGAGCTCCACCATCGTGGCGAGAGTGCCGGCGTTGCCCTTGCCGAACCGCACGTCGTGCCCGACGACGACCGTGCGCGCGCCGAGGCCCTCCACGAGGTACCGGGTGACGAACTCCTCGGGCGTGAGCGCGGCGAGGTCGAGCGTGTACGGCACGACGAGGACGGCGTCGAGGCCGGTGCGGCCGAGCAGGTCGAGGCGGTCCGACAGGCCGGTCAGCAGCTCGGGAGCGGTCTCCGGGCGGTGCACCCGGGCCGGGTGCGGGTCGAAGGTGAGCGCCACCGCGAGGCGGTCGTCGGCGCGGGCCAGGCCCACCAGGCGCCCCAGCACGGCCTGGTGGCCGCGGTGGACGCCGTCGAAGTTGCCGATCGTGACGACCGACGGCCCGAACCCGTCGGGGACCTGGTCCAGGTCCGTGAACACCTGCACGCGTCGCGCTCCGTCTCGTCGAGGGTCCGGCTGCCGGCGCCCGCTGCGGGCGCCAGCCGTCAAGGATACGACGACGCCGCCCACGGGCCTGCCGGGTCAGCGCGGCAGGACGGAAGCGGCGCCGGCGAGGTAGCGCTCGGCGTCGAAGTCGTCGAGCATCGCGCGCTGCATGAGGAACCCCTGGCCCAGGCCCATCATCACGGGCAGGAGCAGGTCGGCGGCGGCGTCGGGACCGTCGGGAGCCAGGTCCGGGCGGGTGGCGTACCAGGCGCGGAGCGCGTCGCGGATCACGCCCCGCAGGGTGCTCACCACCTCCTGGACGACGTCGTGGATCACGTCGTCGACGGTGGACTCCGCCCACAGCTGCACGATCACCCGTCCGTCCTCGAGGTCGCGCGCCATGCCCCCGGTGAGGATGGTCAGCACGTCGAGCGGCGGCGGCGGCACGCCGTCCCGCGACGCGCCCCCGATCTCGGTGCCGCGCCGGGAGAGCACCTCCTGGGCGACGGCGGCGAACAGCGCCTGCTTGCCGTCGTAGTGCCCATAGATCGCGCCCGCCGAGAGGCCGGACTCGGTCACGACGTCGGAGATGGAGGCGCGCTGGTAGCCCTTGGCGGTGAACACGCGCAGGGCGGCGGCCCGGATCTGCGCGCGACGCGCCTCGCGGTGCGCCTCGGTCACTCGTGGCATCGGACCCCTTCCCGAGGGCGCTGGCGGACGGTTGACAAGTCTAGGGACCCCGGCGCACCCTCTCCATAAAGAACGAACATTCGTTTTTGATACCACGCACCTCGGAGTCCACCATGTCGTCGACCACCGACGCCCCCGCCGTCCCGTCCACCACCCCGCCAGGCCCGGTCCCGCACACTCCGTGGAGCCGCGTCGTGGCCCTCGGGCTCGGCGTCGCCGCCCTCGTCGGCGTGCTGGTGCTCGCCTTCTCGTGGCCGGCCGTCACGGCCGAGCCCAAGGACCTCCCCGTCGCCGTGGCCGGCCCGCCGCAGGCCGTCGAGGCCCTCGGCGCGACGCTCGACGAGGCCCAGCCCGGCGCGGTCGACCTCGTCCCGGTCGCCGACCGGGACGCCGCCGTCGCCGCCGTCGAGTCCCGCGACGCCTACGGCGCGATCGTGCTCGGCGCCGCGCCGGAGGTGCTGACGGCCTCGGCCGCGAGCACCGTGACGACCCAGCTCCTCACCGCGGCGGCGGGACAGCTGCAGGCCGGCCTCAGCCAGCAGGCCCTCGCCTCCGGCGCGGACGCGTCCGCCGTGCCCACCGTCGCGGTGACCGACGTCGTGCCCCTGTCCGCCGACGACCCGCGCGGCGCCGGCCTGACGGCGGCGATGTTCCCGCTGCTCCTCGGCGGGATGGTGGGCGGGATCGCGATCTCGCTGCTCGTCGTGGGCGCGCTGCGCCGGGTGCTCGCGGTGGCCGTGTACGCCGCGGTGGGCGGCGTCGTGCTCGTCGCGGTGCTGCAGTCGTGGTTCGGCGCGCTGCAGGGCGCCTGGTGGACCAACGCCGGGGCCGCCGCGCTCGCCCTCGCCGCCGTCGCGGCGCCGATCACCGGGGTCGTGGCGCTGCTGGGCCGCGCCGGGATCGCGCTCGGCGCGGTGACGATGATGCTGGTCGCCAACCCGATCTCCGGCGCCACCATGCCGCCGGAGTTCCTCCCGTGGCACTGGGGCGCGATCGGGCAGTGGTTCCCGCCGGGCGCGGGCGCCACGCTGCTGCGCGACCTGTCCTACTTCCCCGCCGCCGACGCCGGGCGCGCCTGGCTCGCCCTCGGGCTCTGGGCCGGGGTGGGCGTCCTGATGTCGCTGGTCGGGCACCTGCGCACCGCGGGCGGCGCCGAGCCCGACGCCGACGCGGCCCGGGACGAGGCGCTCGAGCGCGCCGCACGGCACGCCGCGCCGGCACTGCAGGGCTGACGCCGGCCCGGGGCACGCTGAGTCGGGCACGCCGGGTCGCTCCGGGTCGCGCCGGTCAGCCGCCCGCCGGGGCGAGGACGAGCACGGGCTTCGCCAGCGCCTCGCCCCGGCGGCGCGTGTCCTCGAGCAGCGCGACCAGCGCGCCGTCGGGGCCGATCGCCGCCACGGTCCCCCGCTCGCCGCTGGCGGGCACCCACTGCCCGTACCCGAGCGCGCGCGCCTCGTCGGCGGAGAGCTCGCGCACCGGGAACGTCGCGCGCGCCGCGTCGGCGAGCGGCAGCGTGGCGAGGACGCCGTCCGCGTCCGCCTGCGCCTCCAGCTCCTCCAGGGTGCTGGCGCCCGCCAGGTCGTAGCCGCCCACACGGGTGCGCCGCAGCGCCGTGAGGTGCCCGCCGGTGCCGAGCGCGGCCCCGAGGTCGCGCGCCAGCGCGCGCACGTAGGTCCCGGACGACACGGTCACCGCGACGTCGAGGTCGAGCACGGCCACGCCGTCCGGCGTCGTCTCCGGCCGCGAGCCGAGCACGTCGAAGCGGCTCACCGTGACCGGCCGGGCCTCGAGGACCACGTCTTCCCCAGCCCGGGCGCGCGCGTACGCCCGCTTGCCGTCCACCTTGATCGCGCTCACCGTGGTGGGCACCTGGCGGATGTCCCCGGTGAGGGCGGCGACCCCGCGCGCGAGGTCCCCGGGGTCGACGCCGTCGCCCACGCCGGCCGCGGCGGTCGCCTCGCCCTCGGCGTCGTCGGTCGTGGTCGCGACGCCGAGCCGGATCGTCGCGTCGTACGCCTTGTCGGCGCCGACCACGTACGTGAGCAGCTTGGTCGCGCGCCCCACGCCGACGACGAGCACGCCCGTCGCCATCGGGTCGAGCGTGCCCGCGTGCCCCACCTTGCGCGTGCCGGCCAGCCGGCGGCAGCGACCCACCACGTCGTGGCTGGTCCACCCCGCGGGCTTGTCGACGACGAGGAACCCGTCGGGCGCCGTCGGGCGACGAGGCGGCGGCGCGGTGCGGGGGGCTGCGGTCATGGGTGCTCCGGTGTCGTCGTAGGTCAGGAGGGGCGGCTCGCGTCGAGCTGCGCCCTGGTGAGGACGGGCCGGACGTCGAGCCCGAGGTCCGCGAGCGGATGCGTGCCGACGGGGCTGCGGTCGATCGCGCACAGCACGGTCTCGACGACGGCGCCCTCGGCCCGCAGGGCGAGCGTCGCGTCGCGCACGGCGCCGCCGGTCGTGACGATGTCCTCGACCAGCACGACACGGCGGCCGGCGACGGGCGGGCCCTCGACCTGCTTCGCCGTGCCGTAGCGCTTGGCCGCCTTGCGCACGAACAGGGCCGGGGTGCCCGTCGTCGCGCTGAGCGCCGTCACCAGGGGGATGCCGCCCAGCTCGAGGCCGCCGAGCAGGTCGATGCCGGCCGGGACCAGCGGCGCCATCTGCGTCGCGACCCGGGCGAGCAGCACCGGGTCGGTCTCGAACAGGTACTTGTCGAAGTACTCGGCGGCCACCTGGCCGCTGCGCAGGGTGAACGACCCGGTGAGCCGGCAGGCCCGGTCGATGTCGCGGGCGAGGTCTGTGTCGGGGGCGCTCATGGCCCCCATCCTCGCGCACGGCGCCCACGACCGGGCCCGCCGACCGGGCCCGCCGGTCAGGACCGCCGGGTCAGGAACGGAAGGTCAGGAACGGAAGGTCAGGCCTCGTCGTCCTCGTCGTCCTCGCGCGGCTTGCGGTACGGGTCCGACTCGCCGGCAAACGACTTGCCCTCGCGGAGTGCGGCGAGCTCGGCGTCGCGGCGCTGCGCCTCCAGGAGCGCGGCGTCCAGGTGCGCGGCGTTCTCCGGCATCGAGTCCAGGAAGAACTCGATCGCCGGCGTGAGCCGCACCCCGGTCTGCTTGCCGACCTCGGAGCGGATCATGCCCTTGGCACTCTCCAGCGCCGCGGCGGTGCCTGCACGCTCCTCGTCGGTGCCGAGCACCGTGTAGAAGATCGACGCGTTCTGCAGGTCGCCCGTGACGCGGACGTCCGTGATCGTGACGAACCCGAGGCGCGGGTCCTTGATCCGGCTGTCGAGCAGCTGCGCCACGATCTCCTTGATGCGGTCCGCCAGCTTGCGGGCGCGCGGGTTCTCGGGCCTGTCGGCCTTACCGGGCATGCGTGTGTCTCCCTCTCTCGACGCCGACGGCGCCTCGCCCGACCCGCTCGTTCTCGAGGCGGGGCGGGCGAGGCGCCGTCGGGCTGAACCGTGCGGCGCGACCGTCAGGCGCGCGGCTTCTCGCGCATCTCGAAGGTCTCGATGATGTCACCCTCGGTGATGTCGTTGAACGACCCGAGGCCGATACCGCACTCGAAGCCCTCGCGGACCTCGGTGACGTCGTCCTTCTCGCGGCGCAGCGACTCGATCGTGAGGTCGTCCCCGACGATCTTGCCGTTCCGCAGCACGCGGGCCTTCGTGTTCCGGCGGATGGTGCCGGAACGGATGATCGAGCCCGCGATGTTGCCGAACTTCGAGGAGCGGAAGACCTGGCGGATCTCCGCCGTGCCCAGCTGGGCCTCCTCGAACTCCGGCTTGAGCATGCCCTTGAGGGCGGCTTCGACGTCCTCGATCGCCTGGTAGATGACCGAGTAGAACTTGACCTCGACGCCCTCGCGGTCCGCGAGGTCCTCGACGCGCTCACCGAACTTCACGTTGAAGCCGATGATGACCGCGTTGTCGACCGTGGCCAGGTTGACGTCGTTCTGCGTGATCGCACCGACACCGCGGTGGATGACGCGCAGCTCGACCTCGTCGCCGACGTCGATCTTGAGCAGCGCGTCCTCCAGCGCCTCGACGGCACCGGAGACGTCGCCCTTGAGGACCAGGTTGAGGGTCTCGACCTTGCCCTGCTCGAGCGCCTTGGTGAAGTCCTCGAGGCTGATGCGCTTGCGGCGCTTGGCCAGGAGGGCGGCACGCTCGGCGGCCTCACGCTTCTCGGCGATCTGACGCGCGGTGCGCTCGTCGGGCGCCACCAGGAAGGTGTCGCCGGCGCTCGGCACCGACGCGAGGCCGAGCACGAGGACCGGACGTGCCGGGCCCGCCTCGGTCAGCGCGTTGCCGTGCTCGTCGAACATGGCGCGCACGCGGCCGTGGGCCGTGCCCGCGACGATCGCGTCGCCCACCTGCAGCGTGCCCGACTGGACCAGGACGGTCGCGACGGCGCCGCGGCCCTTGTCGAGGTTGGCCTCGATGGCCACGCCTCGGGCGTCCTTGTCGGGGTTCGCCCGCAGGTCCAGGGAGGCGTCCGCCGTGAGGAGGACGGCCTCGAGGAGCTGGTCGATGCCCTGGTTCTGCTTCGCGGACACGTCGACGAACATCGTGTCGCCGCCGTACTCCTCCGCCACCAGGTTGTACTCGGTGAGCTGCTGGCGGATCTTGTCGGGGTTGGCCCCCTCCTTGTCCACCTTGTTCACCGCGACCACGATCGGCACGTTGGCCGCCTGGGCGTGGTTGAGCGCCTCCACCGTCTGCGGCATGACGCCGTCGTCGGCGGCGACCACGAGGATCGCGATGTCCGTCACCTGGGCACCACGGGCACGCATGGCGGTGAACGCCTCGTGACCCGGGGTGTCGATGAAGGTGATCGGGCGCTCGACGCCCTCGTGCTCACGGCGCACCTGGTACGCACCGATGTGCTGGGTGATGCCGCCGGCCTCGCCGGAGACGACGTCGGTCTGGCGGATCGCGTCGAGAAGACGCGTCTTGCCGTGGTCGACGTGGCCCATGACGGTGACGACGGGCGGACGCGGCGCGAGGACGTCGTCCGACTCGCCCTCGAGCTCGGCGTCGAGGTCGATGTCGAAGGCCCCGAGCAGCTCGCGGTCCTCCTCCTCGGCCGACACCATCTCGATGACGTACCCGAGCTCGTTCGCGAGCGTGCCGAACGTGTCCTCGTCCAGCGACTGCGTCGCGGTGGCCATCTCACCGAGGTGGAACAGCACCGTGACCAGGCTGGCGGGGTTCGCGTCGATCTTGTCCGCGAAGTCGTTCAGCGACGAGCCGTGCCGCAGGCGGACGACCGTGGAGCCGTTGCCGCGCGGGACCTGCACGCCGCCGAGCGACGGCGCCTGCATCTGCTCGAACTCCTGGCGCTTCGCGCGCTTCGACTTCCGTCCGCGCACGGGGCGTCCGCCGGCGCGACCGAACGCACCCTGCGTGGAGCCACGACCGGCGCCACCGCGCCCGCCGGGACGGCCGGCGAACCCGCCGCCACCACCGGGGCGGAAGCCGCCACCGCCGCCGGCACCGCCGGGGCCGCCGCCACGCCCGCCACCACGGCCGCCGCCCGAGGGCGCCGGACGCTCGCCGGGACGCGGCATCGAGGTCTTGCCCGGCATCATGCCGGGGTTCGGGCGCGGGCCGCCGGGACGGGGCGCCGCGGGACGCGGGCCACCGGGGCGAGGACCGCCCGGACGGGGACCGCCGGGACGCTCGCCCGACCGCTCCGCCGCCGCGGCGTCGCCGCCACGGTCGGGGCGCTGCCCCGGACGCGGCATGCCCTGGCTGGACGCGAACGGGTTGTTGCCCGGGCGCGGGCCACCGCCACCGCCGGGGCGCTGCCCCTGGCGCGGCATGCCCTGGCTCGAGGCGAACGGGTTGTTGCCCGGGCGCGGGGTGCGACCGCCCTTGCCGTCACGGCCGTCACGCTGCTCCCGCGCGGCGGGCGCCGGCTTCGGCGCCGCGGGGCGCGGGCCGGGGGTCGGGGCACCGGGGCGCGCGCCGGAGGGCTTCTCCGGGGCGGGCTCCGCGGGCGCGGCCGGCGTCGCGTCGGCGACCGGGGCGGCGGGCGCCTCGGCTGCAGGCGCGGGGGCCGCCTTCGGGGCGGGCTTGGGGGCAGGCTTCGCCGGAGCGGCCTTCTGCTCGGCGCGCGGCGCCGCGGCCTTGCTCGCCGGGGTGGCCCCCGAGGACGCGGGGGCCGCGTCCTTGTACTTGTCGCGCATCGCTCGCTCGACCGGTGCCTCGAGCGTCGAGGACGCCGACCGGACGAACTCGCCCGCCGACTTCAGGTCGGCGAGCAGGGTCTTGCTCTCCACCCCGAGCTGCTTGGCCAGCTCGTGAACGCGGATCTTCGCCACAACTCTCCTGTCTCGGCCCTCCTGCGAGACAGGGAGGACCGTCGTTAGTACCGAGTACTCATCGCACGGAACTCATCGGGTGCCCATCGGCTTCTGACCCGCTTCCTTGTCGACTTCGATGGATGCGGCCGAGCGTGCTCGGTCGCGACGGCGCGGCCGCCTGGGGCGGCGCGTGCCGGAGGGACTCAACGTTCCAGCTGCTCCAGCTGATCCCGGACGCCGGAGAGGTCGAGGGGTCCCGTGACGCGCAGCGCGCGCGGCACGGCCCGACGACGCTCGGCGAGCGCCAGGCAGGCGGACGTCGGATGGATCCAGGCGCCACGCCCCGGAAGGCACCCTCGCACGTCGGCCACGAGACGTTCCTCGTGATCCGACGTCTCGAGCACCAACCGCAGGAGAGCGGACCGCTGGTCACGCTCCCTGCACCCGACGCACGTCCGTACCGGCCCGGAGCGTTCCGGGATGGTCCGTGGGGAGGTCGAGGGCTGGGCGCGTGGCCCGGTCCCCGACAGTCTAGCGCGACCGCCCACGTGCCGTGACCGGCCTCAGCCCTCGGCCCCGCGGGAGACCGCGGCGCCACCTGCGGCGTCACCGGTCCCGTCCTCGGCGGGGGCCGCGGCCTCGTCGGAGCGGATGTCGATGCGCCAGCCCGTCAGCTTCGCGGCGAGACGGGCGTTCTGCCCCTCCTTGCCGATCGCGAGCGACAGCTGGTAGTCCGGCACCACGGCGCGCGCGGCCTTGGCGTCCGCGTCGACCACGGTGACGGACGTCACACGGGCCGGCGACAGGGCGTTGGCCACGAAGCGGGCCGGGTCGTCGCTGTGGTCGACGATGTCGATCTTCTCGCCGTGCAGCTCTGCCATGACGGCGCGCACGCGCGACCCCATCGGCCCGATGCACGCGCCCTTGGCGTTGAGCCCGGCCACCTTGGACCGCACCGCGACCTTGGACCGGTGCCCCGCCTCGCGCGCGATCGCCGTGATCTCGACCGCGCCGTCCGCGATCTCCGGCACCTCGAGCTCGAAGAGCTTGCGCACGAGGCCCGGGTGGGTGCGGCTCAGGACGACCTGCGCGCCCTTCATCCCGCGGGAGACCTCCACGACGTAGGCCCGCAGGCGCTCGCCGTGCACGTACTCCTCGGTGGGGACCTGCTCGTGCGGGGGCAGCACGGCCTCCGTGCCGCCGACGTCCACGAGCACGACGCGCGGGTCGCGGCCCTGCTGGATGACGCCGGCGAGGACCTCGCCCTCCTTGCCGCGGAACATGCCGAGCACCTGGTCGTCCTCGGCGTCGCGCAGGCGCTGCACGATGACCTGCCGGGCGGTGGCCGTGGCGATGCGGCCGAAGTCGGCCGGCGTGTGGTCGAACTCCGGGCCCAGCTCGATCGTGGGCCGCGCGTCGGGGTCCTCGGGGTCGGGCGTGCGGATCTCCTCGCGGGCCCAGACCGCGACGTGCCCGGACTTGCGGTCCACCTCGACGCGGGCGTGCTGGTAGGCGTCGGGCGTGCGGTGGTAGGCCGACAGCAGCGCCTGCTCGATCGCGGCCACGAGGACGTCGAGGCTGATGTCCCGCTCCCGCTCCAGCAGCCGGAGCGTGCTCATGTCGATGTCCATCGTCAGCCCTTCTCGCGACGGGCGTCGCCCGTGGTGTCGTCCTGCGGGTCGTCGCCCGCGTCGGTGTCGGTCTCGTCCGAGGCGTCGAGGCGCTTCAGCTCGACCTCGATCTTGCCCTTGCGCACGTCGGCGACGGCCAGGCGGGTGTCGCCGTCCAGCACGAGCCAGGGCCCGCCGTCCGCGGCGTCGCCGTCCTCGGGCACGGGCTCGACGGCGGTCAGGCGGCCCTCGGCCGTGCCGCCGTCACGCAGCCGCAGCGTGACGAGGCGGCCGCGGGCGCGCTTGAAGTGGCGCAGCTCCGTCAGCGGCCGCGACGTCCCGGGGGTCGACGTCTCCAGCGTGTACGCGCCCGGCACCACGTCGTCGGCGTCCAGCGCCGCGGAGATCCCGCGCGCCACGTCGCCGAGAGTGTCGGAGTCGAGGCTGCCCAGCGCGTCCTCGGGGAGGTCCACCGTGATGCGCACGACCGACTTCGCGCCGGCCTGCGTCACGACGACGTCCTCCAGGTACAGGTCGGCCGCCTCGACCGCGGGGGCCACGACCCGCCGCACCGCCTCGGCCTTCGACCCGGCCGTCGTCGTCCGGCCGTGCTGCGCTGCCATCGCTGCCTCCCGTGGGTCACGTCGATCTGCCGTGTGCTCCCGCGCCGGGACGTCCCGCGGCCGGTGTGTCGTTGTGTGCAGCGTCCAGCGTAACGAACGACGGGCCCCGTTCGCGCCGCGCGGCGTGCCGGGCCGCACGGAGGAACGTCACACCGGCGCCCCCGCGCGCGTGGCATCATCGGCCTCGATGGAACCGCAGCCCGCCCCCGCCCGGCCCGCCGCCTCCGCCGCGGCCGGGGTCGCCTCCCGTCGCCGCCGGCGGGCGGCCGCCGCCGGCGCCCTCGTGCTGGTCGGGGTGCTGGCCGGGTGCGGCGTGCGGCTGGAGGCGCCGCCGGCGGCGGAGCCGGTCCCCGACGCCCACGAGGTGGTGCGGCGCACCGCGGTCTCGGACGCGCTCCTGGTGGCCGACGGCGCCGAGGTCGCCCTCGAGGACGTGCCGACCGACCGGAAGCACCTGGTCGACGAGCTCACCCGGATCGTGGCCGACTCCCGCGCGCAGGCCGAGGCGCTCGGCGGCGAGTACGACTCGGGGCTCGCGACCGGCGAGCCGACCGGCTCGCAGTCGTCGACCTGGGACAAGGCCGACCCCGCCGACGTGGTCAAGGCGCTCGAGGACGCCGCCGCGCGCTCGCGCACCGCGGCCGGGACCACGACCGACGGCCCGCTGGCCCGGCTCGTCGCCTCGGTCGGGGCCGCGCAGACCGTCTCCGCCCAGCGGCTCGCGGCGCTCGCCCGCGTCGACGGGCCGGACGTCGTCGTGCCCGAGATCCCCGCCCCGACGGGGTCGGGACGCGCCGCGGAGGACGCCTCGGCGTCCCCCTCGCCCAGCGGCTCGAAGGACGGCGAGACCGCCGAGGAGGAGGAGCGGGACCGCGACGGGACGGTGCCCGAGGGCCTCACCGCGCACGACCTGAGCACCCTCGTGGTGTCCGAGGACGCGACCCGCTACGCGTTGCAGCTGCGCGCGGCGATCGGCTCCGGCGACCGGCGCGCGCGGCTGCTGGAGCGCGTCACCCAGCACGCCGAGCGCGCCGACGGGTGGGCCGCCGTCGCCGGCACCCAGGCCACGAAGCAGGACCCCCGCCGCGCCGCGTACACCGTCCCGCGGGTCGCCGACCTCGGCGACAAGGGCCTCGTGCTCGACCTGGAGAACGACCTCGCCACCGACTACGCGACGCTCGTCGGCACGACGACCGCCGGCACGCGCGGCGTGCTCGTGGACCTGCTCGTCGACTCCGCCGTCACGCTCGACGACTGGGGCGCCGAGCCCGTGCCCTTCCCCGGCCTGCCGGAGCAGGCCGGGGACTGACCCGGGCCCACCGGTCTACCGGTCGAGCAGCGCCACGACCTTCGCGATGACGGCCTGGGCGGCGTCGGCCACGGCCACCTGCTCGGACGCGCCGGCGCGGGGACGGACCTCGACGAGACCGTCGGCCAGCCCGCGGCCGACCACCACGATCAGCGGGACGCCGAACAGCTCCGCGTCGGCGAACTTCACGCCCGGCGACACCTTGGGCCGGTCGTCGTAGATCACCTCGACGCCCGCCTCGACCAGCTCGGTGGCGAGCTTCTCGGCGGCCTCGAAAACCTCGGTGCCCTTGCCGGTCGCGACGATGTGCACGTGGGCCGGCGCCACCTGGATCGGCCAGGCGAGGCCCTTGTCGTCGTGGTTGCCCTCGGCGATCGCGGCGACCGCGCGGGTCACGCCGACTCCGTAGGACCCCATGGTCACGGTGACGGCCTTGCCGTTCTCGTCCAGCACCTTGAGGTCGAGCGCCTCGGCGAACTTGCGGCCGAGCTGGAACACGTGGCCCATCTCGATGCCGCGCGCCGTCTCGAGCGTTCCGTCGCCGTTCGGGCAGGGGTCCCCGGGGCGGACCTCCGCCACCTCGATCGTGCCGTCGGCGGTGAAGTCGCGCCCCGCGACGAGGTCGATGACGTGCTTGCCGGGCTCGTCCGCGCCGGTGACCCAGCGCGTGCCCTCGACGACGCGCGGGTCGAGGAGGTAGCGGACCTTCGAGGGACCCTCCTCGCCGAGCGCGCCGGGCCCGATGTAGCCCTTGACCAGCTCCGGGCGGGCCGCGAAGTCCTCGTCGCCGAACGGCGTGAACTCCGCCGGGTAGAAGGCGGCCTCCATGCGCTTGACGTCCACCTCGCGGTCGCCGGGGACGCCGATGGCGACGGCCTCGGTGCTGCCGTCCGGGTGATGCAGCCGGAACAGCACGTTCTTGAGCGTGTCGCTCGCCTGCCAGGGCCGGTCGTCGCGGGCGAAGCGCTCGTTGAGGACGCCGACGAGCGACTCGATCGTCGGGGTGTCGGGCGTGTCCTCGGCGTGCGCGGCCGGTGCGTCGTCCCACGGCACCGGGTCGGGGACGGGCGCGTGCGCGGCCTCGACGTTGGCGGCGTACCCGCAGGCGGCGCACTCCACGTACGTGTCCTCGCCGATCGGCGACTTGGCGAGGAACTCCTCCGACTTGGAGCCGCCCATCGCGCCGGCGTGCGCCGAGACGATGACGTACTCGAACCCGAACCGGTCGAAGATCCGCTGGTAGGCGGCGCGGTGCTTGGCGTAGCTCGCGTCGAGACCGGCGTCGTCGATGTCGAAGGAGTACGAGTCCTTCATGATGAACTCGCGCCCGCGGATGAGGCCCGCGCGGGGGCGCGCCTCGTCGCGGTACTTGGTCTGCACCTGGTACAGAGCGAGGGGCAGGTCCTTGTACGACGAGTACAGGTCCTTCACCAGCAGGGTGAACATCTCCTCGTGCGTGGGCGCGAGGAGGTAGTCGGCCTCCTTGCGGTCCTTCAGCCGGAAGATGTTGGGCCCGTACTCGGTCCAGCGACCGGTGGCCTCGTACGGCTCGCGCGGCAGCAGCGCCGGGAAGTGCACCTCCTGCGCGCCGATCGCGTCCATCTCCTCGCGGATGACGGCCTCGACCTTCGCCAGCACGCGCAGGCCGAGCGGCAGCCAGGAGTAGATGCCGGGGGCGGCGCGGCGGATGAAGCCGGCGCGCACCAGCAGCCGGTGGCTCGCGACCTCGGCGTCGGCCGGGTCCTCACGCAGGGTGCGGACGAAGAGCTGGGACAGGCGGAGCAGGTCGCCCTGGGTCTGGCGGGCGGACACGATCGACATGGGGGCAAGCCTAGCGGCGCGGCGGGCCTCCCCCGGCCGGTGTCGCCGCCGCCGGTGCGGCCGCACCTCTGGTCGCCGTCGCACCGTGCTGGCAGCATGGCCGCATGCCCGAGCTTCCCGAGGTGCAGGCGCTGGCGGAGTTCCTCGACACCCGCACGTCCGGGCGTCGGATCGTCGCCGCCGACGTCGCGGCGATCGCCGCGCTCAAAACGTTCGACCCGCCCGTGAGCGCGCTCGTCGGGCGCGAGGTCACGGGTGTCACCCGCCACGGCAAGTGGGTTGACGTGCGTGTGTCCGGGGTCGAGCCGCACGGTGACGGCGGCGAGGAGGACACCGGCCTGCATCTGCTGTTCCACCTGTCGCGCGGCGGGTGGGTGCGCTGGTCGGACCAGGCGCCGACGACGCCCGTGCGCCCCCGCATGGGCGGCTCGTCGCGCGGGCCCGCCCTCGCCCTGCGGGTGCGCCTGGACGACGGCGCGGGGTTCGACCTCACCGAGGCCGGCACGCGCAAGCGGCTCGCCGTCCACGTGGTGCGCGACCCGCGGGAGGTGGAGCAGGTCGCCACACTCGGCGTCGACCCGCTTTCGGAGGACTTCACGGTGGCCGCCCT
Source organism: Isoptericola sp. NPDC055063 (assembly GCF_053608125.1). Taxonomy (NCBI): domain Bacteria; kingdom Bacillati; phylum Actinomycetota; class Actinomycetes; order Micrococcales; family Promicromonosporaceae; genus Isoptericola; species Isoptericola sp. NPDC055063. The sequence continues at coordinate 186,522 of NZ_JBSGUW010000006.1, read as the reverse complement.
CGCGGCGCTCATGACCGAGCGCAGCCAGCAGGTCAAGGGCCTGCTGCGCGACCAGCGGGCGATCGCCGGCATCGGCAACGCCTACTCCGACGAGATCCTGCACGTGGCGCGGACGTCGCCGTTCAAGCTCACGCGGTCGTTCACCGAGGACGAGGTCGCCGCCCTGCACGACGCCGTCGTGACGACCGTGCGCGACGCCGTCGCCGCGTCGTCGGGCAAGCCCGCCAAGGAGCTCAAGGACGCCAAGCGCGCGGGCATGCGCGTGCACGGCCGCACGGGCGAGGCCTGCCCGGTGTGCGGGGACGTCGTGCGCGAGGTCAGCTTCGCCGACCGCTCCCTGCAGTACTGCGCCACCTGCCAGACCGGCGGGCAGGTGCTCGCCGACCGGCGGATGTCGAAGCTGCTGAAGTAGTTCCGCGACTCGACACCGCCCGGCCGGCGACCCCGTCTCAGCCCGCGGCGACGGCCTCCCGCGACGCGACGAACGCGTCGACGCACGCGCGCACCTGCTCGGGCCTGTGCGCGGCGGACAGCTGCACGCGGATGCGCGCCTCGCCGCGGGGCACCACGGGGAAGCTGAACGCCGTGACGTACACGCCGCGCTCCCCCATCGCCGCGGCGACCCTGGCGGCGAGCACGGCGTCGCCGAACATCACCGGGACGATCGGGTGCTCGCCGGGCAGCAGGTCGAAGCCCGCCTCGGTCATGAGGCGGCGGAACAGCTCGGCGTTGCGGGTGAGGTTCTCGCGCAGGTCGCCGGCGGTCTCCACGAGGTCGAGGGCTGTGAGGGTGCCCGCCACGATCATCGGCGCCAGCGTGTTCGAGAACAGGTACGGGCGGGCGCGCTGGCGCAGCAGGTCGACGATCTCCTGGTGCGCGGCGACGTAGCCGCCGGACGCCCCGCCGAGGGCCTTGCCGAACGTGCCGGTGAGGATGTCGACGCGGTCGGCCACCCCGCACAGCTCCGGGGTCCCCCGGCCGTGCTCGCCCATGAACCCGACGGCGTGCGAGTCGTCGACCAGCACCAGCGCGGAGTAGCGGTCGGCGAGGTCGCAGATCTCCCGCAGCGGCGCGAGGTAGCCGTCCATGGAGAAGACGCCGTCGGTGACGATCACGACGTGCCGGGCGCCGCCGTCGCGCGCCGCGCGCAGCTGGTCCTCGAGGTCGGCCATGTCGCGGTTGCGGTACCGGAAGCGGGCCGCCTTCGACAGCCGGATGCCGTCGATGAGGGACGCGTGGTTGAGCGCGTCCGACACGATCGCGTCCTCCGCGCCGAACAGCGTCTCGAAGACGCCGCCGTTCGCGTCGAAGCACGACGAGAACAGGATGCTGTCGTCCGTCTCCAGGAAGCCCGCCAGCCGCTGCTCGAGCGTCCGGTGCTGGTCCTGCGTGCCGCAGATGAAGCGCACGCTGGCGAGGCCGTAGCCCCAGGTGTCCAGCGCGTCACGCGCCGACGCGAGGATGCGCGGGTCGTCCGCGAGACCCAGGTAGTTGTTGGCGCAGAAGTTGAGCAGCTCCGCGCCGTCGGCGCTGATGCGGGCGCCCTGCGGGCCCGCGATGCCGCGCTCGCGCTTCGTCAGGCCCGCGCGCTCGATCTCGGCGAGCTCACCCGCCACGTGCTCCCGGAACGTCCCGTACATCAGTAGTCCTCCACCCCGGCGTGGCCTTGCGCCCCGTCCGCCCAGTCCGTCCAGTCCAGTACCACCTTGCCGCCGTGCGCCGAGGCCGCGGCCTCGAAGCCCTCGTGCCACCGGCTCGCGGGGAGCCGGTCCGTGACGACCGACGCGATCGCCGTGCGCAGCGTCTCGCTCGTGCGCAGCATCGCGTCCATCGCCTGCCACGTCTCGAACATCTCGCGGCCGTAGATGCCCTTGAGCGTGAGCATGTGCGTCACCACCGTGCCCCAGTCGACGGCGATCGGCCCGGCCGGGAGGCCGAGCATCGCGATCCGGCCGCCGTGGTTCATGTTCGCGATCATCTCGGGCAGCGCACTGGGCGCGCCGCTCATCTCGAAGCCGACGTCGAAGCCCTCGCGCAGCCCCAGCTCGCGCTGGGCGTCGGCGACGCGCGCCGTGCGCACGTCGAGGGCCGCGTCCGCGCCCATCGCCCGCGCCATCTCCAGGCGCGCCGGGCTCACGTCGGTGCCCACCACCAGGTGCGCGCCCGCGTGCCGGGCGACGGCGATCGCCATGAGGCCGATCGGCCCACAGCCCGAGACGAGCACGTCCTCGCCGATCACGGGGAACGCGAGCGCGGTGTGCACCGCGTTGCCCAGCGGGTCGAAGATCGCCGCGACATCGAGGTCGACGCCCGCGTGGTGCACCCACACGTTGGTCGCGGGCAGTACCACGTACTCGGCGAACGCACCGTCGCGGTGCAGGCCCAGGCCCTGGGTGCGGATGCACATCTGGCGACGCCCGGCGCGGCAGTTGCGGCACGTGCCGCAGACGATGTGCCCCTCGCCGGACACGATGTCGCCCACGGCGACGTCGTGCACCAGCTCGCCGACCTCCACGACCTCGCCGACGAACTCGTGCCCCGGCACCAGCGGCGTGGTGATCGTGGACGCGGCCCAGTCGTCCCACCGCTCGATGTGCAGGTCGGTGCCGCAGATCCCGGTGCGCAGCACGCGGATCTTCACGTCGCCGATCCCGGCCTCCGGCTCGGGCCGGTCCACGAGCTCCAGGCCCGCGCCCGGGCCCGGCTTGAACAGCGCCTTCACTCAGCTCTCCTTGACACCCGTCGTCACCCGGCCCCACGTCGTCGCGCGGCCACCGCGGTGAACTGTCTCACGATCCGGACCCCTCGCGGCAACTCGCGGGGGTCGAGCACCTGCCGCCCTGCCCAGGAGCCGGGCGGGGCGCGCCGCCCCACCCGGCTCCTGTCCGTCCCCCGCTCAGGAGCAGGTGACCTCGGTGCGGTAGATCTGCTGGTCGCCGCCCGCGGCGTGCGGGACCACGCACGGCGTGTGCGCGATGTAGCGGACCTGCTGGTACAGCGGCTGCAGCACCTGGTCGGCGAGGATGCGGTCCTCGGCCTTCTGCCACTGCGCGATCGACTCGTCCGGGGTCTTGGCCGCGAGCGCCGCGGCGACCGCGGCCTCGCCCACCGGGTCGGAGTACTTGAGGCGGTAGTTCGCGTCGATGTACACCGACGCCACCCACTCGGACGCCGCGGGGAACGACGAGCCCCACAGCTGGATGACCGGGCCGTCCAGCCCGTAGGAGTTGACGGTCTCGGAGAGGGCGGCCGCGGGCACCGGCTTGGGCTCGACGACCAGGCCGATCTCCTTGGCGGAGTTGGAGATGGCGAGCGCCGTCGCCGCGTCGGTGGTGCTCTCCGACGAGTAGTTCAGCGGGATGGTGCCGGTGAACCCCGACTTCTCGATCAGGGCCTTGGCGGCTTCCGGGTCGTAGGTGCAGTACTTCCCGCACGCGTCCTCGCGGTAGGCGTCCACCGAGTTCGGCATCAGCGACCCCCAGGGAAGCGTCGCGCCCTTGAACAGATCCTTCGAGATCGTCTCGCGGTCCACGATCATCGAGAACGCCTGGCGGACCTCGATCGGGAACTTCTCGTCGAGGTAGGTGGGCCACGCGAAGTAGGCGGCGAGGGCGTTGCGGTCGATGGCCGTGAGCCCGTCGTCGCCCAGCGCGTTGCGCCCCTGGGCGATGAGGCCGGGCGGCAGGTCACGCAGCACGTCCGCGTTGCCCGCCACGACGTCCTGGTAGGCCGTGTTGGTGTCGGTGTAGACGCGGAAGGTGATCTGGTCCGCCGCGCCGTCAGGCACCCAGCCCTGGTACTCCGGGTCCTTCTTCAGCACGGCCTCGACCTGCGGGTCGAGCTTCTCGAGCGTGTAGACGCCGTTGCCGACCGGGTCCTTGTCGTAGGCCAGCGGGTCGGCGAACGCGCTCTCGGGCATCGGGCAGAACGCCAGCTGCGACAGGATGTACGGCACGTCGTTGTTGGGCGCCTTGGTCTCGATCGTGAAGGTGCTCTCGTCGACGAGCGTGATGCCGGAGAACTCCGTGGCCTTCGCCTTGCCCTCGGCGGGGTTCAGCTCGTCGTAGCCCTTGATCGGGCCGTACGCGTAGTTCGAGGGCATCGCGTTGACGCCGGCGCCCACGAAGTTGAACGTGTCGACGTAGGTCTTGGCCGTGATGGGCGTGCCGTCCGAGAAGGTGTGGCCGTCGGCCACCTTCACCGTCCAGTGGACCTGGTCGTCGCTCTCGAGCGACTCGGCGCCGCGCATGAAGACCGTGCCGTCCTCCTCGATGCCGGTCAGGGGCTCGCAGAGCGCCATGGCGATCTGGCTGCCGGGGTTCTGGGCGCCGGTGATCCGGCCGATCTCGCCGTTGTTGACGGCGACGATCGACGTCGAGCCGTCGGCGGCGTCGCTGCCGCCCCCGGGCTCGCCGAGACAGCCGGACAGCATCGAGGTGCACGCTGCGGCGGCGACGATGCCGACCGCGATGCGGCTGCTCCTACGGTTCATCAGTGGTTCCTTTCGGACAGGGCGGGAACTACGGGAGAGGGAGGGATCGTGGAGACCATGCCGACGCGCGACCGGGTGATCTGCTCGGCGAGGTGGCAGGAGGCCTGGTGGGCCGGTCGAACGCCCGGGACGGGCGCGAGGGCGGGCACGTCGGTGGCGCACCGCTCCACCGCCGCGTAGCAGCGGGTGTGGAACGGGCAGCCCGGCGGCGGGTCGATCGGCGACGGCGGGTCGCCCTCGAGCACCACCCGCTCGAGGTGCTCGCCGGGGGCGAGCTTGCGCGGGATCGCCGAGAGGAGCGCGCGGGTGTACGGGTGCGCGGTGGCGCCGTACACGTCGTCGCAGCCGCCCTGCTCGACGACCTTGCCGAGGTACATCGTCACGATGCGGTCGGACATGTGCTGGACGACGTCGAGGTCGTGCGCGATGAAGACGATCGACAGGCCGAGCTCGCGCTTGAGGCGGTTGAGCAGGTTCAGCACCTGGGCGCGCACCGAGATGTCGAGGGCGGAGACCGGCTCGTCGCACACCAGGAGCTTCGGCTCGACGGCGAGCGCGCGGGCGATGCCGATCCGCTGCAGCTGCCCGCCGGAGAACTCGTGCGGGTAGCGGTGCGCGTGCTCGGGGTTCAGGCCGACCTGGGTCAGCAGCTCCCCCACGCGCGCCTCGACCTGCGAGGCCGGGAGGAGCCGGTGCGTCGTGATGCCCTCCGCGACCGACTGCCCGACCGACCGGCGCGGGTCCAGCGAGGCGTGCGGGTCCTGGAACACCATCTGCACCTCGCGGTGCAGCAGCCTCTTGCGGTCGGCGTGCGACATGGCGCCGACGTCGACGCCGTTCCAGCGCACGACGCCTTCGCTGGGTGCCTCCAGGCCGCAGATGATGCGCGCAAGCGTGGACTTGCCGCAGCCGGACTCGCCGACCAGGCCCACCGTCTCGCCCTCGGCGACCGTGAAGTCGACGCCGTCGACGGCCCGGACCTGCCCGTGCGCCCCCCGCGAGAACATCGTGTGCTTCTGCTTGTAGTAGCGGCGCACCGACTCAAGCTCCAACAGCGACACGGGCGAGCACCTCCTCCTTGTGGTGGCAGGCGGCGGCCCGGTCCTCGACGAACGCGTCCAGGGGCGGCAGCGCCGTGCGGCACTCGTGGGTCGCGTACCCGCAGCGCGGGTTGAAGCTGCAGCCGGGCGGCCGGCGGGCGATGTCCGGGGGCAGTCCCGGGATCGTCGGCAGGTCGCCGCCGCGGTGCGCGGCACCCGGGATGGAGCCGAGCAGCCCCTCGGTGTACGGGTGCGCGGGGCGGTCGAACATGCTGCCGATCGGACCGGCCTCGGCGACCCTGCCCGCGTACATGACCAGAGCCCGGTCGGCGAGCTGGCCCGCGACTCCCAGGTCGTGGGTGATCATCAGCAGCGCCATCTTGCGGTGCTCGGTGATCTCGGCGAGCAGCTCCAGGATCTGCGCCTGCACGGTCGCGTCGAGCGCGGTGGTCGGCTCGTCCGCGATGAGGACGTCCGGGTCCAGCGCCAGCGCCATCGCGATCATGATCCGCTGGCGCATCCCGCCGGAGAACTGGAACGGGTAGTCGCCGGCGCGGTTCGCCGCGTCGGGGATCCGCACCGCCCGCATCATCTCGACCGCCGCGTCGTGCGCCTGCTTCTTCCCCATCCCGCGGTGCACGCGGTAGAGCTCGGCGATCTGGGTCGCCACGGTCTGCACCGGGTTGAGAGCGCTGAGCGCGTCCTGGAACACCATCGCGATGCGCGCGCCCTGCACCTGGCGCAGCCTCGCCGGCGGGAGCGTGAGCAGGTCGTCGCCGTCGAACAGGATCCGGCCACCCGTGATGCGCGACGCCGGCCGAGGCAGGATGCCCATGATCGCCTTGGCGGTGATGCTCTTGCCGGACCCCGACTCGCCGAGGACGGCGAGGGTCTCGCCGCGGTCGAGGGTGAAGCTCACGTCCTGCAGCGCGGCGATCGGCGGGTTGCCGGGCGAGCGGAACTCGAGGGAGAGGTTCTGGACGTCGAGGAGCGCGGTCATCGGCGGGCCTTCGGGTCGAGGGCGTCGCGCAGGCTCTCGCCGAGCACGACGAAGGCGAGCGTGGTGAGCCCGAGCATCAGGGCGGGGAAGAACATCAGGAGCGGCGCGATCTGCCAGTTGCCGTCCTGGCTCGCCAGCGCGATCTGGATGCCCCAGGAGAACGCCGGCAGCTTGAGCCCCACGCCGAGGATCGAGAAGCCCGCCTCGGCGGCCATGCCGGCGCCGACCGACAGCGTCGTCATGACGATGAGCGGCGTGACGGCGTTGGGGACCACGTGGGAGGCGAGGATCCGCCAGGGGCCGACGCCCAGGCCGCGGGCGGCCTGGATGTACTCGAGGTTGCGCACCTGCATGACGGAGCTGCGCATGTAGCGCATGGTCGCGGCCCAGCTGAACAGCACGAGGACGAGCACGATCGTCCACACCGTGCGGGAGCGGAACTGGTACAGGATCACGAGGCTGGCGATGCCGACGGGGATGCCGAGCACCACGTTGGACGTCCAGGAGATGATCGAGTCCACGACGCCGCCGAAGTAGCCGGCGAGGGAGCCGGCGACCAGCGCGACGACGAACGAGATCACCGCGGTGTAGACGCCCACCTCGAGCGAGGTGCGCGCCCCGTAGACGATGTTCGACCAGTAGTCGCAGCCCTGGATGTCGAAGCCCATGGGGTGGCCGGGGGCCGGCCCGAGGCGCGACTGGGACAGGTCGCAGTCGCGCGGGTCGAGCTGGGTGAACAGCGTCGGGAACAGGGCCATGAGCGTGACGACGGCGATGATGAGGACCGCGAGGTCGAACCACGGGCTCTTCCACAGGCTGCGCAGGCCGCTGCGGGGGCGCCCCCGGCGAGCGGCGGCGGCCGGCGGCGCGACGGTGGACTCAGGCATGGCGCACCCTCGGGTCGATGATCGGGTAGAGGAGGTCCACGACGAGGGCCGCGACCAGGTAGAACAGGAGCAGGAAGACCGAGACGCCGACGACGACCGGCCCGTTCTGCGTGTCGATCGCCCGGGCGAGCGTCCCGCCCAGGCCGGGCAGGTTGAAGATCGTCTCGATGAGCACCGAGCCGCCCAGCAGCGCGGCCATGCTCAGCCCGAGGTAGGTCACGACGGGCATGAAGGCGTTGCGCAGCGCGTGGACCCACATGATCCGACGCGGAGGAAGCCCTTTCGCCGTCGCGGTGACGATGTAGTCCGACCGCATGGTGTCGACCAGGCTGGTGCGGCTCAGCCGCGCCAGCGGGGACGCGGTCTCGAGCGCGAGCACCAGCGCCGGCATGACGAACGCCAGCGGGAACCCGGCCTGCACCCCGGAGATCGGCAGCCAGTGCAGCTTGATGCCGAACACGTACTGCGAGAAGTACGCGACGATGAAGCCCGGCACCGCCAGGAAGAAGATCGTGAAGACCAGGTTGAGCTTGTCCGGCAGCCTGCCCTGGCGCAGCCCCGCCCAGACCCCCAGGCACACGCCGATGACGAGCTTGAGCAGGAACGCCGTCAGGGCCAGCACCACCGTGTAGGGCAGCGCGGTCGCGATCAGCGTGGACACGGAGTTGCCGTTGAAGTCGTGCCCGAAGTCGCCGTGCAGCACGCCCCACAGGTACTTCGCGTACTGCACGAGGAACGGGTCGTCGAGGTGGTACTGGTCCCGGATCGCCGCGATCGTCGAGTCCGAGAGCCGCTTCTCTCCCCCGGCGAGCCGGGTGACCGGGTCGCCGGGGATGAGGAAGACCAGCAGGTAGACGAGCAACGTCGAGCCGATGAGGGTCGGGACCATCATCAGGATGCGCCGCAGCGCGTACCGGAGCATCAGCGGCGAGCCGGCTGGTGGGCGGCGTAGTAGTCGAGCAGCTCCTCGGGGAGCCGGGGGATCTCGAACGGGGCGGAGTCCGAGCGGATCGACAGCGCGCCGCCGATGCCGGCCGCGACCGCGTCGCGTGCGGCGACCGGGCTCGTGTCGGTGGGCGTGCCTCGCCGGACGAACTCGACGAACTCCGCGACCGTCAGCGGGTCGGCGCCGCCGTGCCCGCCGTCGCCGCCGTCCTCGATCGGGTAGCGCACGTGCCCCTTCTCGAGGTAGTCGCTGCGGGCGTTCCACACCCGGATCTCGCCGCCGGCGTCGTCGTCGAAGTTCTCGATGCGTCCCTCGGTGCCGATCACCGTGTAGTTGCGCCAGTAGTCCGGGGTGAAGTGGCACTGCTGGTAGCTCATGAGCACGCCCGAGTCGGTGCGCATCATGATCATCGAGATGTCCTCGACGTCGATGACGGGGTTGAGGTCCTGCTGGGCCAGCGGCGGCCAGTTCTGCATGGAGAACCAGTCGCCCATGCGGCGGTCGGAGTTGTCGCGGCGCGAGTCGACCTTGTCGTAGACGGCGAGGTCGCCGACGCCGACGACCGACCGGGTGGAGGTCCCCGCGATCCAGTGCATGACGTCGATGTCGTGCGCGCCCTTCTGCAGCAGCAGGCTCATGGCCTTGCCGCGCTCGGCGTGCCAGTCCTTGAAGTAGTAGTCGCCGCCGTGCCCGACGAAGTGGCGGCACCAGATCGCCTTCACCTCGCCGATCTCGCCGCGGTCCACGATGTCCTTGAGCATCCGCACGACCTGCATGTGGCGCATGTTGTGGCCCACGTACACCTTGGTGCCGGTGCGGTGACCGGCCTCGAGGATGCGGTCGGCGTCCTCGATGGAGATGGCCAGCGGCTTCTCGATGTAGGTGGCGATGCCGGCCTCGAGCAGCTCGACGGAGACGTCGGCATGGGTGAAGTCCGGCGTGGTGACGAACGCGCCGTCGACCTCGAGGCCGGAGGCGATCAGCTCCGCGACGGACGCGAACACCGGCACGTCGCCGAAGAGGCGCGCGGCGCGGGCGTGCGTGCGCGGGTCGGGGTCGACGGCGGCGACGACGCTGCCGCCCGCCTCCGTGACGTGCAGCGCGACGCCGGCGCGGGCGCCGATGCCGATCGCGGCGGCTCGGAAGGGGGTCGTCTCGGCGACGCGTGCGGTGCTCATCTCTTCGTTCTCCGGATCGATGGTGACGAGGGGCGCCGGGACGTCCGGCAGCCCGTAGATGCGGGTGGAGTGCTGGGTGAAGGCCAGGCCGAGGGCCCCGAGGACCGCGGCGTCGGCGCCCAGCTCCCCGCCGCGGATGAGCCGCGGGCCGGCCTCGATGCCGGTCACCGCGGTGCGGATGCCCTCGGCGAGCGGCCCGGCCACGAGGTCGGCGTACTCGCCGAGCTCGCCGCCCAGGACGATGACGTCGGGGTCGACGGTGAGCAGCAGCGCGGCGAGCGCCGGCGCCATCGCGGCGCTCAGCGACTCCAGCGCCGCCAGCCCCGAGAGGTCGGCCGGGTCGTCGCGCAGCCGCCGCAGCTGGGCGCCGACCCGCGGGACGGCCTCGAGCAGGGTGCCGGGCGGCACCTCGACGTCGCTGAACGCGCGGAGCAGGCCGACCTCCCCCGCCCGCCCGCGGCGGCCGCGGAGCACGTGGCCGTCCGCGGTGACCCGCGCCGACACGTGGTGCCAAGTGAGCGCATAGACGCCCGTCTCGGCGTCGGCGAGCGCGCCGCCGCGGGACTCGGCCTCGGCGGCGAGCGACAGGTCGTTGTCGACGACGACCGGCGCCCCGAAGGACTCGGTGAACATCGCGGCGACGTCCCGACCGTTCCACGCGGTGATCTGCGGGGCCGAGACGAGGATGCCGTCCTCGTCGATGAGGCCGGCGACCGCGACGCCGATCGCCGCGACGTTCGACGGCCGGTGCCCGGCGCGCTCCAGGGTCTGCTGGAGCAGAGCCCGGACGGGGGCCAGGGAGGGCTGGGCCGTGGTCGGCGGCGCGATCTCGGCGTCCTGGCGACCCAGCACCCGCCCGGTGCGGTCGGCCACGACGATGCGCACGGCGCTGCGCGTCAGGTCGATGCCCACGACCACGGGCGAGCCCGCGACCGGCGAGTAGGTGCGGGCCGGCCGCCCCGACGCCACCCGCGCCTCGTGCTCGACGGCCAGCCCGGACTCCACGAGCTCGCCCAGCGCCGCGGTGACGGTCGGGCGCGACAGGCCGGTGCGCTCGGCCAGGTCCGAGATCGTCACGCGGCCCAGGTCCCGCAGGCTCGCCAGGCACTGGGCCACGAGCTTCACGTCGATGGCAGACATCCTTGACCCCAATTTCGAAGTAGCTTTCATCACCGTTGCGAAAGCAGTTTCGTCATTCTGGAGGCGCGCCACATCGCTGTCAAGAGCGTGAGTGACTTATTTCCGGGCCGACCGATCACGACCGATCATCGACGCGCGCGCCGTCCGGGCGCTGCGAGCAGGGACGCGCCTCAGAAGAGGACGGTCGTGAAGGTGCCGACCTGCTCGAAGCCCACGCGGCGGTACGTGGCGAGCGCCGGGGCGTTGAAGGCGTTGACGTACAGCGAGACGACGGGGGCGACCTCGGCCCGCGTGGTCACCACGACCGCCGCCATGCCGGCCGCCGCGAGACCCTGGCCGCGGCGCACGGGGTCCACCCAGACGCCCTGCACCTGGGCCACGCCGCCGGCCACGGCCCCGAGCTCGGCCTTGAAGGCGACGACACCGGGCGGGTCGTCCGGGTCCACGCGGACGAACGAGCGCCCCTCGGCGACCAGGGAACGCACGCGCAGCGCGTAGGCGCTGCCGGGGGACGCGGCGGGGACGTACCCGACCTCCTCGGCGAACATCCGCACGCACGCGGGCAGCACGACGTCCACCTCCTCGAGGGTGGAGCGCCGCACGGCCGGGTCGGGCTCGACGTCGGGGTCGCGCGCGATGGCCAGCGACGGCTGGTCCGCGCGGACCTCCCGCGCCCGGGGCCAGTGCGGGGCGAGCAGCTCCCACAGGGCGAGCGCGGCCGTGCGCTCCCCCACGATCGACGACGAGCGGCGGCCCTGCGCCCGCGCGAGGGCGGCGAACGCGGCGACGGCGTCGTCGGCGTCCTGCCCCGTCAGCCCGGGAGACAGCACGGGGACGAGGTTCGCACCGGACCAGCAGACCGCGGCGAGCGGGCCGGTCGCGGGGAAACCCCAGACCTGCCCGCCGGCGGCGGCGAGGCCGGCGAGGGAGGCCGCCTCGAGCCGCGCGGCCGCGAGCACCGAGGTCACCGGGTCGAGGGCGCACAGGGCGCGCGCCTCGACGAGGTCCCCCTGGCCGAGCACCCGGGCGCGGGGCCGGCGCGCGTCGAGCCCCCGCGCGGACCCGCCGCGCGGGCGTACCGCCGGTCGCCAGCCGCCCATCACGCCCCCTTCGCCGCCGTGGGCCCCACCGTCATCGTGCCGGACGCCGTCGCACCGGGCGCCGCGCCGTCAGCTCACCGAGACCACGGGAGCGCCGGCCTGCTCGTCGTTCTCCGGGGCGGGCATCGACTCCGCGATGCGCATGGCCTCCTCGATGAGCGTCTCAACGATCATCGCCTCGGGCACGGTCTTGATGACCTCGCCCTTGACGAAGATCTGGCCCTTGCCGTTGCCGGACGCGACGCCGAGGTCGGCCTCGCGGGCCTCGCCCGGGCCGTTGACGACGCAGCCCATGACCGCGACCCGCAGCGGCACGGTCATGCCCTCCAGGCCGGCGGTGACCTTCTCGGCGAGCGTGTAGACGTCCACCTGGGCGCGTCCGCACGACGGGCACGAGACGATCTCGAGCTTGCGGGGGCGCAGGTTCAGCGCCTGCAGGATCTGCGTGCCGACCTTGACCTCCTCGACCGGGGGAGCCGACAGGGAGACGCGGATCGTGTCGCCGATGCCCTGGCTCAGCAGGGCGCCGAACGCGGTGGCCGACTTGATCGTGCCCTGGAACGCGGGGCCCGCCTCGGTGACGCCGAGGTGCAGCGGCCAGTCGCCGCGCTGGGCGAGCAGCTCGTACGCGCGCACCATGACCACGGGGTCGTTGTGCTTGACGGAGATCTTGAAGTCGTGGAAGCCGTGCTCCTCGAACAGGCTCGCCTCCCACACGGCGGACTCCACGAGGGCCTCCGCGGTGGGCTTGCCGTACTTCTCCAGGAGGCGCTTGTCGAGCGAGCCGGCGTTGACGCCGATCCGCAGCGAGACCCCGGCGTCGGACGCCGCCTTGGCGATCTCCTTGACCTGGTCGTCGAACTTGCGGATGTTGCCCGGGTTCACGCGGACGGCGGCGCAGCCGGCGTCGATCGCGGCGAACACGTACTTGGGCTGGAAGTGGATGTCCGCGATGACGGGGATCTGGGACTTCGTCGCGATGGCCGGCAGCGCGTCGGCGTCGTCGATCGTCGGGACGGCGACGCGGACGATGTCGCAGCCCGCGGCGGTCAGCTCCGCGATCTGCTGCAGGGTCGCGTTGATGTCCGTGGTCGGGGTGGTGGTCATCGACTGGATGCTGATCGGCGCGTCCCCACCGACGGCCACCTTGCCCACCTGGATCTTGCGGGACTTCCGGCGAGGGGCCAGCGTGGGAGCGGGCGGGGTCGGCATGCCGAGGTTCACTGCAGTCACGGTGCCAGTATCGCGCGTCCCGGCGCGGGTACCGCACCCGGGGACGGCACGCGCACGAGATCGGCGCACCGGCTGCGCACGCCGACCATGGGGCGCGCCGGTTCACCCGAGGTCGCTGCGACCATTAGTGCGCGTTTCATGGCAGACTTGATCATGTTCAAGCAATCACCAGGAGGGCCAGGGACATGACCGGATTCCACGTCACCGCCGAGATCGCGAGCCAGCCGGAGATCTGGCGGCGCACGGCGGCCGTCGCGCGCGAGCGCGCCGACCTGCTGCCCGCCGCCGGCGCCCGGGTCGCCGTCGTCGGCTGCGGCACCTCGTGGTTCGTCGCGCAGGCCTACGCCGCCCGGCGCGAGGAGCTCGGCCTCGGGGAGACCGACGCCTTCGCCGGCAGCGAGTTCCCCGCCGGGCGCCGCTACGACCTGGTCGTCGCCGTCACCCGCTCCGGCACCACCACGGAGATCCGCGAGCTGCTCGCCCGCGTCCGCGGCACCCAGCCCACCCTCGCGATCGTCGGCGACCCCGACTCCCCCGCCGTCACCGAGGCCGACCACGCCGTCGTGCTCGACTTCGCCGACGAGACCTCGGTCGTGCAGACGCGGTTCGCCACCTCCGCCCTCGGCCTGCTGCGCGCCGGCCTCGGCGACGACCTCGAGGCGCTCGCCGACGCGGCCGAGCCCGCCGTCGCCGAGCCGCTGCCCGAGACCTGGGTGGGCCGCCGCCAGTACGTGTTCCTCGGCCGCGGGCCCGCCGTCGGCATCGCCAACGAGGCCGCGCTGAAGATGCGCGAGGCGTCACTCGCCTGGGCCGAGTCGTACCCGTCGATGGACTACCGCCACGGGCCGATCTCCGTCGCGGACGACACCAGCGTCGTCTTCCTCCTCGGCGAGGAGGTGCCCGGCCTGGCCGACGACGTCGCCCGCACCGGGGCCCTCGCGGTCCGCCTGGACGAGGACCCGCAGGTCGCCCTCGTGCGCCTGCAGCGCCTCGCCGTCGCGAACGCCGAGCACCAGGGCCTCGACCCGGACGCCCCGCGCAACCTCACGCGCTCGGTCGTCCTGGACCCCGCGGCGTCATGACCGGCGCACCCGCCGACGTCCCGCCGGGACCGCTCGTCGTCGCTCTCGACGTCGGCGGGACGGACGTCAAGGCCGTCCTCGCGGGCCGCGACGGCGTCCTCGACCAGCGCACCGTCCCCACCCGCGCGGACCAGGGACCCGACGCCGTGATCCGCTCGATCCTCGACGTCGTCGGCGACCTGCGCGACCTCGCCCCCGCCGGGCGCGAGGTCGCGGCCGCCGGCCTCGCCGTCCCCGGCGCGGTGGACGACGAGCGCGGGCTGGTGCTGCAGGCGGAGAACCTCGGCTGGGTGGACCTCCCGATCCGCGACCTGGTCGCGGAGGCCACCGGGCTGCCGGTCGGCTTCGGGCACGACGTGCGCGCGGGCGCGCTCGCCGAGTGGCGCGCGGGCGCGTCCCGCGGCGCCCCCGACCACGCCTACCTGTCCGTCGGGACGGGGATCGCCGCGGCCCTGGTGCTGCGCGGCGAGCCCTACCCCGGCGGCGGGTACGCGGGCGAGGTCGGGCACGGCGGCCCGCAGGGCGGCACCCCGTGCGCCTGCGGAGGGCGCGGCTGCCCCGAGACGGACGCGTCGGCCGCCGGCATCGCCCGCCACTACCGCGAGCGCACCGGGGCGAGCGCCGCCGAGGTGCGCGGGTCGGCCGAGGTGCTGCGGCGCGCCCGGACGGGCGACGACGTGGCGCGCCAGGTCTGGGACCACGGCGTCGAGCGGCTCGGCGGGCTGGTCGCCGACCTCGTCCGCGTGCTGGCCCTGCCGCTGGTCGTCGTCGGCGGCGGGATCGTCCGCGCCGGCGACGACCTCTTCGTGCCGCTGCGCGCCGCCGCGGCCCGGCAGCTGACCTACCACCCCGTGCCCCGGGTGGTGCCCGCGCAGCTCGGCGCCGAGGCGGGCGTGCGGGGCGCGGAGCTGCTGGCCTGGTCGGCCGTCCCGGGGGCCCGCCCGTGACCCGCGTCGTGGCTGTGACCCCCAACCCGGCCTGGGACGTCACCTACGGGGTCGACGAGCTCGTGCCCGGCGAGTCCCTGCGCGTGCGGACCGCGACGGCCCGCGCGGGCGGCAAGGGCGTCAACGTGGCCCGCGTCGCCCGCGCCCTCGGGCACCCGTCGCTCGCCGTCGGCACCGCGGGCGGGCCGCTCGGCGCCGCGGTCCGCGACGACCTGGCCGCCGCCGGCCAGGACGCCCTCCTCGTTCCGGTCTCCGGCCCCACCCGGCAGAGCGTCACCGTGGTGCCCGCCGCGCCCGACGGCGCGCACCCCACCGTGCTCAACGAGCCCGGCGCGCTGCTGTCCGGCGCGGAGTGGGCCGCGCTGCTCGACGCCGTCGCCCGCGCCACCGAGCCGGGCGACGTCGTCACCGTCTCCGGCTCGCTCCCGCCGGGGACCTCGCGGGACCGGTTCGCGGACCTGGTCACGGCCGCGCGCGGCACGGGGGCCCGGGTGGTCGTCGACACCTCCGGCCCCGCGCTGCGCTGGGCCGCCGAGGCCGGCGCCCACCTGCTCAAGCCCAATCGCTCCGAGCTCGCCGACGCCACCGGCCGCGAGGACCCGGCCGACGCCGTCGCGCTGCTCCAGGGCCTCGGCGCCGGGGACGTCGTCGTCACCGACGGCGCCGCCGGCATGACGGCCTACGCGCCCGGCGACGGCCGGCCCCGCGTGGCCGCCCGCGCCCGGCTCACCGGGCCGCCGCTGGCCGGCAACCCCACGGGCGCCGGGGACGCCGCGACCGCCGCGCTGGCGGTCGCCCTCGCCGGGCCCGGCCCGGCGACGCCGTGGGCCGACCGGCTCGCGCTCGCCGTCGCCGTGTCCGCCGCCGCCGTGCTGCGGCCCGTCGCGGGCGACGTCGACCCCGCGGACGTCGCGACGCTCCGCGCGCGGGTCGCCGTCTCCTGACCGCGCCGCGTCCCCCACACCCGACACCCGCCCTCCGACCTCCGACCCCGAAACGAGAAACCCGTGCCCCTCGTCACCACCGACGTCCTCCTGTCCCCCGCCCGCGGCGCCGGCCGGGGGGTGGGCGCGTTCAACGTCGTCCAGCTCGAGCACGCCGAGGCGTTCGTGACCGCCGCGGAGCGCGTCGGCACGGGCGTCGTCCTGCAGGTGAGCCAGAACGCCGTCCGCTACCACGGGTCGCTCGCGCCCGTGGGGTCGGCGTGCCTCGCCCTCGCCCGCGCCACGGACGCCCCCGTGTCCGTGCACCTCGACCACGCGGACGACCGCGACCTGGTGGCCGAGGCGATCGACCTCGGTTTCTCGTCGGTGATGTACGACGGGTCCGCCCTGTCCTACGACGACAACGTCGCGTCCACGGCCGAGGTGGTGCGCGCCGCGCACGCCGCGGGCGTGTTCGTGGAGGCCGAGCTCGGCGAGGTCGGCGGCAAGGACGGCGTGCACGCCCCCGGGGTGCGCACCGACCCGGGTGAGGCCGCGGCGTTCGTCGCCGACACCGGCGTGGACGCGCTCGCCGTCGCCGTCGGGTCGTCGCACGCGATGACCGACCGCACCGCCGCGCTCGACCTCGACCGGATCGCCCGGCTCCGCGAGGCCGTCGACGTGCCGCTGGTGCTGCACGGCTCCTCCGGAGTCCCCGACGACGAGCTGGTGCGCGCCGTGCGCGCCGGGATGACCAAGATCAACGTCTCCACGCACCTCAACGGCGTGTTCACCCGCGCGGTGCGCGAGCGCCTGGACGCCGACGAGCGCCTGGTCGACCCACGGAAGTACGTGGGCCCGGCCCGCGACGCCGTCGCCGACGAGGTGGCGCGGCTGCTGCGCCTGCTCGGCGGCGGCGCCGACTGACGACGGCGGGCAGGCCGACGACGGCCGTCAGACGACGGCCACCTCGATGCCTGCGTCCCGGAGCGCGGCGACCTGCTCCGGGTCCGCCTCCGTCGTCGTGACGACGAGGCTGATCGCGGCCGGGTCGGCGAACGGGGCCAGGGCGCGCTCGCCGAGCTTGGTCGAGTCCGCGACGACGACCGTGCGCCGGGCGGCGCGGCCCATGAGGCGGCTGATCTCCGCCTCCCCCTCGTGGAAGGCCATGCCGCCGTGCTCGGCGTCGAGCGCGTCCACCCCGAGGAAGGCGACGTCGATCGTCACCTGGGTGAGCGTGTGCACCGCGAGGGGCCCCACCAGCTCGTAGGAGCGAGTCCGCGCCGTGCCGCCCGTGACGATGATGCGCACGTGCGAGCGGACCGTGAGGTCGTGGGCGATGTTCACCGCGTTCGTCACGACCGTGAGGCGCTCGCCGTCGCGCAGCCCCTGCAGGTCGGGGTCCGTGGCGATGCCCTCGGCCACCATCGTCGTCGTGGTGCCGCCGTTGAGCCCGACGACGTCGCCCGGCCGCAGCAGCGACACGGCGTGCGCGGCGATCCGGTGCTTCTCGTCGGCCCGGCGCGCGGTCTTGTAGCGCAGGGGCAGGTCGTAGGCGACCGCCGTGGTGCGCGCCCCTCCGCGGGTGCGGGTGACCAGCTGCTGGCTGGCCAGCTCCACGAGGTCGCGGCGGACCGTCGCGGGCGACGTGTCGAGCTCCGCGACCAGCTCGTCGACGGTGACCTCGCCCCGCTCGGCGGCGAGCTCCAGGATGCGCGTGTGGCGGCTGTGCCGGGTCATCGGGCCCATTCCTCGTTCCGGGTACGACGCGCGGGCGCGACGCACGGTGCCGCTGTGGACACTACCGGGGCGGCGGTCGTCGGAGGTGGCGGACACGGCCGGGCGCCGCCGTACGGTCCACTACTCTGTCGCGGTGCTCTCGCTCCTCGGGCTGATCCTCGTGGTCACCGTCGCCCTCCTGCTGCCCGCCACCGCGCTGGTGCTCGTCACCGGCCGACGCCGCCGTCGCCGGCACGCCGAGCCCCGCCCGGCGGCCACGGTCCTCGCGGTCGCCCTCGGGCTCGCCCTGGCCGCCGGGGTGCTGGCCACCCTCCTGGACGCCCCGCCCGCGCGCGCCGGGGTGGCCGCCGCCGTCGTCGGCGGCTCCGTCCTCGCGTGGTGGCCGGCCGGCAGGTCGTGGGCGGTGCGCGGGCTGACCGCCTGGGCGCTCAGCGTGCTCGCCTCCGTGACGTTCCTCGCCTACACGGGTCTCTGGACGGTCACCGCGTCGCTCGCGCCGGGGGCCGCGGTCGCGAGCGGGCTGCTCTGGCTCGTCGAGGCCTTCGTCGCCCTCATCGGCCTGGGCCACCTGTGGGAGTTCGTCGACGTGCTCACGCGCCGCCAGTGGCCGGCGTCGGTCGACCCGCGGCACACCGCCACCGGGTCCGCGCGGCCGTTCGTCAGCCTGCACGTGCCGACCCACGACGAGCCGCCGGACATGGTCGTGGCGACCCTCCGACAGCTGCTGCGCCAGCGCTACGACGCCTACGAGATCCTCGTCATCGACAACAACACCACCGACGAGTCCCTCTGGCGCCCCGTCGAGGCGTTCTGCGCCACGCACGACCGCCTGAAGTTCCTGCACGTCGAGAACCTCGAGGGCTTCAAGAGCGGCGCCCTGAACCTGGCCCTGCGGTACATGGACCCGCGGGCCGAGATCATCGGCATCATCGACGCCGACTACCTGGTGGAGCCGGACTTCCTCGCCGACTGCGCGCCGATGTTCGCCGACCCCGAGCTGAGCTTCCTGCAGACCCCGCAGGACTACCGCGACTGGGACGTCTCCGCCTACTTCCGGCGCCTGTACTACTCCTACAGCTACTTCTTCGACGTCTCGCAGGCCTCCCGCAACGAGCGCAACGGCGCGATCTTCGGCGGCACCATGGGCCTCATCCGGCGCGCCGCGCTCGAGGGCCAGGGCGGCTGGGACGAGTGGTGCATCACCGAGGACGCGGAGCTCTCGCTGCGCCTGCTGCGCGCCGGCGGCCGGGGCATGCACGTCGACCGCTCGTACGGCCGCGGCGTCATGCCGCTCACGTTCGAGGCCCTCAAGCGCCAGCGCTTCCGCTGGTGCTTCGGCGGAATCCAGATCCTGCGCATGCACTGGCGCTCGCTGCTGCCCGGCCGCCCCACCGCCGCCAACCGTCTCACCCTCGCCCAGCGCTGGGCCTACCTGGTGGGCGGCCTCCAGTGGTTCGGCGACGTCGCCTCGGTGATCTTCACCGGGTTCCTGCTCCTCGGCGCGGCCGACGCCGTCCTCGGGACGGGCACCGTGGTGCGCCGGCTGTCCGACGTGCTCGTGCTCTGCACCGTGGTGCTGGTGCTCCTCGGCCTCAGCCGGGCCGTCGTCCTCACCCGCCGCAGCTCCGGGGCGCGATGGCGGGACGCCCTCGGCGCGTTCGGCCTGTGGGTGGCGCTCGGCTGGGTGGTCGCGTCGGCGTCGGTGCGCGGCCTGTTCGCCCGCGAGGGCGTATTCCTGCGCACCCCGAAGCAGCGGGGTGAGCTCAGCGCCGCCTACGCGCTGCGCGCGAACCTCACGGAGCTCGTCGTGGGGCTGGTGGCCGTCACGGTGGGCGGGGTGGCGATCGCCCAGGGCACGGTCTCCGCCGTGGCCGTGGGGGCGCTCCTGTGCCTCCAGGGCATCGGGTTCCTCCTCGCCCCCGCCAACAGCATCGCGGCCCTGCGCAGCCACCTGCCCGACGACCTCGCGCGCCGCCGCCGGCGCGGCCTGGCGAGCTGGGAGACCGCCTGGTGGGGCGGCGCGGCAGCGGTCGGGGGCATCATGGCGGCCGTCATCGTCATCGGGGTGTGGCCGACCGGGCTGCCCGAGCGACCCAGCGTCCCGTCGGCGCTCGAGGCGGCCCGGGTGCCGTCCGACCAACTCCTCCCCGACCCCGCCGAGACCCGCGGGCCGGGCGCGGCCGACGAGCCGAAGGGCGATCCGACGAGCACGCCGCCCGGCACCGACGGCACCGACGTGGTCCGGACCTCCGACGAGGCGGCCGACCCGACGACGCCCACCGGCGAGCCGTCGCCGACCACGACCCCGTCCGAGGACCCGACGCCCTCCCCGACGGACGAGCCGACGCCGTCCCCCACGCCCACCACGGGGAACGGCACTCTGCCCACGCAGGCGTCGAAGCCGACGCAGGACCCGAAGCCCACCCCGTCGAACCGCCCCACGGACCCGCAGGACAACCGGAGCACGCCGTCGACGAAGCCGACCGCCCCTCCCGGCAAGGCGTCCTGAGGGCGGGCTACATCAGCCGGACCGGGTCGACCACGTCGGCGACGATGAGGATCGCGCCGGTCCCGATCAGGAGCACGAACATCACGTAGGCCACCGGCATCATCCGGGCCACGTCCGCCGGGCCGGGCAGCGGCAGGCCGCGCACGCGCGCGACGGTGCGCTTGGCGCCCTCGTACAGCGCGTTCACCACGTGCCCGCCGTCCAGCGGCAGCAGCGGGATGAGGTTGAAGACGAAGAGCGCCACGTTGAGCGCCGCGAGGATGCTCAGCAGGTACTGGAGCGTCGTGACGACCGGCTGGTCCGCCTCGACGACGTCGACCGCCATGCGCCCCACGCCCACCACGGACTGGACCGAGTCCTGCGACCGCGGCTCGTCGGTGAAGGCCTGCACCGCCGCGTCGGCGACGCGGACCGGCAGGGTGACGACCATGGCGGCCGTGCCGGACACCTGCTGCCAGACGGCCTCGGGCACGGTGGACAACGGCAGCGGCGTGTACTCCTGCGTCGGCGTCACGCCGAGGAAGCCCGCGGTCTCGGTCACGGGCTGCCCGTCGGCGCCGACCTTCGCGGCGCCGTCCGCGTCCGTCACGGGGACCTGACGGTCCGCGGTCGTGACGGTCAGCGGCACCTGCGCGCCGTCGCGCTCCACCACCACCGGGACCTCCTGGTCCGGCGTGTCCGCGATCATCCCCGAGAGCTGGTCCCACGACGTGACGGCCGTGCCGTCCCACTCCACGATCTCGTCGCCGGGCTGCAGCCCCGCCTCGGCGGCGGGCGACGCCGGGTCGCCGGCGCCGCACACGGGGGCGCCCTCGGCCGTGGTGGACGCCGGGACGCACGCCGTCACGGAGCCGACGGTGGTGGTGATGGTCGCCGCGCCGATCCCCACGAGGATCACGAAGGTCAGCACCACGGCGATCAGCAGGTTCATCACGGGCCCGCCGAGCATGACGACGAGCTTCTTCGGCGTGGACAGGCGGTAGAACGCGCGGTGCTCCTCGCCGGGGCGGATCTCGCTCACCGAGGCCTCGCGCGCGTCGGCGATCACCTGCCCGAAGAAGCCGTCGCGGCGGCGCGCGCCCTCCGGCGCGGGCGGCATCATGCCGACCATGCGCACGTAGCCGCCCAGCGGGATCGCCTTGACGCCGTACTCGGTCTCGCCCTTCGTGCGCGACCACAGCGTGGGCCCGAAGCCCACCATGTACTGGCTGACGCGCACACCGAACTTCTTGGCGGGCACCATGTGGCCCAGCTCGTGCAGGCCGATGGAGAGGGCGAGGCCCACCACCATCACGCCGATGCCGACCACCCAGGCGAGAATCTGATCCACGGCCACGAGCCTAGGTCACCTCGGAGCACCCGCCGTGCCGCCCCGTGCCCGCGCGCGTGCAGGGTTCGTCAGGACCGCGCGAGGATCTCGTCCGCGCGCTCCCGCGCCCAGCGCTCGACCTCCTCGACGCCCTCGAGCGTGACGTCGGCGGCGGCCACGCCGTCATGCTCGCCCAGCACCCGTTCCACCGTCTCGACGATGTCGAGGAAGCCGATGCGCCCGGCCAGGAACGCCGCGACGCCCTGCTCGTTCGCCGCGTTGTAGACGGCGGGGTGCGTCGCCGAGGCGGCCACGGCGGCGCGTGCCAGCCCGACGGCGGGGAACATCGCCTCGTCGAGCGGCTCGAACGTCCACGACGACGCCTGCGTCCAGTCGCAGGGCGGCGACACGACGTCCAGCCGCTCGGGCCAGGACAGGCCGAGGGCGATCGGCAGCCGCATGTCCGGCGGCGACGCCTGCGCGATCGTGGAGCCGTCGCGGAACTCGACCATCGAGTGCACCACCGACTGCGGGTGCACCACGACGGTGATGTCGTCCGCCGGCACGTCGAACAGCAGGTGCGCCTCGATGAGCTCGAGCCCCTTGTTCATCAGGGAGGCCGAGTTGACCGTCACGACGGGTCCCATCGACCACGTCGGGTGCGCGAGCGCCTCCTCGGCCGTGGCCTTCTTGATGTCGTCGCGGCTGCGGCCGCGGAACGGTCCGCCCGACGCCGTGAGGATCAGCCGGCGCACCTCGGCACGCGCGCCGCTGCGCAGGGCCTGCGCCATCGCCGAGTGCTCGGAGTCCACCGGCACGATCTGCCCGGGGGCCGCCGCGGCCTTGACGAGTGACCCGCCCACCACCAGCGACTCCTTGTTCGCCAGCGCCAGCGTGGAGCCGGCCGCGAGCGCCGCGAGCGTGGGGCGCAGGCCGACGGACCCGGTGATGCCGTTCAGCACGACGTCGCTGCCGCGCCCGGCGAGCTCGGTGGCCGCGTCGGGGCCGGCGAGCACCTCGACGCCCGCGGCGCCCTGGCCAAGGCGGTCGGCCAGCGCGGTCCGCAGGTCCTCCGCCCGCCCGGCGTCGGCGACGGCGACCGCGCGCGCGCCCGTGACGGCGACCTGCTCGGCGAGCAGCGCGACGTCCGAGCCGCCGGCGCTCAGTGCCTCGACCCGGAACCTCCCTGAGTGCGCCTGGACGACGTCGATCGCCTGGGTGCCGATCGAGCCGGTGGAGCCGAGGAGTGTCACGGTGCGGGGTGCGTCGGCGGACATGTCGCCCATCATCCCAGGCGCGCGACGGCGGCGGTGCGGTGGTGTGCGACGCCGTCCGGCGGGCCCGGCGACACGCCGCGGAGATGCCCAGACTTCACCCGCGCCGGTGCTTGACTTCCCGACGTCAGGCGTCCGCGCCCGGTCGCGGACGGGTGTGAGGCCGGTTACGTTCGCAAACATGCGTACTTATCGCGTGATAGTCGGTAAGAGGCCCGTGGCGGCACTTGCCGGTCTCGTCGTCCTCGTGTCCGGCTCGGTCGTGGCCACTGCCGCCCCGGCCGCAGCGGACGGCGACGGCGAGACACACCGCATCTACGCGACCCGCGAAGGTCTGGTCGGCAAGCGCACCGCCAACGGGCACAAGATCCGCAAGAACGACCACTTCGTCGCGCTCCCCTCACGGCGCGCTCTCTCGCCGAAGGGCTCCGGCGCGTACTCCGTCCGGGTGTGCCGGGCGGGCAGCACCCGCTGCGAGTACGCGCCGGTGTGGGACGTCGGCCCCTGGAACAGCGTCGACGACTACTGGAGCTCGACGCGGCACGCCGCGCGCAGCCTGCCCAAGGGCACCCCGGAGGCCTCCGCCGCGTACCGGCTCGGGTACAACGGCGGGCGGGACCTGTACGGGCGCAAGGTCACCAACCCCGCGGGCATCGACCTCGCCGACGGCACGTACCGTCACGGCCTGCTCCTGCCGCGCAACGCCTGGATCGACGTCACATATCTGTGGCAGGGCTCGGCCCGCACCGGCATCGTCGTGACGAACGGGCGCACCCTCAACGTCCGGTCCGGGCCGAGCACCGCGCGGGCGCGCACGGGGCTCGCCGCCAACACGGCCCGGGTACCGCTCCTGTGCTACTCCCGCGGGCAGTGGGTCTCCGGCAGCCGCGGCACCACGAACCTCTGGTACAGGATCGGCCGCAGCAACTGGGTCTCGGACGCCTACCTCAACACCGGCACCGGCCGCCCGGTGGCCCGGCACTGTTGACCCGGCACACCTGACCCGGCATTCCTGACCCGGCACCGCGTTCAGGTCACCGCCCGGCCCGGGGAGACGCGGCGACGGCGGGAGTACCGGGCCGCCGCCGCGGCTCGCCGCCGGACGGCGCGCGGTCGGACCAGCTGCAGGCGCCCACAGCGAGCGCGACCGTCGTCGCCGCGACCACCGCCGCCGCGGGAACCGGCAGGGCGTCCACGCCTCCCCGCGCCACGACGAGGGACGCGGCCGCCGCCCCCACGGCGATCCCCCCGTTGAACACGACGGGGATGAGCGCGCCCGCCGTGGCGCGCCGGGCCGGGCCGCCGAGCCGCAGGATCAGGGTCTGCGCGAGCGGGGGCAGCGCGCCCGAGCTCACGCCCCAGGCCACGATGACGGCGACCCCGAGCGCCGGGCGCCCGTCGACGGTCGCGAGGCCGAGGAGCGAGAGCGCCGTCCCGCCCGCGGCGACGGCGAGCCCGGGCGAGGTCCGTGCGCCGTACCGCCCCGCCAGCACGACCCCCGCGGCAGACGCCAGGCCGAAGAGCAGGAGCAGGGCGCTTACGCCGCCGGGGATCCCGGCCGCCGGGGACTCGACGATCCGCGTCACAAAGGTGTAGGCGCCGTAGTGCCCGACGAGCAGGACGCCCACGACCACGGTGACCGCGACCATCGGACCGGCCCCCGGCACCCGGCCCGGCGCACCGCCCGGCACCCCGTCCGGGCGGGCGGCGACGGGGACGGGAGCCGCAGAGGACCGGGCGACCAGCGCGCGGACGGCGACGGCCACCACGAGCGTGAGGACGGCCAGCCCGCCGAAGGCGGCGCGCCAGCCCGCGGCGCGCGCCACGAGGCTCGCGACCGGGGTCCCGAGCACCATGCCGAGCGTCGCGCCACCGAGCACCACGGCGACGGCCCGCGCGAGGAGGCGGTCGGGCACCAGATCGGCCACGTGCGCGTTGGCGCTGGCCCACAGGAGCCCGACGGCGGCCGCGCCCGCGAGCCTGGCGCCCACCGCCACGCCGTACGACGGGGCGAGCGAAGTGGCCGCCGCCGACGCCGCGAGCACGGTCAGCGCGACGGCGATGACCGCCCTCCGGTCCCGGCCCCGCACGAGGCGGACCAGGGGGAAGCTCGCGACCACGACGACGGCGGCCCAGACCGACACCAGCAGGCCGGTCCGCGCCTCGGGCACCCCGAGGCCGGAGCTCATCTGCGGCAGCACCGCGGTGGGCAGCATCTCGGCGGTGACCATCGCGAAGGTCGCCGCCCCGAGGACGAGGAGGGAGGGCCACGGCAGCCGGTCGGGGACGAGGGCGGTGGGGCGTGGTGTCGTCATGCCACCGACGCTAGAGTTTGACATCGATGTCAATGTCAAGGGCCCCCGCGGCGGGGCCCGGGGCGAGCGGGCGACGGCGGGAGGCCGGCATGCGGATCGGCGAGGTGGCGCGGCGCACCGGGGTGGCGCCGCGACTGGTGCGGTACTACGAGCAGCAGGGGCTGCTGACGGCCGAGCGGGCGGCGAACGGCTACCGCGACTACGGCGACGCCGACGTCGAGCGGGTGGGGCGGGTCGCCGGCATGGTCCGCGCCGGGATCCCCACGCGGCTCGTCAAGGTGCTCCTCGACATGGAGGACGCGAGCGCGCAGGACCACCCCACCTGCCCGCGGACCGTCGCGGAGCTGCTCGCCGGCGAGCTCGGCGGCATCGAGGACCGCATCGCCTGCCTCACCCGAAGCCGCGACACGATCCGCGAATTCCTCGCCCGCACCGAGCACGCCGCGCTGCTGTCCGAGGCGGCCGCCGCGTCGTCGCCGGCGGGCTGACGCCGGCCACCACGACGGCCCAGGCCATCACGAATTGCGCAGGGGCCGCCGACCCGGAGGTCGGCGGCCCCTGCGGGCGCGCGTCGATGCGGGTGCCGAGGTCACTCGACCCCGAGCAGCACCTCGATCGCGCGGGCGAAGAACCGGTCCACCGGGCCCTCGGCGTACGCGTCCGCGCCCTTGGCGCGGCTGAACGTGGCCGAGCGGATCTCGGACGACGTCAGCGGCTCCTGGCGGTCGAAGTACGCGACGAGCCGGTCGCACAGCGCGTCCACGTCGTCGGTGTCGTAACCCTGAGCGCCACGCTCCGCCGGGGCGAACTTCTCGCCGTCGGGCCGGCCCAGGCGCCCGTACATCGTGCGGGCGCGGTCGGCGAGGGCGGCCATCCAGGCCTCCTGCCCGTGCGCCGCGACGTACTCGG
Organism: Isoptericola sp. NPDC055063; assembly: GCF_053608125.1. NCBI lineage: Bacteria > Bacillati > Actinomycetota > Actinomycetes > Micrococcales > Promicromonosporaceae > Isoptericola > Isoptericola sp. NPDC055063. The sequence goes on along the minus strand of NZ_JBSGUW010000006.1, from coordinate 160,498 downwards.
CGCGCTGGCGCGCGATGAACGCCGCCTCCAGCCGGTCCAGCGCCGCGTCGACCTCGTGCGTGTCGTACCCGCCGCGCACCAGGTCGAACGTCGACACCTGGATGTCGGCGTGCGACAGGGGCTCCGCGGTGCGTCCCTCGTAGGCCTGCCGCGCGTGGTCGAAGAAGTCCTCGACCTCGTCGCGGTCGTACCCGGTGCGCATCGCGGACACCGTGCTGAACAGTGCGCTCACTCGTCCTCCTCCGCAGCCAGCTGCCCGCAGGCGCCGTCGATGTCGCTCCCGCGGGTGTCACGGATCGTGGTGGGGATGCCGTGCCCGCGCAAGCGTGCCACAAACTCGTCCTCGACATCACGCTCGCTCGCGGTCCAGATCGAGCCGGGCGTGGGGTTGAGCGGGATGGGGTTGACGTGCACCCAGCCGCGACCGCGGGCGTTGAGCTTCTCCCCCAGCAGGTCGGCGCGCCAGCCGTGGTCGTTCATGTCCTTGATGAGCGCGTACTCGATCGACACGCGGCGGCCCGTGACCTCGAAGTAGCGTCGGGCGGCGTCGAGCGCCTCGTCCACGCTCCAGCGGGTGTTGATCGGCACGAGCTCGCTGCGCAGGTCGTCGTCGGGCGCGTGCAGGCTGAGCGCCAGGGTCACCGGGATCTCGAGCTTCGTCAGCTTCTCGATCGCGGGCACCAGACCCACCGTGGAGACGGTGATGTTGCGCGCCGACATGCCGAAACCCTCGGGCTGCGGCGCGACCAGCGCGCGCACCGTCTCGAAGACCGCCTTCGGGTTCGCCAGCGGCTCGCCCATGCCCATGAACACGAGGTTGTTCAGGCGCGTGGGACCGCCGGGGATCTCGCCCTCCGCGAGCGACCGGTTCGCGGCGCGCACCTGCTCGAGGATCTCCGCCGTCGAGAGGTTGCGGGTGAGGCCGAGCTGCCCCGTCGCGCAGAACGGGCACGCCATGCCGCAGCCCGCCTGGGACGACACGCACAGCGTGGTCCGGTGCGGGTAGCGCATGAGCACCGACTCGACCTTGGCGTCGTCGAACAGGTGCCACAGCGTCTTGACCGTCGTGCCCCCGTCGGCCTCGAGGCGGCGTGTGGGGCGGATGAGCGGCGGGAACATCGTGGTCGCGATGGCCTCGCGCGTCTTCGCCGGCAGGTCGGTCATCTGCTCCGGGTCGGACGTGTAGTGCTGGAAGTAGTGCGTGGCGAGCTGCTTGGCCCGGAACGGCTTCTCCCCCATCGCCTCCATCGACGCGACGCGCTCCGCCGGCGTGAGGTCGGCGAAGTGCTTCGGCGGCTTGCCCCGCCGGCGCGGCGCCATCTGCAGCGGGAGGGGTGCGGTCTCGTCGCCCGGCCGGACCGCGGGGATCCCGAGGTCGGTGCCGGACGTCGCCGCGCGGGTGGGGGTGGGGGGCATGACAGGTTCCTTACAGGGCGCCGGACGGCGCCATGGTGAGCACGAGGTACACGAACGGTGCGGTGACGACCAGCGAGTCGAGGCGGTCCAGCACGCCCCCGTGGCCCGGGAGCAGCGAACCCATGTCCTTCAATTCTAGGTCGCGCTTGATGAGCGACTCGGCGAGGTCGCCCACCGTGGCCGTGATCGCGGTGAGGACCCCGAGGAGGACGCCGAGCAGCGGGCTGGCGCCGAGGGCGAGCACCGCGCCCGCGACGCCCACCGCCGTGGCGAGGACGACCGATCCCGCCAGGCCCTCCCACGTCTTCTTCGGGCTCACGGTGGGCGCCAGCGGGTGGCGGCCCATCGTCACTCCGGCGATGTAGCCGCCGGTGTCGTTCGCGACGGCGAGCAGGATGAACAGCGCGACGCGCAGCTCGCCGTCCGGCTGCGCCAGCATCAGGAGCACGAAGCCCGCGAGGAACGGCACGTACGTCGCCGCGAACACGGCTGCCGCCGAGTCGCGCAGGGCCTGCGGCCCCGGGCCGTCCAGCACCCGCCAGACGACCACTGCACCCACCGTCAGGACGTACGCGACCAGCAGCGCCTCGGGCCCCGACGTGTATGCCGAGACCACCATGCCGACGCCGCCCACCAGGAGCGGGAGCATGGGCAGCCGGATGTCGCGCCGCGCGAACGCCTGGCGCAGCTCCCAGAGCGCCGCGCCCACCGCGACGGCCGCGACCGCCACGAACGGCTCCGGTCGGAACCACAGCGACGCCGCCACGCCGAGGAGCAGGAGCACCCCGACGGTGATCGCCGCGGGCAGGTTGCGGCCCGCGCGCGACGAGGTCGGGCCTGTGGCACCGCCGGTGGCCGGATCGAGCGGGGACGCGTCCTCGCCCGGTTCGAGGGGATGGGTCACCATCAGACCTCGAGCAGCTCGCTCTCCTTGCCGGCGAGCAGCACGTCGATCGCGTCGACGTGCTTCTTCGTCAGCGACTCCAGCTCCTTCTCGGCACGGGCCACCTCGTCCTCGCCGGCCTCGCCGTCCTTGACGATGCGGTCCAGCTCCTCCTTGGCCTTGCGGCGGACGTTGCGCACGGAGATGCGGGCGTCCTCCGCCTTCGTCTTCGCCATCTTCACGTAGTCGCGGCGGCGCTCCTCCGTGAGGGCGGGCATGACGATGCGGATCGCGTTGCCGTCGTTCGACGGGTTGACGCCGAGGTCGGACTCGCGGAGCGCCTTCTCGATCGTCGTCATCGAGCCCTTGTCGAACGGGGAGATGAGCACCGTGCGCGCGTCCGGGATGTTGAACGACGCGAGCTGCTGCAGCGGCGTGGGCGCGCCGTAGTAGTCCACGGTGATCTTCGAGAACATGCCGGCGTTCGCACGGCCGGTGCGGATGCCTGCGAAGTCCTCCTTGGCGACCTCGATCGCCCTGTCCATCTTCTCCTCGGCCTCGAGGAGGGTGTCGTCGATCACCGGTGCTCCATTCTCGTCGTCGTGCTCGTCGTGCTCGTCGGTGGGTCGTGCTCGGTACCGCGCAGCGTCAGTGCGTGGTGACCAGCGTGCCGATCTTGTCGCCCAGCAGCGCGCGGGTCACGTTACCCGGCTCCTCGAGGCCGAAGACGCGCATGCGCACGTCGTTGTCCCGGCACAGCGAGAGCGCGGTCGCGTCCATCACGTTCAGGCCGCGCACCAGGGCGTCGGTGTAGGTCAGGTGCTCGAGCCGCTCGGCGTCCGGGTTCGTGCGCGGATCCGCGGAGTAGACGGCGTCGACACCGTTCTTGCCCATGAGGACCTCGTCGCAGTGCGTCTCCAGGGCGCGCTGCACCGACACCGTGTCGGTGGAGAAGTACGGCATGCCCGCCCCGGCGCCGAAGATCACGACGCGCCCCTTCTCGAGGTGACGGATCGCCCGCAGGGGGATGTACGGCTCCGCGACCTGCCCCATGGTGATCGCCGTCTGCACGCGGGTGGTCACGCCGTCCTGCTCCAGGAAGTCCTGCAGCGCCAGGCAGTTCATCACCGTGCCGAGCATGCCCATGTAGTCGGCGCGGGCACGGTCCAGGCCCGCCCGGGACAGCTCGGCACCGCGGAAGAAGTTGCCCCCGCCGGAGACGATCGCGACCTGCACGCCCTGGCGGACGGCGTCGCCGATCTCCTGGGCGATGCGGCGCACGACGTCGGTGGCCAGGCCCACGCTGCCGCCGCCGAAGGTCTCGCCGGAGAGCTTCAGCAGCACCCGGCGTGCCGGTGCGTCCTCGCCCGCCGCGGCGGTCGGCTCGGTCTGGTTGGTCTCGGTCACGTGCGTCACCGTCGCTCTCTCGGTCTGTTCCGCATGCCTCGTCGGCATGTCCTGCGTCGCCGCGCGGCGCTCGACGCCGCGGGCGTGGTCGGGCCCGCGCCGCCCGACCGAAGGTGGTCACCCTCCGCGCATCCTGGCACCGGACGCCGGATCCCGCCCCGTCAGCCGGCGCGGGTGGGTATGCGACAGGCCCGACCGCACCGCGCACGGTGCGGTCGGGCCTGGACGCAGGCGGCTGTCAGCTGCCGACGCGGAAGCGGACGAAGCCCAGCAGGTTGCCGCCGGTGGTGGCGACGTGCTTGGCGACCGTCGTCTTCGTGTCCTTGGCCAGGGGCTGGTCCACGAGGACCGCGTCCTTGAAGAAGCCGTTGAGGCGACCCTCGACGATCTTCGGCAGAGCGGCCTCGGGCTTGCCCTCGGCGATCGAAACCTCGCGCGCGATCTCGCGCTCCTTCTCGACGACGTCCGCCGGGACGTCCTCACGGGACAGGAACCGCGGGGCCAGGGCCGCGATGTGCTGCGCGACGTCCTTGGCGACGGGCTCGGCCGCGTCGTCCGTGGCGACGAGCACGCCGATCGACGGCGGCAGGTCCTTGGCGGTCTTGTGCAGGTAGGTCGTGACCTTCGGCGCCTCGAGGCGGGCCACGCGGCGCAGCACGATCTTCTCGCCCAGGGTGGCACCCTGCGCGGCGATCGCGTCGGCGACGGTGCCCTCGGCGGCCGGGGCGGCGAGCGCGGACTCGGCGTCCGTGGCACCCGCGGCGGCGGCGGCCTCGAGCACCGAGTCGGCGAGCGCGACGAACGTCGCGTTCTTGACGACGAAGTCCGTCTCGGCGTCGAGCTCGATCATCGTGGCGACCTGGCCGGCGGCGGCGTCCTCGACCTTGACGGCCACGAGGCCCTCGGTGGTCGCGTTGCCCTCGCGCTTGGCGGCGCGCGCCAGGCCCTTCTTGCGGATGATCTCGATCGCCTGCTCGGCGTTGCCGTCGGCCTCGTCGAGCGCCTTCTTGACGTCGAGCATGCCGGCACCGGCCAGGAGCTCGCGCTCCCACTCGGCCAGCGGCTCGGCCTCGGCGGTCTGGTCGGCCTCGCCCTTCTTGCCCGAGTGGCGCTGCATGAGGCCCTCGGCCGCGGCGTCCGCGATCACGCGGGTGAGCAGCGTGACGGAGCGGATCGCGTCGTCGTTGCCCGGGATCGCGTAGTCGACGACGTCGGGGTCGCAGTTGGTGTCGAGGATCGCGACGACGGGGATGCCCAGCTTGCGGGCCTCGTTGACGGCGAGGTGCTCCTTGTTAGTGTCCACGACCCAGACCGCCGACGGCGTCTTGGCCATGTCACGGATGCCGCCCAGCGTGCGCGCGAGCTTGTCCTTCTCGCGGCGCAGGACGAGGAGCTCCTTCTTCGTCAGCGCGGAGCCGGCGACGTCGTCGAAGTCGATCTCCTCGAGCTCCTTGAGGCGCTGGAGGCGCTTGTGCACGGTGGTGAAGTTGGTGAGCATGCCGCCCAGCCAGCGGTGGTTCACGTACGGCATGCCGACGCGGGCGGCCTGCTCGGCCACCGGCTCCTGCGCCTGCTTCTTGGTGCCGACGAAGAGGATGGTGCCGCCGTGGGCGACGGTCTCCTTGACGAACTCGTACGCGCGGTCGATGTACGACAGCGACTGCTGGAGGTCGACGATGTAGATGCCGTTGCGCTCGGTGAAGATGAAGCGCTTCATCTTCGGGTTCCAACGGCGGGTCTGGTGCCCGAAGTGGACACCGCTCTCGAGGAGCTGGCGCATGGTCACGACGGCCATGACACGTCCTTTCGCCGCGTGCGCCGGATCATCCGGGCGGCACGCGCGTCAGGCGACCGGCCCTGCACCCTCGGCAGGAGTCCGGTCGCGGTACTCGGTTCGTCGGTGACGGGCATCTGGCCCACCACCCCTGGCGTCACGCCGGGCCGGCACCGCTCCCGGGAGACCGGGCTCGGACCGCTGCCGACGCGGCCGCACCCTGCGACCGGCGGACCGGGACGCGGGGCGCGTACGTGACGCGCGATGTCGACCTGCTCGTTCCGCACCACCCGGTCGGCGGGCCGGGACCGTCGAGGACGGACACGAAACACCGAGAGGTCGGGGGGCGAGGCACAAGCCGATCGCACCCACCAGTCTACCCGACGGGAAGGGGCGATCCGGCGCTCCCCGGACCGGCCTCGTCACACCCGGTGCCGCCCGCGGGTGCTGCCCGTCGCCGACGCCGTCCCCCAGCGATCGCCCGGATCGGAGCCTGCCCCCAGGACACCTTCGTCCACAGCGACGAACGCCGCCGCACCACCGCCGGCCGGGCCCGGTCAGGCTGCCCGCATGACTTCCGCCCCCGGCGCACCGTTCCCCCGCCCGAACGCGCCACGAGCTCCGGGTTCCACGCCACCCCACGCTTCCACGCCGACACACGCCTCGTCGCCGACGCCACTGCCCCCGGCCGACGCGTCCGTGCCGGGCTGGCCTGCAGCACGCGGGGCCGCCCGTGTGGCCTTGCTCGCCGGGCTGGCGCTGCTGCTCGGCGCCGCGGCCGTCGTCGTCGGGGGCGGCCTCGATGCGGGCGCCAGCAATCGGGGCGGCGTCCGTGCTCCCGTCACGACCTGGTCGACCGGCACCGGCCTGCAGCTCGCCGGGCGCTCCGTGGCGGAGTGGACACGTGTGACCGACGCGGCGGGCACGGTCGGCGCGACGACGACGGCCATGGTCCCGGCGGCAGCGGCGGGCCACGCGCTTGTGCCGACCAGCCCCGCCGGCGTCCCCGCGAGCGCGGGGCCAGGCGCCCCAGGCGACCCCCCAGGCGACCCCGCAGGCGACGCGGCCGGCGACGCGGCCGGCGACCTGGCCGGCGACCTGGCCGGCGACCTGGCCGGCGACCTGGCCGGCGACCTGGCGCCGCGCGGCGGCTGGGCGCGCCCCGTGCCGGGTCCGGTCCTGCACGAGTTCGACCCGCCGGCCGAGCGATGGCAGGCCGGGCACCGCGGCGTCGACCTCGCCGCGGCGGTGGGCGAGCCCGTGCGGTCGCCGGCGGACGGGACCGTGTCCTTCGCCGGCTCGGTCGCGGGCAAGCCGGTCGTCGTGGTCACGCATGCCGGCGGCCTGCGGTCGACGTTCGAGCCGGTGACAGCCGGGGTCGACCTCGGCACCGCCGTGAGCCGCGGCGACACGATCGGCTCGCTCGCCCGAACCCCTGGGCACTGCGCACCTGCCGGGTGCCTGCACTGGGGCGTGCTGCGCGGCGAGGTCTACCTGGACCCGCTCGCGCTCGTCGGCGAGGACGCCCCGATCGTCCTGCTCCCCGGCGGCCCGTGAGGGCGGGACAGATGAGTACGGCGCCGCGCGACCGTCTCTCCTCGCGACCGCACGCTCGACGAGGGAGATGTCATGGCCAAGGTGATCGCGGGGGCGACCGTGTCGCTGGACGGGTACGTGCAGGACGCCGGCGGGAACTTCGGAGCCCTGTACGCGGACTTCGGCTCACCCGAGAGCACCGCGTACATGCAGCAGCTGCAGGAGGAGACCGGCGCGGTGCTCATGGGCCGCCGCACCTACGACCTCGCCGAGGACCCCGACGGATACGCGGACGGCTACGAGTACCAGGTGCCGATCTTCGTGGTGACGCACGAGCCGCCGCCCGTCGCGCCGAAGCGGAACGAACGGCTCTGGATCACGTTCGTCACGGGCGGGGTCGAGGAGGCCGTCTCGCGCGCGGTCGAGGCGGCGGGCGACCGCGACGTGAGCCTCATCGGCGGCGCGAACCTGTTCCGCCAGCTCATGGCCGGCGGGCTCGTCGACGAGCTGGCCGTGGACGTCGTGCCGGTCCTGTTCGGCGGGGGCGTCCGCCTGTTCGGCGACGGTCCGGGATCGGTGCCGCCAGGCACCACTCTGGAGAAGGTGAGCGTCCAGGACGTCGGCGCCCGCACGTCGCTGCGCTACCGGGTGGTCCGGCGCGGCGCGTAGGACGAGCGCGCGGCGGCGGGGGAGCTCGGGCGCCCGGTCAGGCGCGGGGGAAGGCCTGCACGAACACCTTGCGGAGACGTTCGTCGTCCACGTGGGTGTACCGCTGGGTGGTGCCGAGGTCCGAGTGCCCCAAGACCTCCTGCACGGACCGCAGGTCGGACCCGCCCTGCAGCAGGTGGGTGGCCGCCGAGTGCCGCAGCGCGTGCGGGGCGACGTCCTCGACCCCGGCCTTCGCGGCCAGCAGGTGCACCGCGTCGCGGACCTGACGCTGCCCCCACCGTCCGCCGCGCGCGCCGAGCAGGAGCGCGGCACCGGAGCCCGGCCGAACGAGCGCCGGCCGGCCGGACGCGAGCCACTCCGACACGGCGCGCGCCGCGGGCACCCCGAAGGGCACGACCCGTTCCTTGCCGCCCTTGCCCAGCACCCGCACGAGCCGCTCGGTGAGGTCGACGGCCGGGACGTCCACCTGGACGAGCTCGCCGACCCGGATCCCGCTCCCGTACAGCAGCTCCGCCGCCGCCCAGGCGCGCAGCGCCGCGGGTCGGTCGTCGGGCTCCGCGGCGTGCGCGGTCTCGCGTGCGGCGTCGAGCAGCGCCGACGCGGCCTCCGCGCTGAGCACCGTCGGCAGCGTGCGGGGCACCTTCGGACTGGCGAGGCGAGCAGTCGGGTCGCCGGCCACCAGGCCCACTCGGTAGGCCCAGCGCAGGAACGTGCGGGCCGCGGCGCCGCGCCGGGCGATCGTGGCCCGCGCCAGCCCGCGCTCGGCCTGCGTGGCGAGCCAGCCGCGCAGCATCGCCACGTCCACGCCGGGAAGGTCCGTCACCCCGTGGCGCACGGCGTACCGCAGCAGCGAACCCACGTCCGCCCGATAGGCCCGGCGCGTGTGGGCCGAATGGCCTCGCTGGACCTCGAGAAACTCGTCGAAGCGGGCCAGCGCCTCGTCGAGCTGCGCCGGCAGCGGCGGCAGGTCAGGATCGGTGTCCACCCAGGTCAGTGTGCCCCTGAGGGGCCGCGAGGCGGGTGAGGGCGGCGCGCGTGTCTCGTTCCGCACGCCAGCCCGTCCGGCCCGGCCGCGCCCTCCTCCCGGCGCGCAGCCTGCCCGCGCCTCCCCTCGCCTCCTCCAGTCGCTGCCCGTAGCCCCTCACCACCTCCGCGCGCTGCCCGTAGCTCCCCTCACCGCCTCCGCGCGCCGCCTGCAGCACTCCGCACGCCCCTCGCGCCGCGGCGCGGGTCACCGCCGCGGGGCGCGGCGGGGAGAGGCAGGGTCGCCACGTTCGACGGTTTCGCCCTCGAGAACGCGGCAATCGCGGGGTCCCACGAACGGGGACGTTTCTA